>JBBTUG010000012.1:0-145426 GCA_038063895.1 Patescibacteria group bacterium | reverse complement strand
GGATGGGCAGTTAAATTCCATAACACTTTTTGAAAACCATCATCAACTTCAACCGGACCCATTAATTCCCGATTCAACAATATTGACTTTTGACCATCGAACGGCCTTTATTGACGTTCCCTTCCTTTAGTGATAAGCTAAAAATGGCTTAAGAGTAGGTGGGCGGAGGAAAGTCGTTCCGCCTTTAATTTTGTCGGAATAAACAATGGCGATTACAAGCGAATTTTCAGCAGCTCTAAATCAGGTATGCGCGGAGAAAGGAATTTCTCCGCAGTCGGTTTTGGATACAATTACCCTCGCTTTGGTCTCCGCTTACCGGAAAGACTTTAATCCGGGAGCGGAGGAAGAGGTCCGCGCGGAGATAAATCAGGAAACCGGCGAAGCGAAGATTTTTGAGGGGGAAAAGGATGTGACCCCGCCCTTCTTCGGGCGCATTGCTTCCCAAACCGCCAAGCAGGTTTTACTGCAAAAACTCCGGGAAGCGGAAAAGGAAGCGATTTTCTCCGATTTCCGTAAAAAGATGGGTTCGTTAATGAGCGCCCACATCTTTCGTTTAGAAAAAGGAAACGCGATTCTTGACCTTGGTCGTTGCCAAGGGGTGATGCCCCCGGGGGAACAAATCCCCGGCGAGAATTATCAAATTAATCAACGACTAAAAATTCTGCTGAAGGAAATCCGTGACGGAGAAGGCGCCAGAGGCCCGGAAGTGATTGTTTCCCGCTCAGACCCGCGGTTTATCGAACAGCTTTTTATGGCCGAAGTTCCGGAACTTGATTCCGGCGTAGTGACGATTAAAGCCGTTGCCCGGGAAGCCGGTTCCCGCACAAAAATCGCCGTCTCATCCGAAGATCCCCGGGTTGATCCGGTCGGTTCCTGCGTCGGTCAAAAGGGGGTCAGGGTTCAGACGGTAATCGGGGAACTTAACGGCGAGAAAATAGACATTATTCCCTTCGACGAGGATCCGGAAAAGTTTATCGCTGCGGCTCTTTCTCCGGCCAAGATCCGTGAAGTGTCGCTGAATAAGAAGAAAAAAGAAGCCCGAGTTAAGGTCGGTGCGGATCAGCTCTCCTTAGCAATCGGAAAAGAGGGGCAGAATGTCCGTTTGGCGGCCCGATTGTCCGGCTGGAAGATAGATATTGGTGAATATCAGGCAGTTCCTGAAAAAACTGATAAAGACGGTGCCGGGTCTGCTCCTGCAGCCGGTGCTTTAGTAGCCAGAAGTACCCTTGAGCCATTGGGTTTAGGCAAACGTCTTCTCGGAGTTCTGGCCAAAGCGGGGATTACCTCCCTCAGCGAGCTAAAAGCGAAAAACCTTCCGGAAATTAAGGAAATTAAAGGCATAGGCGGGAAAGGTTTAGAGGAAATCGGAAAAATTATTGCGTCTGATCCAGTGGCGCCCTTAAATTCAACGGAGAAGTAACGATGATTCGAGGTTACTTGGCTTATGACAAAATCTTCGCAACCATTACCGTCTTCCTCAAACCCAGTTTCAGGTAACTCCGGAAGTTCTTCCACTGCGCTAGCTCCAAATTTCCGGCCCCCGGTCGTGGCGGTCATGGGCCACGTCGATCACGGCAAAACCACCTTGCTGGATAAAATCCGGTCGACCAGCGTGGCCGCCAAAGAGGTCGGCGGTATCAGCCAGCGTTTAACGGCCTCAACGATTACTTACCAGAATCATCAGATAACTTTCATTGATACCCCGGGACATGCGGCCTTCGTCACGATGCGTTCGCGCGGCGGCCAGGCGGCTGATCTGGCTTTACTGATTGTTTCGGCTACGGAAGGGGTTAAACCGCAGACCCTTGAAGCCTTGGGATTGATCAGGGCAGCCCAACTCCCGCTAATAGTTGTCTTAACGAAAACTGATTTGCCGGAGGCTGACGTTCGGAGAGTGAAAGAAGACTTGTTGAAGGAAGGCGTTCTCCTGGAGGGGTTGGGCGGGGACGTTGTCTGTCTGGAAGTTTCCGGAGTAAGTGGCGCCGGAATCGGTCCTCTGCTGGAAATGATTAACTTAACGGCAGACATGTTGGAATTGAAACAGGATCTGATCTCTCCATATTCCGGCATCGTTATTGAATCCCGCCTCGATCCGAAAAAGGGGCCGGTGGCTCTGGTCATCGGGAAACAGGGAGTCTTACGGGTCGGGCAGACAGTGGTTGCGGGTTCCGCTGCCGGCAAAGTGAAAGCCTTAACGAACGCGGACGGGAAGCGAGTATTGACCGCCAACCCTTCAATTCCGGTGGAGATACTAGGTTTTAATAATGTTCCCGGGGCCGGTCAGCCCATCCAGGTCGGGGAGTTTTCTTCCGCGCCGGCGACTGCAAAGCCGGAATCAAATATTGTTCTTCCGACTGAGGGCTCCAGGGTCTTAAGTTTAATTGTCCGAGCTGATTCCGAAGGGGTTTTGGAAGCGATCCGGGAAAGCCTATTGCAGCTGCCGGAAGCCGGGAAACGCCTGAGCCTATTATTTCTGGACACCGGAGACGTGACAACTTCCGATGTAATGCTGGCCCACTCATCGGGCGCTTTAATTCTTGCCTTTGCCGTAAAAATCCCCGCGGCAGTTACGGACTTCGCCCGCCAAAGTCAGGTGGAGATATACCGTTTCGAAATAATTTACGAGTTAACGCAGGCGATCGAGAAAGCGATGATAAAAATGGCTGAGGTCGATGAAAATACCGGAATCGGCCGGGCCCAGATTTTGAAAATATTTCCCTTGCCGTCGGGAGACCGGGTTTTGGGGGCAAAGATGATTTCCGGCCGGATAAAGGTTAATGATCCGGTCCGCGTTCTCCGCGACGGCATCGAGGTATTTAGCTCAAGGGTAAAGAATCTGCAAATTAAAGAGGATAAAGTTTCCGCCGTCGGCAATGGCGTGGAGTGTGGAATTCTTTTGCGCGGACGCACTGAGACTAAGGTCGATGACATCCTTGAAGTCAGTAAGCCGTCGGCCTGACGGGTTATAAAATTGCACTAAGCCCTTCATTTAGGTATAATAGTAAAGTCCTATGTCACTTGCGACGGAAACGAAAAAAAATATTATTAAGAAAGCGGAATTACACGACGGGGATACCGGTTCTCCGGAAGTTCAGGTCGCCCTGCTGACGGAGCGTATTAACCGCTTGGCCGGTCATTTAAAGGAGCATAAGAAAGACGACCACTCCCGCCGGGGACTGACCGGCATGATCAATGAACGTCGCCGCCTACTCCACTACTTAAGCAAAAAGAATCTTCAGCGCTACCAAAAGCTGCTGGAAAAAATCGGCCTTGAAAAATAAGAGCGGGCCTGATATAGTAACCTGTTACCTTCCCCATAAGATCCGGGTCTGTTAATTTATGGTTAAAATTGTAAAAAAACAAATTGAATTTGCCGGCCGCCCTTTAAGTCTTGAGACGGGCGAGATTGCTTTTCAGGCCAACCGGGCGGTTTTAGCGACTTACGGTGAAACTGTTATCCTGGCCACTGTCGTTGCTAACGAACTTAAAAATGAGGTCGATTACTTCCCGTTGCGGGTTGATTTTGAAGAGAAGCTTTATGCTGGCGGTTTTATTAAAAGTTCCCGCTTTATTAAGCGGGAGACAAAGCCGACTGATGAGGCAACCGTATCCGCCCGTTTAATCGATCACGCGATCCGTCCCTTATTTCCCAAAGATTATAAAGAAGAGGTTCAGGTTATTGTAACCGCGCTTTCCGTCGATCCGGAAGGCGACCCGGAAGTTCTCGCGCTTGTAGCCGCTTCGGCGGCGCTGTCTGCTTCCGACGTTCCCTGGAACGGGCCACTAGGCACGGTTCGGGTTGTTCTTAAGGATGGTGAATTTGTCCTCAATCCTAATCTGCGGCCTTCCACCCGCGCGTCCGAGGCCAACGCTTTTGATCTGGATTTAGTTGTTTCTTATTTAGGCGACCGGGTTGTGGCAACCGAGGGCGAAGCAAAAATGGTTCCCGAGGAAAAACTGTTGGCGGCGTTTAAGTTCGGACAGGAGCAAGTCAAACCGTTGCTTGATTTTATCCGGGATTTTTCAGCCGCGGTCGGGGTGGAGAAAAAAGTTTATGTTTCCGATAAGCTCGACGCGGATATGGTCGCAGAGGTCCAAAGCTTTGCCGGAACGCGGGTGAAGGAAATGCTTTCCACCCCCTTGGATAAATTGGACTATGTTGACTACAAAAAGCGGCTGAAGGACGAAACCTACGCACAGTTTCAGGGAAAGTACACCAAAGTGAACATGGATGAATCTCTGGATCTGATCGAAAAAGAATTGGTCCGTTCCCTTATTCTCAATGACGGCCGCCGTCCGGATGGAAGGAAATTGGATGAAATCCGGCCGATCAGCGGTCGGGTCGGTGTTCTACCTAGGACCCACGGCAGCGCTATTTTTACCCGGGGTCTGACTCAAGCGCTCACAATTGCTACTTTAGGCTCCAGCTCCCTCGAACAATTAATTCAGACGATGACGGGCGAGGAGACGAAACGCTATATGCATCATTACAACGCCCCGCCGTATTCGACCGGCGAGACCAATCCGCTCCGGGGTCCGGGACGGCGGGAACTCGGTCACGGAATGCTGGCGGAAAAAGCACTGCGTCCGGTGGTTCCCGGAAAAGATGAGTTTCCTTACGTCATTCGGGTGGTCAGTGAAATCCTTTCCCAAAACGGTTCAACCTCAATGGCTTCCACTTGCGGTTCCAGTTTAGCCCTAATGGACGCTGGTGTTCCGGTTAAGTCGGCGGTTGCCGGTATTGCCATCGGTTTAGTCACCGACCCGGCCGAAAGCAAATACATTATTTTAACGGATATCGCCGGGGTCGAAGATTTTGACGGTTTTCTCGATTTTAAACTGACCGGGACCCGGGAGGGCTGGACGGCTTTGCAGATGGACACTAAACTTCACCACGGCCTGCCCATTCCCGTGCTCGCGGATATTATCGAACGGTCAAAACAGGCCCGGTTAAAGGTTTTGGACATTATGGCGGAGATCCTCGGCAAGCCACGCGAAACCCTTTCGCAGTACGCCCCGCGGATCACGGTGATTAAAATTGATCCGAAGAAAATCGGTGAAGTTATCGGTCCCGGCGGGCGGATCATCAAGCGAATTATTGAAGAGACTGGGGCTGAAATTGATATCGAAGATGATGGCTCAGTTTACATTTCCGCAAAAGAGGACGCGGTTTCAGCCCGCGCCCGCGCGATGATTGAAGGGATTGTCAAAGAGGCTAAGGTTGGTGAGGTTTACGACGGCCGGGTTACCCGTCTGATGGACTTCGGTGCTTTTGCCGAGATATTCCCCGGCAAGGAAGGTTTAATTCACATCAGTGAGATCGCTTACCACCGGGTTGAGCGGGTGGAGGACTATCTTAAGGTTGGTGATCCGGTTAAGGTGAAAGTGGTCGGGATTGACGAGCAGGGCCGTGTTAATCTCTCGAAGAAAGCTCTTGAGCCGCGTCCGGCCGGAGAAGAATTTGCCGGAGGTCATGAAAGTGGACAGCGTTCAGGAAGCTCTACTTCCGGTTACCGAACCCCGTTTTTTAAAAAAAGAGAATACCAGCCCTACCGGTCTCCCGGAAGCGACCGCCGGCGTTAGTTGACTTTTGATTTCAAGCTCTATTCCACATTATGCTGCGATACCGCATCTGCGCCCACTGCGGAAGTACGATTGAGTCTCCAACCGCCTGTTTTTGTTACCACTGTGGTTTGGCCTTAGAGCAAACTCCGGACAACAGTTTTCCCGTTAAAACACCACCACTCGTAGTTTCCGTCACTTCCGTTTTTAGTTTAAGAGGGCGGCTTTTCTTTTTTCTCCTGCTGATTTTAGTCTTTTCAATCGCCGGGACTGGTTTCTACTGGTTTCGGTCGGGCTCATTCCGTGCTTCTAAACTTCCGTCCGGACGGCCGGAAAATGCCGTATTGTTGCAAAATTTTCATTTTGCCGCTCCTGATCTGCCCTGGGCTAAATTATCCCTCGCCGAGCTCGTCCCGGATACGGCCGATTCGGCCGTCTTTGGCCGGAGTTTCGCTGACTTTGTTTCGAAGATTATTCCGGAAGGACAGAGCCTAAAATTCCAAAAGATTACCGGCCTGACTTTGGCGGAAGCCCAGACATACCTCGAGCCGGATTTCGCTTTTTTCAAATCCGGGAGTAGCTCCGCTTTCCTGGGAAAAATAAAAGCGAAAAGTTTTGTGGAGCAAAAGGTGGATGAGGTAAAGAATAGCCTTGAAACGCAGGGTTTCTCGCCCTTAATCATCGGAGAATACCTGCTGGTCACTGATTCCCCCGAGTTGGCGCAGTTAACGGTTCAAACTCAGGCGAAGAAACATCTCAACCTGTCCCTGACCACCCCGTTCTCCGAGGCGTGGCGGCGATTACCCCACCAGGGGCAGTTTTTCTTTTTTGCCGCCAGTCATGATAATCTTGGTCAGTTGCTGACAACTGTTTTTGGTCCGGATATTGGCGGGAAGCTCTCCGGAAAAATTCGGGGCCAAGCGCTCGTAGTTACGCCGGTAAGTAGCGGAACGTTGTTACAGGGAACTATAGATGGAAAATAAATCAAATAAAACGGAAATTTTAAAATTACAAGCGAAGATTGCCGTTAACGGCATTCCTCCAGATTTGCGTTTGCATTTAGAAGGGATGTTGGAACGGCTCTCCCGGATGACGGAAGCGAGCGGCTACGGGTTGGAGTACGAAAGCGTTTCGCATTATCTCGAGTGGGTGGTCAGTCTGCCGTGGGTGGCAGAGTCGCCGGATAATCTCGATCTGAGCAACGCCCGGGCTGTTTTGGATAAGAACCATTACGGCATGCCAAAAATTAAAGATCGGCTGCTGGAGTACATCGCCGTGCTCAATCTTAACCGAGGAAAGAAAAAAATCGGGGCGACGGTTCTGTGCTTTGTCGGTTTGCCCGGCATCGGAAAAACTTCAGTGGCTTCCTCAATTGCGGAAGCGCTTGCCCGGCCGTTTATCCGGATTGCGATGGGAGGGATGGGGGAGGTAACGCAGCTCCGCGGCCTACCCCGTTACCTGCCGGGAGCGGAGCCGGGTCTTATTATCCGCAACCTCGCCCGGGTCGGCGTTCGGAATCCGGTAATTCTTTTAGATGAAATTGACCGGGTGGCAGAGGCCGGCAGAGCATCAATTATGGGTGTTCTGTTGGAACTACTGGACCCCGAACAAAATAACGCTTTTACCGATTATTTTCTCGGTTATCCTTTCGATCTTTCGGGAGCTCTGTTTATCTGCAGCGGGAACAACACCGGTGGAATTTCCACCGCGGTCATTGACCGGCTGGAAATTATCGAAATGCCGGCCTATACCGATGAAGAGAAGAAGGTTATCGGCCGCGACTACTTGCTGCCGAAGGGCCTAAGGGAATCGGGTTTAGACAAGGAGCAAATTACGATTGCGGATGATCTTTGGCCGAAAATCATTCGCCCCCTGGGGTACGACGCCGGGATCAGAACGCTGGACCGGACAATTCACGGCATCTGCCGGAAGGCCGCGCGGAAAATAGTCGAATCCGCTGGGACGGAGTCAAAATTCATACTGAACGACACAAATATTAAGGACTTTCTGCCGAGTTGGTGATTTTGTTTGACACTTCCTGGGTTGCAGTATAGAATGTCATTGGTAGGGTGAAGGGCTTGACCCTGACCTCATAACGGCACGTCGCCAAAGTGAAAGACACTCTACCTTAAGATAATCACCGAAAGGAAGTATTTCCTTCCACTTTTCTTTTTTGAACTTACGATAACCTTTATCCTCTTCCCACCCAGTTCAGCTTGTAAGGCGTAGTAGTGAAATCCATCGGCGTACCGATACTCCTGGTAAGTTGTTGCCACGGTGAGAAGTTTCTTAGCAAGAGGCAAGGCATCAAGCCGACGAATCTTATCTGCCTTACTCCTTCGGTGCGAGGGATTAAGGATATGGTCCCAGCCGAGTCGTGAGGCGTAGACTTTTTCTCCGAAAGCCGGTGTTACTGGTTCGTGTCCCCGCCATTCTTCGTAAAATTTCCAAGCCCGATCTATTGCTATCTGCAGTTTGCTTTTATGGTGGCCTTTGCTCATCAAGTTAAATTGTAATCCGGTTTAACCATTTGATAAAGTGCCTAACCGTTATTCCGACCTATTTATATTGTATAATCATGTTGTGGTTGAGATTTATTTTCCGTTAGTCAGGAATTTTGTTGATGAGGTACACCAGAAAGCCGGAAAGGCGCAAGGTCTGCGGCATTTTGACCGCACCGTTTATTGGCTTAAACAGCTTAAGCCCGAGGCGGACGAAGCTCTTTTAATCGCGGCGTATGCCCACGATATTGAGAGGGCCTATCGTGATTCGACTTACAACAAAATTGACAAGTCAGAAAAAGGCTTCCAGGATAAAGGGCATCTTATTTATCACCAAGAGACAGGCGCGAAAATCATGTCAGATTTTCTTATCGGAATTGAGGCTCCGGTAGAGTTAATTGCCAGAGTCGCGATGCTCATTTCTAAACACGAGATTGGTGGTAACCCCGATCAAAATCTTCTTAAAGATGCAGACAGCGTCAGCTTCTTAGAAACCCAAGTCGATCACTTCGTAACGGAGCAGGTCGCGGTGAGAGGTAAAGAAAAGGTAAAAGAAAAATTTGATTGGATGTACAACCGAATTACCTCGCCAAACGCCGAAGAGGTAGCTAAACCCTGGTATCACCTAGCCCTTAGTAAACTAGGTTATTAATTCTTCTTTTTAACTTCCTACCGCTGTGCTATTCTCCTTCTTGAATCGCTGATTAAACTTTTTCCAAATGCAAAAAGAAAAACTCCTCGAGCAGATTGCCAAACAGGTGGTCCGCTACCAGACTTGCTGACTGCCCCGGGCCAGGAACCCGAGTTTTCTAATCAGTGCGGCTTCACTTAAAAGTTTATCTTGACAACCTTCAGCTACGTACCTTAATCTAGAATCAGGTACCGAAAGTAAGGCGAAATGGAACTCATCTTTGCGGATAAGAATAAAAGAACAATTAAGGGAAACGAAAAGATTACGTTCTCTAGTTCTTCCTCTTTATACCTCCTTAAACTCACGGCTCGAGCCAAGGGCGAAAAACAGCTGGGACCGAACGCCACCGATGATGAAGATTTAACCATCCAGATCGACGCTAAGATTTATCCCAAGTTGGGAAATCCCAGCCGTTTCGTTGACTCGCCGGCCGCGATTTCCGGCGGTAAGTCCTACAACCTCTCCCAGACCACCTATTTTCTGACTTTCCTCAAAGACGGAGATCATCAGGTAACTCTTTCCGCGGAAAACCCTCCCGGTACGGCCACGTTTGAAAGCTTGGAAGTCTACACCTTGGAGCCAGGACCAGCTGCGTCAATAGGGGTCAAAAGCTCGGCGGAGGATGGGGACCGCCGTCCGTGGCTAGCCTTTATCCTTGATAACATACCGCTCGCGGCCTTAACTGTTAATGCGATCGTCAAGAAAAGATACAGGGATAGCGATGACCTTAAAATCGTGGTTGACGGCGAGGTCAAAACCAACTTTAGGGAACTAAAAGAGAAGCCTAAAGAATCGTTACCGCGGGAGTGGTTTTACCGTTTCTGGTACTTTGCCGGTTCTCTGCTGTTGAATAAACAGACAACTGCCAGCTTTAGAACGAACTTACCTCAAGGTTTGCATTACGTTGAAATCTACGCCGACCGAATGCCCTACGTTGACTACGTCGAACTGGATCTTTCCGAAACGGCGGGTAAGATAAGAGAGTATAAGGATAACCGCTATAACAAGTATGATACGGCGATTGAGCAGGCAACTCGCTTTTGGAATAATTTCTTCCTCACTCAAAATTTTCCGCCACCCGATCCGCTCAATCCCGATCTGGTCAAAGCCATGATCTACATTGAGAGTCGGATGGGTTACGGCAAGTCCTCCACCGGCTATCCGTCTTTTCCGGACGTCATGCAGGTTTGGGATGAGAGAAATAAGACCCCCCAACACATGAAACCGGAAGAGAAATTTAAAAACGCCGCCAACGAGTTCATTAATGAAGCTGTCTATAAACATCTCAGCTATAGCTACCCGCCGGAACGACTACCGATTAAAGTGACCACACCGCAGGAAAGTATTTTTTGGGGTGTCCGTTGGCTCTACCACAAGGCTCAACAATTCAGCGGGCCGGAAACCGAGTCGCTCAACCCTCCTTACCGGCGCTGGTGGCTGTCTTGGCGTGAGGCTGTCTATTATTACAACGCTTCCGCCCAAGCTGAAAACTACACTCTTGATACCTGGAAGGTTCATCTGGAAGGAACTGACAGTCAAGGAGAGACGGTATGGGCAGAAGGAAAATAATTTATTTAAGCCTGGCCCTGTTGGTGTTAGCGGTAACTGTCTGGGCGCTTAAAGAACGTTCACAGCGAAAGGTTTTAGGAATTGAAGATACGCGCCGCTACCTTTTGCTGCGAAATTATCCGGCCAAATCGTTAAGTATCGAAATGACTAGCAATCTCGGTGAGAACCGGCAAGTCGCCTCCGTCTATAATCTTATTGCCAACCTGTCCGGACTAGCCCTGATCGACTATCAAAATAATTTTATCGAATGGTTGCCCGAGGGTAAGCCTTATCTAAGAGACAACTACTTTCCCGTGCCCGGAGAATACCTTGACTGGTTTCGGTTTGACAACCTCGGCGGTAGCAGCACCGGTGGGGATAGTTATTTCTTGGTCCAGTACGCCAATACCGGGACCGCCGGGGTTCATCCTTTTTATCTTTACTCGTACGGGAAGGGGCGGTTCAAGCTGATCCTAAAGCTGATCGAGAACAGCAATAAAATCGAAATCCGGGATTTAGACGGTGATATAAAAGAGGAGATCGTTCATGAGTACTCCCTTTCCGGTAACGGTAAAATGGAGCGGGATCTTCTCCGCTGGAAGGATGTTTGGAAATTGGACGGAGCCTCGCCGGTTAAGGTCAACCACCTCTTTCCCCAAGAGTACACCGCCTTAATCAATCTCTACGACTTGGTCTTAACTAACAAAGAATGGGAACCGGACGTTCACTTCTACTATCCCGTATTAGAGTGTCTTACGGAACAAGCTTTATTGACCGAGCACGGTCAAGAGGTTGGTGTTGGGGAGTGTGACCGGATACTGCATAGGCTGTAGAAGTTACCTTTTCCACTTTTCTGCCTTTTTAACTTTTTTCATCTGTGCTATCCTCCTTGTTGAATCGCTGAAGAAACTTTTTCCAAATGCATAAAGAGAAACTGCTGGAACAGCTTGCCCGCCAAATAATTCGCTGCAAACTTTGCCGCCTTTACCGGACCCGACACTACGCTGTTCCGGGCGTCGGCGACTCGAACGCCCAGATTTGTTTTGTTGGTGAGGGTCCGGGCTACAACGAAGATCAGCAAGGCAAACCCTTCGTCGGCCGGGCGGGGGATCTTTTGGAGATGCTGCTGCGTTCGATCGGAACCCGGCGGGAAAAAGTTTGGATCAGCAACGTAGTTAAATGCCGGCCTCCGGAAAACCGCAATCCGATGGTGGATGAAGTCCGGACCTGTAAAGCTTTTTTAATCGAGCAGCTGAAGGCCATCGGCCCGAAGATGATTATCCCCCTCGGCCGTTATGCTCTCGAACATTTTCTGCCTGACGGCAAAATTTCCCGCGACCACGGCAAACCGTTTTATGTGTCCGGAAAAATAATTTATCCGCTTTATCACCCGGCGGCCGCGCTTCGGTCGGAAAAGGTTCTGCTCCAGCTTAAGGCCGAGTTCCGCCGAATCCCTGCGATTTTGAAGATGGATAAGAGTGAGATGAAAGTCGTAGGGAAGAAAAAAGACGACGAGAATCAGATGAGTTTGATATGATAGATGCGGGTTATAGTTATGCAATTTAAAGAAAAGAAACACAAAACTTATCCGGCGAATGAGCTACGTTACCTCTCTTTGGGCGGGGCGGGCGACGTAAATAAAAATATGCACCTGTACGAATACAACGGGCAGATTCTCGTCGTTGATTGTGGGATCGATTTTCCTGATTCGGATATGCCCGGCGTCGAAATTGTCCTCCCCGATTTCTCCTATCTGTTTGAGCGGCGCAATAATGTTTTAGGAGTTGTAATAACTCACGGCCACGAAGACCACTTCGGCGCCCTGCCTTATTTTCTCGAAGATTTACACGTTCCCGTCTATGCTTCAAAACTCGTTGCCGGATTTATTAAAGCTAAATTGGAGGATTTTAATTTGCACGACCGCGATATCCGGGTGCTCGATCCTGAAAAAGACTCCGTAACCCTAGGGCCTTTTAAGATTAGTCCCTTCCGGATTAATCATTCTGTGCCGGATTCGACGGCGCTGTGCATCGAAACGCCGGTGGGAAAAATTTTCCACGTCGCCGATTTTAAATTCGACTGGACCCCGGTGATGGATAAGCCGTTTGATGTGGCCCGGATGTTAACCCTGGCCGACGGCCGCCCCCTAGCCCTTTTTACGGACTCGCTCGGAGCCTCGACCGACGGCTACACCCGTTCCGAGATGGAAATCGGCGGCGAATTTTTCAATATATTTTCCCAAGCCAAACGGCAGATATTTTTAACGACCATCTCTTCCAATATTTCTCGGATGCAGCAGGCGATCAACGTCGCCGAAAAACTTGGCCGTCGGGTTTGCTTCCTCGGCCGCTCGATTGAGCGGAATACGCTGGTGGCCGGACGCCTCGGTTATCTGCATTTGGTGAAGAAAACCTGG
Source organism: Patescibacteria group bacterium (assembly GCA_038063895.1). Classification (GTDB taxonomy): domain Bacteria; phylum Patescibacteriota; class WWE3; order JAMCXX01; family JBBTUG01; genus JBBTUG01. The sequence continues at coordinate 132,708 of JBBTUG010000012.1, read as the reverse complement.
ATCAAGGCGGAACAAGCAATGGATTTTCCGCAATCCCAGATTCTTTATATCGTGACCGGCTGCTACGGCCAGCCTAACTCGGTTTTAGCAAAGTTAGCCCGCCGTGATTACCGCTTCGTTTCCATCCTTCCCGGAGCCTCGGTGGTTTTTTCCGGCGACCCGGCCCCTCCCGGCGCCAAAGAGCACGTTGATAGTCTAGTTGACCGGTTAACCGGATTGGGGGCGGATGTTTATTACTACGACACCCAGGAAAATTTGCATACTTCCGGTCACGGTTCCCGCGGCGACTTATTAATGCTGGCCTCGTTGCTTTCCCCCCGCTACTTTATTCCGATCGGGGGCACCTTACGCCATGCTCAGGCGTACACGAAGATGGTTGAGCCGTTAGGGGTCCATCCCGAAGATGTTTTTAAGATGGAGGCGGGTCAATTTTTGCGCTTTACGTCCGGGCAGAAAGCCTTGCGGGGAGAAAAAATTCCGTTAACCGGCGTCTACGTTGACAGCTCCGGGGTTGAGGACTTGGGCGGAAAAATTATGCGGGACCGTCAGCTCTTAGCTAATGACGGCGTGTTGGTCGTTTCGGTGGTTCTCAAAGACGGGTTCACTCCGGTTAAAGTCGAAGCCTTAAGCCGTGGTTTTACCCAGGAAGACCGCGGGGAGGCTCTTTTCGCGAAAGTGGAAACAGAAGTTAAGCGTTTTTTTGCGGAGAACGAACCGTTAGTCAGGAGCAACCGGACGGAAGCTATCCGCTGTCTGCGGAAAGAATTGATGAAATTTGTTTCCCGCCAAACCCTCCGCCACCCTTTAGTCCTTCCGGTTATTCTAGATATTTAACTTTTGCCTCCTCTGTCTGAGTATGTGATAATACCCGTGTTATGGTTGCCCGTCGCCGCCGTGGTTACCGTCATTTTAAGCTGAAAATTTCTCCGGAAAGTATTCTTTCTTTAACGTCGATTACGCTGCTTTTGCTTTCCGTATTAACCTTAATTTCTTTTTTTGCGCAGGCCGCGGAATTTAATAACCGTCTCCAGGACGCCCTAAATTCCTTTTTCGGTTTGGGAATTTTTCTCGTCCCGCCCCTTTTAGGTCTTTCCGGACTTCTGCTGATGAGATCTTTCCGTTTGCCGGGTCTCCGCCTCAACCATCTTTTGGGTCTGCTGATTTTTACCCTTTCCTTTGTCAGTCTGGCGCATCTTTTTATCCCTTTGGAGCGGGCTAAGGAGGCCGCAGCTTTGGGTCAGGGCGGCGGCTACTTTGGGTTTATGCTTTCTAGTTCTCTCCGCCGGTACTTTTCCAGTCTTGGCGCTTTTTTTATTGCCATTGCCGGTCTGGCCTTTTCCTGGGTGGTGACTTTTAATACTCCACTGGACAAAATATTTCTCTTTTTTTCGAATATAGCCCTCCGGGTTACGACTCTGGTTTCAGGCTTCCTTCCCCAACAAGGTCTTCGTCTGCCGAAAAGAGTAGCAATAAAAACTGAAGAAACGTGGGAGGAAGAGGAGCCGGCCCGGGCGGAAAAACCGGAACCGAAAAAAACCGAAGGGAAAAAGGAAAATGCCCTCGAGATTCTGCCTTTGCCGGCGGAACCGGTAACTGCAGAAAGCCTCCTGCCGGTGCCGGTTGTTCCGAGAGAGAAAAAAACCGGACCGAAGATTCCCGAGCTGGCGGAGGTTTGGGAATACCCGCCCTTATCCCTTCTTTCCGAGGCCGTTGGGGCTGACGCCAACCGGGGTGATACCAACCAAAACGCGGCTTTAATCGAACAGGCGCTCGATTCTTTCGGGATCCGGGCGAAGGTGGTGGAGATAAACAAAGGTCCGGCGGTAACCCAGTACGCGTTGGAATCGGCCCAAGGGACAAAAATTATCCAGATAAAAAGCCTGCAGAATGATTTGGCGCTGGCTTTGGCTTCTCCCACCGGCTCTGTCAGGATTGAAGCTCCGATTCCGGGAAAGTCCTTGATTGGGATTGAGGTTCCGAATATATCTTCCTCCGTAGTCACGTTAAAAAGTATTTTGTCCTCCGCTCCGATGAAGAATTCAAAATCGAAACTGACGGTCGCTTTAGGTCAGGATGTCGCCGGGGATGCTTTTGTGGCAGATATCGGCCGGATGCCTCACGCTCTTGTTGCCGGTGCTACCGGTTCCGGTAAAAGTACGATGATGCACGCTTTTTTATCCAGCCTTCTCTTCCGCGCCTCGCCCTCCGAGGTCAAATTAATTCTTGTCGACACCAAGCGGGTGGAACTTTCGGAGTACAACGGGATCCCGCATCTTTTAACTCCGGTGATTAACGATCCGGAGAAAGTTCTGGCGGCTTTAAAGTGGGCGATTGGGGAGATGGACCGACGGTACCGGCTCTTTCAAAGCGCCAAGGTCCGCGATTTGGGCGGTTATAATGAGTTGTCCGGTTTCCAAGCTTTGCCCTACGTCATTATCATGGTCGATGAGCTGGCGGATATGATGGCGCTGGCTCCGGTCGAGGCGGAAAAAGCCATCTGCCGCCTGGCCCAACTATCCCGTGCGACGGGGATTCATTTAATCTTGTCGACCCAGCGCCCGGATGTCCGGGTTATTACCGGACTTATTAAAGCGAATATTCCCTGCCGGATTGCTTTTAATACCGTCAGCCAAATCGACTCCCGGGTAATTATCGACCAGGCCGGTTCCGAAAAGCTTTTGGGCCGGGGGGATATGCTTTATGTCCCGCCGGAAGCGAGTAAGCCGAAACGGTTGCAGGGCGTTTATGTGTCGCCGGGGGAGTTGAAAAAATTAATCGATTTTCTAAAGCAAAGCAACTTCACCCCGCAATACCAGGAGGAGATTACTGATGTCGCTCCGATAAAAAATACCCATGAAGGCGGCGGCGAAGACGAACTTTTCGCCGAAGCCGTCCGGACGGTTTGCCAGGAAGGGAAAGCTTCGGCTTCTCTTTTCCAGCGCCGACTCCGGGTCGGTTACGCCCGAGCGGCAAGGTTGATAGATGAGCTCGAGGCGCGGGGGATTGTCAGTCCGGGGGAGGGCGCCAAGCCCCGCGATGTCCTGATCCACGATCCGGAGCAGGTACTAGGAAAGAGCAGCGCCCAACAGCCGGAGGCCACCCCTCCAACTTCCCCGGACGGGATTGAAGAAGATTTTCCTTCCTAAATGGAAATAAATTATGGTTTCTAATATGCGGACCGTCGCCTCCATCTTAAAAAAAGTCCGGGAGCAGAAAGGTTTAACTCTCGAACAGGCGCAGCAAGATTTGAAAATCCACCCTCGTTTTTTGCAGGCACTGGAAGAGGGAACTTACGAAATTTTTTCCTCCCCAGTTCACCTAAAAGGCTTTCTAAAAAATTATGCGGAGTACCTAGGGCTGAACGTCGAACAGATTCTCGCCTTTTGGCGGCGGGAATACGATGAGGAAAAAGGGAAAAAAAGGACTCTGGAAATCAGCCCCTTATCTTCTCCCTTTTCGATTACCCCCGGAATTGTCGTGGGCGTCTTTACGGTGGTTTTAGTCTTGGCTTTTTTTCTCTATCTGGCTTTCGCCTACCGCTCTTTTGCCGAAGCGCCGCTTTTAAATCTTGATGGCCTCGCTACTGATCTTAAAACTTCTTCGTCAACTTTGCGGGTTTCCGGAAAGGCCGACCGGGATGCAGTTCTTAGTATCAACGGCCAAAAAATAAGCCTGGGGGAAAATGGTCAGTTTGCGGAAACGCTTAGTCTTTCGCCCGGAGTTAATGTCATCAATTTTCTGGCGGTTAATAAACTCGGGAAAGAGCGAAAAATCACCCGGACGATTATCGTGGAAGAAGGCACGTCAGGCTCCGGGCAAAGCGAGACCGCGTTAACGAAGGAGGCCAGTTCTCCGGCGGCTCCTGAGATTTACGGATCAGAAGTAATTTTAAAGATCGGTCCGCAGGCCTCCTGGCTGGATATAACCGAAGGCGAAACCACTCTTTACAAAGGGCTGGCGCTTTCCGGATTTGAGAAAACCTTCCGTTCCCGGAATTCAATCCGGGTGCGGGCCGGCAACGGCGGTTCGGTCAGGGCGGTCGTCAACGGCAAGGATCTCGGACCCTTGGGCGAGGAAGGTCAAGTCGTCTATAAAAACTTTCCCTAATTTTTTTATCGGTTAATTGACACCCCGAACTCCTCATGGGATACTTCTTCTGAGAGGAAAACTGCCCGAGATGGATACCCAAACACTGCTCGTATTAATTCTCCTTCTGTTAACTATTAATGTCCTTTTTGTCGGGGTCTACATCGTTCTGGTTTTAAAAGAGGTCCGGGGTTCGGTTTTAAAAGTCAACCGGATTCTTGATACCGTCAGCGAATTGTCCGCGGCTGTTGCTCGCCCGATCGTCGGCCTTTCCGGAGCAGTGGAAGGGTTTACCGAAGGGCTAAAAATTTTTCAGGCCGTAAAGAATATTAAGAAGATGGTTAAAAAAGGCAGTGAGGAGGAGGAATAAAGATGTGCCAAAATAATTGTAAGAAAGGCGGCAAGTTTCTTTTCGGAATTATTTTAGGAGCGTCGCTTGGAGCGGTACTCGGGGTTTTGTTCGCCCCGGACAACGGCGAGCGGACTCGGAAAAGACTTAAAATTAAGGGTAAGGAACTAAAAGAAAAGTACGGTGAAGTGAAAGAACAGTTTGACGACGCATATGGCCAAATCAAAGAAGACTTAGAACCCTTAGTGACCGAGCTTAAAGAAACCGTGGCCCCGGTTTTTGAACGGGTGCAGGAAGAGCTCGCTCCGCTGAAAGAGAAAATTGAAGCAACTGTCGGTTCGGTGGTTGAGGAGGTTACGGAATTTTCCGAACCGGTGACTGGGGAGATCAGCAAAGCGTTTACCGCCGGCAGAGAAAAAGTCGCCAAGGGAATTGAAGAAGTGACTGAGGCAGTGACTAATCAAATAAAGAAACAAGCTTCCCCCGGCCCCGAGTCGCCATCGAAAAACCAGAAAAGGTTTTTTAAAGTTAAGAGGTAAGTTTTTCCGATGGAGGCGCGGGAGGGAATCGAACCCTCGCATCGAAGTTTTGCAGACTCCAGCGTTTCCACTTCGCCACCGCGCCCCTTTCAATTTCCATTTTATCACAGTTTAACCCCACTCCTAATATACCCTTATAGTTGACATTATAGGACATTTGTGTTAAAATGGTAAGATAGGGTACTAATTATTGAAAGGCAGAAAGTTGGCGGTGGGACAATCGTCTTGGAATTATCTAAGACATCTTCGTCACGGTAAACGTGACTTCGCACCTTATAAAACCTTACCCGCCGCCAGCTTTCTGCTTTTTTTAGTTTAGGTTTTATCTTTATGTTAATCGCCACATCCCTTCTTCGTGAACATCACCTATTGACAACTGACTAAACAGTCGGGTAACATACTAGTGTATGAAAAAGGCTGTCACAAAAAGACAAAGAGAGCTTCTTGAGGTGATATACAACTTTATTGATGTTACCGGTTATCCCCCAACTTTCGAAGAAATGAAAGATAAACTCAATGTTTCCTCAAATCAATCTATCCTTGATCTACTGTCCAAATTGGAGAACCATAAATTAATAAAGAGGAACGAAGCCACCGCCAGAGGTGTTACCGTCTTACCATTAGGGTATAAAGAGCTTTCCCGTCCATCTCTAGTTCCGATTTTTGGAACCACAACGGCAGGTAAACCAGCGGAAGCAATAGAAATATCCGGAAACTGGCGGAAGGTCTCTAACGACTTAGAACAGCTCGACGACGAAGTTTTTGTTCTAAAAGTTCATGGAGATTCCATGATTAACGCGGGGATAGAAGATGAAGATTTGGTTCTAGTAAAAGCGGACAAGGAATTTGTTTCGGGGAACGTGGTCTTGGCGGATATAAATGGAGAAACCACCATTAAACGTTTTGTTTCCACGGACACGCCACCATACGTTTACTTAAAACCGGAGAACCCGAACTATCCAATAATTCCCATAACCGAGGAAATGAAACTAATCGGCAAGGTTGTTTCTTTATTTAAGAATAACCGATGGAGTCAGGTTAGCTAGATGTTTTATGCCAACAATTAAGCCCAACAAATCAAGTGAAATCATAGACAAAGTTTTTGGAGATAGTGATACAGTCTACGGATTAAGGGAGTTTAGCGAGGTAGAAATCGCGGAAGTTTTACACATAACTGAAGACGAGCCCCACCGTTTTTATGTGAAAGATTTAAAATCGGGCGGTCAAAAATTCGTTTTTGACGACCGGAAACAAACCGGGAAACCGGAAGAAATTGTCCGCCAGTTATGGATCCATAAACTCAACACTTACTACCAGTATCCGCTTGACCGAATCGACACCGAAAAAAGCGTCCACTTTGGCCGAGAAATCCACGCGAAGGCCGCGGACGTGGTTGTCTATAAACCGGACAAAATTACTCCCTACATTATTATTGAAGTTAAAAGCCCAACCGAGAGTAGAGGCATTGAGCAGCTTAAAAGCTACCTTTCGGCGGAAGGGGCGGAGATTGGCCTTTGGTCCAACGGGGTAAAAAGAATTATTTTGTACCGTCCCTACCCCAAAGAATTCAATGATACTCTGCCGGACTTGCCCTCTGCCGGAAAAACGATCGACGATCTTTTAGAGTCTAAAAAAACTCTTTTTGAATATACCGATAAAAGCGCCAATCTCAAAGAAATCATCGAACAAATGGAGGAGCTTGTTCTGGCTAACGCCGGCGTGGATGTTTTTACCGAGGTCTTTAAGCTCGTTTACGCGAAACTTTTCGACGAAAATGAAGCCCGGCTGAATCGTTCAGACAAAGAAGTATTTTTCCGCAAGTACAAAGACCAAGCCAAAACCTACTCCGTTATTAACAATCTCTTTAAACAAGCAATTAAAAAATGGCCGGGGACGTTTTTGGAGCAGGAAAATATTAACCTTTCCCCTGAACACCTGTCGATTGTTGTAGCGGAATTAGAGAAAGCGCGCTTGTTTGGTTCCGATTTATCCATCGTGGACGAAGCCTTTGAGTATTTGATTCCGGAAGTGGCCAAGGGTAAGAAGGGTCAATATTTCACACCCCGTCACGTTATTGCCATGGCGGTTAAAATGCTAAACCCAAAGAGTAGTGAATACATAATCGATCCGGCCGCCGGTTCCGGCGGTTTTCTTATCCAAACGATGAACTGGATAAAGGAAAAGTACTTAGGCCGGGTTGACGAGTCGGTTAAAGAGTATTCAAAAGAACATCTCTGGGGAATTGACTTTGCCGAGGAAATCTCCAAAGTTTCCCGGGCTTTGATGCTGATTGCCGGCGACGGGAGGTCACACATGTTTAAACTTAATTCGCTGGATCCCCGAGAGTGGCAAGGTGAAAGCGGTAATCTTTTGGATGCACGAGCCAAGCTCCAAACAAGGTTATTGGAAAGCGTTAATTCATCGGACAACGAAGAAAATAGAAAAACGTTTCACAATTTTAATTTTGATTTACTTTTGACTAACCCCCCTTTCGCCGGTGAAATCAAGGACACCGGGATACTTCGCCAATATGATTTTGGAAAAAAGAAGGGAAAGTTAGTTAATAAAGTCGAAAGGCACATTTTATTTATTGAGCGGGCTTTGGATATGGTACGACCCGGAGGACGAATAGCCATTGTGCTACCCCAAGGCGTCTTAAATAACACCAATATGGAATACATTCGCGAATATCTATTCGAAAAAGCGCGGATTTTGGCAGTGGTCGGACTCCATGGCAATACCTTTAAGCCCCATACCGGAACAAAGACATCTGTTTTGTTTTTGCAGAAATGGGGCGGAGAAACGGGAGAACCGCTACCCGACTACCCAATTTTTATGGCTGTCTCCAAGAGGCCGGGGAAAGACAACTCCGGTGATTATCTTTACAAGAAAGACGCAGACGGAAATCACGTCCACGACGCCAACTTTCGCAAGGTTCTTGACCACGACTTAGACGAAATCGCCGAAGCCTTTATTAAATTCGCCAAGGAGCAAAAATTTAGTTTTTGGAGGTAGAAATGGATTGGAAACTTTTATTGGATTACACAAAAGCAATTACCTGGCCCTTCATTGTTTCCTGCTCACTAATTTACTTTAGATCGAGTATCAGAAACCTGATTGCTGGAATTAAAAGTATTAAAGGGCCTGGCGATACGCAGATTGATATTGGGGACCAAATCGAAGAACAAAATAAAAAAACAAAAGAGTTACAGGAAGAAGACCTTAATAAATCAGTGGATACCAACCTAAACAAAATTAAAGATGAGTATGAAGAAAAAATCAAGAGTTTAGGGGATAACGAAAGGAAACTCCAGAATGAACTGGCTAATACGCAAGTCTATTTAGGTTTCGAAAGAATCTACAACTTTATATTTGGAAGTCAGATAAGATTATTAGAGTTTTTAAATAGAGTCACTCATTTAACAAACACTGGGCAAAATGGGTTTTTTCAAGGGCTACAAAATCAATACCCAATACATAAAAACTACAACATAGGAGACTATCTAAGCTTCTTATTCAACTCTGGTTTAATAGCCAACGATGAAGAAGGTAATATTATGATAACAAACACGGGCAAGGCTTTTCTTTCCTATATAGAAATTTTGAAATACTCAAAAATCAAACCCCTGTGATGAACTATTCAGTTATCCAAAAATCCCAACTCGAAGGTTCCTTACGGCTGGATGCGGAATATTACCAACCGGAATATTTGTCAATCAAAAAAGTCATTAGTGATTCTGGTTTACGTTCCAAAATACTAAAGGAATTAGTATCCCGGCCTGTTTTAACGGGGACAACTCCAAAACGGCGGATTTGTAGACAAGACGGTACAGATATTAAGTTTATAAAGACCGATTCTCTTAGAGACGGGGAGATTAAATTTGAATTCGCTGATAATTTACCGGTGGGTGAAAGTAGAAAATACTCTGAACCAAAAGAGAGGGATGTTCTGGTTACTATAATAGGTGCTTCCTATGAAATCGTAGGGAGAACCGCTCGGGTTTTCGTCGATGATCCAAAGATGAATATAAATCAGAATATAGCCTTGATTAGACCCTTGGATACTATCCTTTCTTCTTACCTAGAATCTTTTTTAAGAGGAAAATATGGACGGTATCAGCTCTGGCAACAAAGCCGTCAAACCGAGCAGGTAAATCTAAATTGCAGGGAAGTTGAAAATATTACTATTCCGATTACTAGTATTTCTTTTCAGCAGAAAATTGATTCTCTTATAAAGAGCTCAAGAAAATATAAAATCGTAGCAGCTCAACATTATTCAAACGCTGAAAACCTGCTTTTGGAAGAATTGGGATTAAAGGATTATCAAGTTGAAGACGACTTAGTATTTGTCGTTAAACTTTCTGGCGTAAAGTACGCCGAGCGCGCCGACGCGGAATATTTCCAGCCAAAATATGATGAACTTATTGCTGCAGTAAAAAAATACAAAGGGGGGTTTGATGAATTGGGGAATTTAGTGAAAATCAAAAAAAGCGTTGAACCAGGAAGTGACGCATACAAAGAAAATGGCGTGCCGTTTGTCCGCGTGAGCAATATTTCTAAATTTGAGCTTTCCGACAACAATCAGCAGTTTATATCCGAAGAATTGTACAACGAACTAAAAATTCATCAGCCGAAGAAAGGCGAGATATTGCTTTCAAAAGACGCAACGCCCGGCCTAGCCTATTATCTGAACGAAGAATCGCAAAAAATGATAGTTTCTGGTGGTATTTTGAGATTAATAGTAGATAGTCGAAAAGTATTGCCGGAATATCTGACGCTTGTTTTAAATTCCGTGATCGTCCAAAAACAAATTGAACGCGATGCCGGCGGATCGATTATTAATCATTGGCGACCCGATCAAGTCACAGCAACGATAATTCCCCTTTTGAAAAACGATAAGCAAGAGGAAATCAAGAAACTTGTTGAAGAATCATTTAATGATGGGAACTCGTCAAAGGCTCTGCTTGAAATCGCCAAGCACGGCGTGGAAACGGCGATTGAGAAGAACGAAAAGGAAGCGAAAGAGTGGATTAACACGGAACTAGTAAAATTAAGGATAAAATTATGAACACAACGATTAAGTGCAAAAAGTGCGGTTTTGAGATTGAAGTATCGGAAGCACTAGCACATCAAACTGAAGAGCGTATTCTTGTGTCTATTCAGTCTCGTCACCTCCAGGAACTCGAAGATGCGAGAAAACAAGCGGCGGAAACGGCAGAAAGTAAAGCAAAAGAACAACTTTCTAAAGATCTGAAAGACAAGGATGAACAAATTAATAATTTAAAGGGCCGGGCGCAGAAGGCAGAGGATGCTGAACTTGCAATACGAAAGGAAAAACGGGAATTAGATGAGGCCCGGCGTAGCTTTGAGCTAGAAAAACAACGGCAAATGGACGAAGAGCGCGAAAAGATACGATTAAAAGCGACGGAGGAACAAATAGAGAAAGATAAACTCAAGTTTGCCGAATACGAAAAGCAAAAGGCAGATCTAGCGAAAGCCCTCGAAGACGCAAATCGAAAAGCAAACCAAGGATCGCAGCAGTTGCAGGGTGAGGTGCAAGAGCTTGATCTTGAAGAAACGCTTAGGCGATTATTTCCCACTGATGGGGTAGAAGAGATTAAGAAAGGCGAATTGGGTGGGGATATACGGCATACCATAAAAACAGCCCGGGGTACAATATGCGGGAAAATAATCTGGGAAAGTAAAAGAACTAAAGCGTGGTCTGATAGCTGGATCAGTAAGTTAAAGGGAGATGTACAACGAGATAAGGCCCATATAGGGGTGATTGTGAGCGAAGCCCTGCCGATTGATTTTAAAAAAGAAATAGGAGAAAAAGGCGGCGTTTGGATTGTTAGCCCAAAGCTTATAGAACCCTTAGGGGCGCTTTTGCGTAAAAATCTTTACGATGTGGCAAAAGAAAAAGCAACAGTTACGCTAAAACAAAGTACGGCCGAGGAAATGTACGACTTCGTGACGAGTCATGAATTTGCACAACAAGTTGAAAGAATGGCGGAAACATATTTAGAGATGAAGGGACAAATATCTAAAGAACGTGCGTCGGCTGAAAGATCCTGGAAACTCAGAGAGATACAGGTTGACAGGCTGCTATTAGGAGTTTCGGGTATCTACGGTAGTATGACAGGTATCGCCGGCCAGGCTTTGCCACAGATCAAATTATTACAATCGGGAGAACCAGAAGAACCCGACCAGGTCTAACTTATAAAAAGATTGGAAGTACTAAAAAAGCTACCGACGCGTAATGTGTGTTTAGCACATACTATCTGATTCTGGGGACGGGCATTTGGCCGAACTCAGCGCTCGTTTCGGTTTGTCCTCAATCTTCGAAACGTATCGTGCAGGGATGGAAAGGGGGGATATTTAGTGTTATATTTTGGTTAATGACCAGTGAGCAGGTTCGGGAAACTTTTCTTAACTTCTTCGCCAAGCGCGATCACCTTATTATCCCTCAGGCATCTTTAGTGCCTGAGTACGATCCCACTTTGCTATTTACCAATTCAGGAATGGCCCCATTGAAGCCTTATTTTTTGGGAATTAAGCCGCCCCCCTCCGAAAGGTTAGTTGATATTCAACCCTGTTTGCGGACGGAAGATTTGGATAACATTGGAGATTCTAATCATCACACTTTTTTCGAAATGATGGGTAGTTGGTCAATTGGGGGGTACGGAAAACGGGAAGCGGTTGAATTTGCCTGGCAGTTGTTAACGGATAAGGCCGAGGGTTTCGGTTTCGACCCGGAGCAACTTTACGCTACCGTTTTTGCCGGAAATGAATATCTGCCGGCAGACGATGAGACAGTTGAGTACTGGACTTCTGCCGGTTTGCCGAAAGAACGGGTCCTCCGCCGTCCGGCCGGGGAGAATCTTTGGGTTTCCGGACCCACCGGCCCCTGCGGTCCCTGTACGGAAGTCCTTTACGACCGCGGGCTTCAATTTGCCTGCGGGCCCGACTGCGGACCGACCTGCGGGTGCGGGCGGTTTTACGAAATTTGGAACGCGGGAGTATTTATGCAGTATAACCGGACCGGAGAAAACCAATACGAAAAACTGCCTTTTCTCAGCGTTGATACCGGGGCCGGGCTGGACCGGATTACGGCGATTTTACAAAATACTGCTTCCAACTATGAAACCGATCTTTTTTTCCCGATTATCCAAACCATTGAAACTATTGCGGAAAAGACTTACGGGCAAGATCCCTCTTTAACCAAAGCTTTCCGGATAATTGCCGATCACGTCCGGGCGATGACCTTTATTGCCGCGGAAGGCATTGTTCCCTCCAATGTTGAAAGAGGTTACGTTTTAAGGAAACTTATCCGCCGCTCCCTAGAGCGGGCCGAGGAGCTGGAGATCCACGGACACTTTTTAGGTCAGTTGGCGGAAAAAGTTATTGAGCGTTACGGCGATATTTATCCGCCTCTGCGCAGCGCGAAAACTTCGATTATTGAAGTTTTGATGGAAGAGGAAAAAGTTTTTGCCCAGACGCTGGAGCGGGGTAGGCGGGAGCTTGAAAAAATGGGCGCGGATATTGACGCCTTTAAATTGTTTGACACCTTTGGTCTGCCACTGTCTTTCACGCTTTCCGAAGCACGTAAGCGCGGACGAACTGTTAATACAGAAAAGTTTGAACAGCAAATGAGCCAGCAGCAGGACCGGGCACGGTCCGCCGCCCGGAAAGAATCGTACGAACCGGAAAAAATAAAAACCGCGCACACCGGAGCACACTTATTAAATGCCGCCCTCCGCCGGATTTTAGGGGTCTCTGTTCACCAGGCCGGACAGAAAATTTCCCCGTCCCGCCTCCGGCACGATTTTACTTTTGACCGGAAACTTACTCCCGAAGAGCTGAAACAAGTGGAAGAGCTGGTTAACGAGCAGATTAAAAAAGACTTACCGGTAAAAGCCGAGGCGACTACTTTTGCGAAGGCTGTCCGCTCCGGAGCGGAGGCCATGTTTGAAGAAAAATACCAGAAGGTCGATGCGGTTACTCTCTATTCAATCGGGGATTTTTCCCGGGAGCTTTGCGGCGGCCCGCACGCCGCTTCTTCTGGTCAGTTGCTTAAGTTCCGGGTTGATAAAGAGGAAGCTGTCGGCCGGGGTATCCGGCGGATTTACGCGACTGTGGAAGGTTAAGAATATGTTTAATCTGCCCAATATTCTTCACAAAAACCCGGAATCGGAGCCGTCTTTTCTTGTTCTGGACCTCGGTAGCAGCTACATTAAGGCTGCTGTTTTTTCCCGTCTCTCCGAAACCAAACTTTCCCTTTTGGGCTACAGCAGGCAGTTTCAGGCTGAGAACGCGGTCCGGGAGGGGATGTTAATCGATATCGCCGCCGTAGCCGGGAGAGCGGAAGAGGTTATTGAGGAGGTATCTGTGGCGGCCGGCCTTAAGCCGGAAAAAGTTATCATCGGACTTTCGGGCGCGGCTGTCCAGGAGTTTTTAACCCAGATAAAGATTACCCGTGAGGCACCGGAAAGTATTTTGGAGGAAAGCGAGCTTTCGAAAATCTCCCAAAAAGTCCGGGAAGCCTCTTTTCTGGAAGTGGAAAAGGAGTTGACGGACATCTCCGGCAGTACGCAGTTGGAGGCAGAGATTGTTGACAGCCGCCTTTCTAATTTCAAGGTTGATGGTTATGATCTTGAGGAGCCGTTGGGCTTTACCGGCAAGGTCTTAGAAATTTCGCTAAGAAATACGGTCGCGCCCCGGGTTTACCTGGAAAGGCTTAGGGCCTTGCTGAAATTGCTAAAAATTTCCGAGTACCGATGCATCGGACAACTCTCCGCCCTTACCCGTGTTATTGCCGGTCCGGATAAAAAAATTAACACGCTGCTAGCAGATATCGGCGGCGAAAAAACGGACATTGCCGTTGTTTTTGGGGGACAGCTGATCGGCAGCCGCAGTTGGGGTGTCGGCGGCAGCCATCTAACCCAGTTAATCCGGGACCGTCTAATGGTTTCTTACTCCGAAGCGGAAACGGAGAAAATAAGTTATCTGCAGGGTCAACCCGCCGGGGAGCATTTGCCGGCTGTTAAAGACGCGGTGCACGCTTTTATCAGTCTGTGGTTGGCCGGACTGGAAACCGCGCTTTCCGATTTCTCCGGCGTGAAAACTTTTCCGAACCGGTTTGTCCTCTCCGGCGGCGGCAGTATTTTACCGGAACTGTCAGGACGCTTAGCGGCTTTTCCCTGGACTTCTATCCTGCCTTTCAGAGATTGCCCGAAAATAATTCCGGTCAGTCTGTCGAGTACCGATTCTTTCCTCGAAAACCACAGTAGTCATATTCTGGGCGACTGGGATCTTTTGCCCCTCGCCCTTGGCTTTACCGGGTTGCAGGAAAATCGGGAAAGGAGTAGCGTTGACGCTTTTTTTAGAACCTAACGATAATCTTTTTTCCGTTATCAACAAGATAAAAAATTGTCCGGAGGAAAACATCTCCCTGCCGGTAAGTGCCGCTTTTCTTTGGACGCAAAACCGCCTTAACCTCAAATTGTTATTAAGAGAGGCGAAAATCCTAAAGAAAAACCTGATCTTCACTCCGCAGGATGCAGTCAGTGAAGAACTGGTCGCCGGTTTCCGAGAGGCAGCGTCAATCGCCCCTTCAGCTTTTGGGTTTATTCCGGGCAAGGACATTGCGGAGCCTCAAGAAAAAGTGAAGACAACTTTTCCGAAAATATTTACTCTGCCGAAGTTGCCCCAATTGCCGAAATTCCTTCCCCCCTCGCTTCGCCTCCCATGGCTTTTTGTCGGGGTATTTATTCTTCTGGCTATCGGTGGGCTGACTATCTTCCTTTTGAATTACATTCCCCGCGCGACCGTGACTTTGACGGTCAGTTCCGAATCTCTGGTGAAGAGCATCGAAGTTGAAGCTTCCACTTCGGCGGAAAAAGCGGATGTAAAACAAAGGATTATTCCCGCCGTTGTAATTTCGGCTTCGGCCAAAGGCAAGGGTGAGGGCGAGGCTACCGGAAAGAAAGAAGCCGGGGAAAAAGCTCTCGGCAAAGTTACAATTTATAATAAAACTGAAGCCAGCCGGAATATCCGGAAGGGAACAGTGCTCCGGCGGATTGCCGTCGAATCGGGAGGGGATTTGGCTTTTTCGCTGTCTTCGGACATCAGCGTCCCGGCCCGTTCCTCCGTGATCACCCCTCAACCGGGCTTTGTCTTCGGCCAGGCGGAAGCCTCGGTGAGCGCGGTCGTGCTCGGTCCGGCCGGAAATCTTACCCCCAACCAAACCTTCAGTATTGGCGATCTTTCCACCGCCGATTTTATTGCGCAAAACAAGGAATCCTTTTCGGGTGGGGCCGTTCGGTTGGTCAAGGTAATAACCAAAGACGATCAGCAAAAGATCCTTGAGGCCTTAAGTCAGGACTTGGAAGAAAAACTGAAGGCGGACTTGCGTTCCCGCCTCGTGGGGGACCAGAAGCTGGAAGAAGGGGCGCTGGTGGCAACAACGGTTAAAAAAACTTTCGATAAAAATGTTGGGGACGAAGCGGATAAATTTAATCTGGAGTTGGAGAAACAGGCCAGCGCTCTTGCCTATTCGCCGCAGGCGCTGGATGAGTTATTGGGCGAGATTCTTAAGGACTTAGTCCCGGTTAATTACGAACTTTACTCCCAGGACAAAAGTGTTTCCGTGACGGGCGTGCGGACGGAGGGCGGGGTGCTTAAGTTTACGGCAAAGGTTAAAGGTTATATCGTCCCACGGTTGGACACAGCGAAAATCCAAGAAGACCTAGCGGGACAGGGTTTTGCGGAAGCCAACTCCTACCTGACCTCCCTACCCGGAATCGACGCCGCCCGTTTGGAAGTATTCCCGGTCCTAAAATTCTGGCAGAAAGTTCCGGGAATTAAGGACCATATCACTATCGTCGTTGACCGAAAATAATTAACACCTAAACCCCAACCCGGAATACTTTATCGCCCTCATGAACTTTTTCCTTGACTTTAATTCCGACCTCCTCTCCTTTCGCGGCGGCCTCCACGGCCGTGTGTTCAATCTGGAGCGATTCCGCAACTTGGGTGAAATCAGTGTGTTTGCCTAAGATATGAAGACTATCCCCGGCGTTAAGTTTATCGCTCAACTTAACAATGGCGACGCCAAGCCGGTCGTAAAAGTGGATAATTTTACCGATTACTTTTTCCAGAAATTAATCACCGCCTTTCATCTGTCCTGTATAAAACTAACACGGTCAGGGGAAAGGAGGCAAACCTTGGGAAAGAGGAAAGAGTTATGCTACCCTTAATAAATAATGAAAACTTCAGTCAGGCTACTGATCATTATTTTCCTAATTGCCGTTTCGCTAATAATCGGTGGTTTTCGTTTCTACCAATCTGCTTTGGACCACAGGCAGCCGGGACCGGCGGAGCCTGTGGAATTCGTAGTCAGTGAGGGAGAGCCTTTATCTAAAATCGCGCAGGAGCTGGAAAATAAAAAGTTGATCAATTCAGCCCTCCTGTTGCGTTTGTATGTCCGGCTGAGCGGTTTGGGTTCCTTTGTCCAGGCCGGGGTCTTTTCCTTGCCCCAAAACGCCAGTCTGACTGAAGTCGTCGGAATTCTCGGGCATGGCCGCGCCGATATTAAGCTGACTTTTCCCGAAGGTTGGCGCCGTGAGGAGATGGGGGAATACATAAATTCAAAATTCTCCGCCCAAGGCGGATCCGCATTATCGATAGCGGAGTTTTTAAATGAAACGAAAAGTTTGGAAGGATACTTATTTCCCGACACGTATCTTGTCCCGGCGTGGTATACAGCGGCACGGCTGGTTGGGATGATGCAGGATAACTTTGCGGCGAAGATTAAAGCTCTTCCCAAAAGTTCCCTCTCGGAAAAAGACATCGTTATCCTCGCCTCAATTCTTGAGCGGGAGGCCCGGTTTGCTGAGGACCGGCCGATTATCGCCGGCATCCTATTAAAACGGCTGGAAAACGACTGGCCTTTAGAAGTTGATGCGACCTTGCAGTATGCGATTACAAATTCAAAAATCTCCGCCAAGGGCGGATCTACCTCTGGAGGAAAAAGTCAAAATTCAAAATTCAACACCATTGAGTGGTGGCCGAAAGAAATCACAGCCACGGACCTAGAACTTGATTCGCCTTACAACACCCGGAAGTATAAAGGTCTGCCGCCAACGCCGATTAGTAATCCCGGTTTCTCGACAATGACGGCAGTGGTCCGCCCCGCCGCGACGGGTTACTGGTTCTATCTTTCGGATAAGGAAGGCCGGATGCACTACGCTAAAACGCTTGAAGAGCATAACCTAAATGCCGGCCGGTACCTGTCAAATTAACCACGACCGTTATAGGTTTCCAAGGGTGTTAATAACTCTTGACAACTTGGCCTTGAAGAGATAATATAGGGCTTGTAACTAGGTAAAGCGACCGTCCGTAGGGCGCCGGCCTTTTTTTTGTCATTGGTATTTGAAGTTATCCGTTAGCTTTAAAGTTATGCGCCATTACTTTTCCCAAAAAAAAGAAATCCTAACCCTTCCCAACCTTACTGACGTCCAGAAAGTTTCTTACGACTGGTTTATTAGTGAGGGGATTGCCGAAATTTTGAAAGAGATCAGTCCGATCCAGGACTATACCGGCCGTGGCTGGGAATTGTCCTTTTCCGATCCCCGTCTTGAGCAGCCCAAACTCAACGTTTTCGAATCAATCAATAAAGGCGTCACTTACGAGGCGCCTCTTTACGTTAAAGCCCGCCTGACTGAATCGCCCTCCGGAAAAAGTTTAGAGCAGGAAGTTTTCATGGGCGAACTGCCGATGATTACCGAAAACGGCACGTTTATTATTAACGGAGTTGAGCGGGTTGTCGTTTCCCAATTAACACGCTCGGAAGGCGTGTTTTTTGTCGGGGAGACGGATGCGGAAACAGGCGAGCGTCTGGCCGGGGCGAAAATTCTTCCGAAAAACGGCGCCTGGCTGGAGTTTGAAACCGCCAAGACCGGCTTTATTACCGTCCGGATTGATCGCCGCCGCCGTCTGGCCGTGACAACCCTGCTCCGCCTTTTCGGCTTAAAAAATAATCAGGAAATAAAAGACGCTTTTGCCTCGGTCGATACCGGTCCTGACCATTTCTACATCGAAGAAACCCTGAAACGCGACAGCGCGGCTTCTTACGATGAAGCGATTTTGGAAGTTTACCGCCGGATCCGTCCTGGCGACCCTTTAATTTTGGAAAACGCCCGCCAAGTCGTCGAGAGTGTTTTCTTTAACCCCCGGCGTTTCAGTCTCGGCAAGGTCGGACGTTTTAAAGCGAATCAACGGCTGGGCTTAAATTTTCCGAACCTCGAAAAATATCACACTCTCCAAAAAGAGGACCTGATTAAAATTATCCAGACCGTAATCGAACTTGACCGGGGTATCGGCGAATTTGATGATATCGATCATCTTGGTAACCGCCGGGTCCGTGCCGTCGGGGAGTTGGTTGCCCAACAAATGCGCTACGGGTTTCTTCAGTTAGAGCGGGTCGTGAAGGAGAGGATGAGTCTCCAACCGCGGGAACGGCTTTGTCCGCCCGGGGTTTTAATTTCTCCCCGCCCAATTACCGCCCGGATTCATTCGTTCTTTGCTTCGGGGCAACTCTCTCAGTTCCAGGAGCAGGTTAACCCCTTAGCCGGACTCGACCACTTGCGCCGGATGAGTGTTGTCGGTCCCGGAGGCCTGACTAAAGAACGGGCATCTTTCTCGGTCCGGGATGCTCACTACAGCCATTACGGCCGGGTTTGTGCCGTCCGGACGCCTGAAGGTCCGAACATCGGTCTGATTTCCTACTTAGCCCTCTACGCCAAAATCAACGAATTCGGTTTTATGGAAACCCCTTACCGCCGCCTGGAAAAAGTTACTGTCGGTGGGGTCGAAAAGGTGAAGGTGACCGATGAAGTTGTCTACCTGGCCGCCTATGACGACGAGAAATACACGATTATGGACGCCTCAATCGAGTTTGACGAAAAAGGCATCGTTAAAGAAGACCGGGTGCCCCTCCGGCACGGATCGGAATTTTTCATCGGCCAATCGGTTAACGCGAACTACATGGACGTTGTGCCGCGGCAGATTGTCGGCGCTTCGGCCGCTCTAGTTCCGTTCCTAGCTCACGACGACGTTACCCGGGCCCTTATCGGAACTAACCAACAGGCGCAGGCAGTGCCGTTGCTCCGTCCCCAAGCTCCGTTAGTCGGAACCGGTTTGGAGCATGATATTGCGGTTAACTCCGGCGTTGCGGTTGTCGCCAAAGAAGGCGGCACGGTCAGTTACGTGGATGCTGAAAATATCGTAATTAAAAAAGCCAACGGAAAGAAGGATTCCTATAAATTGCAGAAATATGTTATGTCCAACCAGGAAACTTGCTACGATCAGCGGCCAATCGTTTCCGCCGATCAAAAGGTTAAGAAGGGCGACGTTTTAGCCGACGGCCCGGCGACTGACCAGGGAGAGTTAGCTTTGGGGACTAACTTGCGGATTGCTTACATGTTTTGGGAGGGGTTCGGTTACGAGGACGCTTTGATCATCTCCGAAAGGCTGTTGAAAGAAGATGCCCTTTCCTCAATCCATATTTCCAAACATACCGTTCAGGTTTTGGAAACTAAGCTGGGGCCCGAGGAAATTACCCGCGATATCCCGAATGTTTCGGAAGAATCTTTACGGAATTTGGACGAAAACGGAATTGTTTATGTCGGAGCGCAGGTTAAGTCAGGAGATATTCTCGTCGGTAAAATCGCGCCGAAGGGGGAAACAGAACTTTCCGCGGAAGAGAGATTGCTGCGGGCGATTTTCGGTGAGAAAGCTAGGGAAGTCAGAGACAACTCCCTGCGGGTTCCGCACGGAGAGTATGGTACGGTCATCGGAGTCAAAGTGCTGGAAAAGGCGGCGGGGGATGAGTTGTCAGCCGGAGTTATCAAGGAGATATCGACTTTCGTGGCCCAGATCCGGAAGATTACGGTCGGTGATAAACTGGCGGGACGGCATGGTAACAAGGGTGTTATTTCCAAAATCGTTCCGGTTGAAGACATGCCCTATATGCCCGACGGTACCCCGATTGATTTTATTCTCTCACCCGCCTCCGTCGTTTCCCGTATGAACATCGGCCAGCTGTTGGAAACTCACTTGGGTTGGGCGGCAAAAAAGCTTGGTAAGACATACGCTGTTCCCGCCTTCGAACCTTTCAAGATGAGTTATCTACAGGAAGAGTTTAAAAAAGCGGGACTCCCCGTTAGCGGAAAAACAAAACTTATCGACGGCCGCACGGGCGAATACTTTGATCAGGAGATCGTTGTCGGTCAGGCTTATGTCCTGAAACTGACCCACATGGCTGAGGATAAAGCCCACGCCCGTTCTATCGGTCCTTACGGCCTGATTACCCAGCAGCCTCTGGGTGGCAAGGCGCAGTTTGGCGGCCAGCGTTTCGGTGAGATGGAAGTTTGGGCCCTTGAAGCTTACGGCGCTGCCCATGTTCTTCAGGAAATGCTGACGATTAAATCGGATGATCTGGTTGGCCGGACCCGCGCATACCAGGCGATTATCCAGGGCGAACCGATTCCCGAAGCGACGATTCCGGAATCATTCAAGTTGCTGGTCCGGGAACTGAACGGACTGGGTTTAAAAGTGGAGACAATATCCGTGGAGAAAAAGCAACCGGTTGAGCCGGAAATCAGTGAGCCGACAGCACCTCCGGCAGCCGAAAAAAATGCTGAGGCCGGGAATGAGTCGAATCAATAAAGAGTTGGAAAGTCTGCACTGTCACACCAGGACTTCCGACGGCACTTTAAGTTATGGCGGGATTCTTAATGCCTGCCAAAAATATAATGTGGGGGTAGCGGCCTTCACCGATCACGATGCGCTGCCGGATGAATCGGCTCTTCAGGAACTGAATGGGTTAAAGGCGCATCCGACCAAATTCATTGTGGGGATTGAGCTTTCAGTCAGTCACGTCCGGGAGTTGGTCGAGGAGGTGCCGCTCTTTCATATCGTCGGTCTGTTTGTTGACCCGCGAAATAAACGTTTACTGGATCATTGTCGGGAGCGCCAGGAGGAACGGTTAGCCCGGGCCCGGTTGATGATTGGGAACCTTGAGCGGACTGGGTTTGTGATCACGGTTGAGGACGTCTTAGCGGTATCAGAAGGACCTTCGATCGGACGTCCGCACATTGCCGAGGCATTGTTAATTAATCCGGTTAATCGCAACCGATTGGCAGAGCTGGTCGATCAGGAGATAAGCAGCGGTGCTGATGCGGAACTGCTGACCAAAGCCTCAGCGAAGGAACAGCTCTTCCGTTTGTTGCTCGGTGAGAGCGCAATAATTAAGGGGATCTATGTCCCTTATAACGACTCTTTGCAGTTGGATGACGCGGTATCTTTAATTCGTCGCTCTGGCGGAGTGGCAATTTTAGCGCACTGGACATTTAGTAAAAAAGTACTGACCGAAGCGTGGGTTGAGCGGCTGGCTCGGGAACACCGACTTGATGGAATTGAGGTAGTTTACGGAGTCAACGTGACTGAGGGCAAGGATGAAATTAAGGCGGATCAGAAGAGTTTAGCCGGAATAACGGGAAAATACGGCTTGCTTGCCAGCGGCGGAGGTGATATACACAACGAGGCGGATTTAATGGCTTTTAGCGGGAGTGCGTTGGCGTCTCGGACGGTGGGAATGGCGGCGGAGATGATAAAGGCTGCTAAACCGAGTTTAGAATGGAGCTCGGTAAGGGAGTAAAAGGAAGGAATGTCACTAATTTCCTTCACGAATTAACCACTAATCGATTCGTGGTCTATTTGTGGAGAATATTCGTGGCGTTAGTTCCAAACTACTATGGAAACTCTAGAAAGTCTAAAAGAATTTGATGCTCTGCGGATCAGCGTTGCCTCGCCTGAGGACGTTCTTTCGTGGTCGCACGGTGAAGTGGTCAAGCCGGAAACAATAAATTACCGGACCTTTAAAGCCGAAAAAGACGGTTTATTTGATGAGCGGATTTTCGGCCCGACCAAAGACTTCGAATGCTACTGCGGAAAATACAAGCGGATCCGTTATAAAGGCGTTATCTGCGATAAGTGTGGTGTCGAGGTTACCTATTCCCGGGTGCGGCGTGAGCGGATGGGGCATATTACCCTGTCAACCCCCTGCGCCCATGTCTGGTATTTCCGCGGGATTCCTTCTCCGGCCGGCATTCTTTTGGATGTCTCTCCCCGGGAGTTGGAAACGGTTATCTACTTTGCTTCTTACCTCGTCGTCAATTTCAATCCCGTCCACCGGGCCGAGGCGGTAAGTCTCTTAGCCAAAAAAGAACTTGAAAGTAAGGAAAAAGCGGAAAAGGAAACCGAACGGAAGATTAAGGAACGGGAGAGAGAAGTTGAAAAAGCCATCGCGACTTTGGAAAAAAGTTCCGCCGACAAAAACGCAATGGAAAATAAAAGCCGATCACTGACGATGACGGCTCGGCGAGAAATCAGCCAGCTACGGGAAGCTCTCGCGAATGAGCTCGGTAAGATCGAAGACCGCTTTAAAGAATGGGAAACTTATCTGAAGAGTGTCGATTACCTCACGGTTATTCCGGAAGCGAAATACAACGAGCTGAGTGACTACCTCGACCGTTTTACGAAAGTGGCGATGGGAGCGGAAGCTGTGGACCAGGTATTAAAGGCGGTTGATTTGGATGAGATTGCAAAATCACTGCACCGGAAATTGGCGAAGGCAATCGGACCGCGGCGGATTAAACTCGCGAAAAGACTTCGTTTAGTCGAGGGAATGCGGTTGGCGGAAGTTAAAGCGGAATGGATGATTACCCGTCATATCGCCGTAATCCCGCCGGATTTGCGGCCGATGGTGCAACTGGAGGGCGGACGGTTTGCGACCTCCGACCACAACGACCTCTACCGCCGGGTGATTAACCGCAACAACCGTTTAAAGAAACTGCTTGAATTGGGCGCCCCGGAAATTATTATCCGCAATGAAAAAAGGATGTTGCAGGAAGCGGTTGACGCCCTGATCGACAGCAGCAAGCAGCACACCCAAGTCCGGCCGATGCGCGGGAAACAAAAATTGCGCTCCCTCTCCGATCTGTTGAAAGGAAAGCAGGGCCGGTTCCGCCGTAATTTATTGGGAAAGAGGGTTGATTACTCCGGCCGGAGCGTGATCGTCGTCGGGCCGCATCTTAAATTGGAAGAGTGTGGCTTACCGAAAGATATGGCTTTGGAACTTTTCAAGCCCTTCGTCTTACGGGAAGTGATGGTCCGCGGTTTGGCGCCCAATTTAAAAAGCGCCCGCTATGTTTTGGACTCCGGCAGTGATGAAGTTTGGGATATTTTGGAAAACATTGTTAAAGATCATCCGGTTCTCTTAAACCGCGCTCCGACTCTCCACCGTCTGGGAATCCAGGCTTTCTACCCGAAGCTGATTGATGGCTATGCCATTCAGCTCCACCCGTGTGTTTGCGGCGGTTACAACGCCGACTTTGACGGAGACCAGATGGCTGTTCACATTCCGCTGTCGGATAACGCCCGCCGCGAGGCCAACGACATTATGCTTTCCAGCAAAAATCTTCTTTACCCGAGCAGTGGGGTGCCGATTACCATTCCGAACCGGGAAATGCTGGTGGGTTTGCATTACTTAACGACCGCCCGTCCAAGTAGCGCCACAGGGAAAATTTTCGCCGATATTGAAGACGCGCTTTACTCTTACGAGATCGGACGGGTATACCTCCGGGAGCCGGTTAAGGTCCGGATTAACGGAGAGCTGATCGAAACGACTTTAGGCCGGATTATTTTCAACAGTATTTTGCCGAGTGCTTTTGAATTCTTTAACGACGAGATTAACAAAGAAAACGGGGCCCTGAAGAAACTAGTTGAGCGGTCGCTGCTTCACGAAGGCCGCGTCCGGACCGTCCGTCTTATTGATGACTTTAAAAATATGGGTTTCCGTTTTTCGACGGTTTCGGGAATGTCGATGGCCATTACGGATGGGAAGATTCCCCCCCAAAAATATGGGATTATTGAGCAGTCGACAATGAAGGCCGCGGAGATTGACCGGAACTTCCGTCGGGGGCTGATCACCAAACGGGAAAAGCTGCGCCTTTCCGAACAGGTGTGGACTGACGCGACCAATACGATTGATAAGTTAACTTGGGACAATCTGGAAAAAGACAACCCGATCAAGATGATGGTGAGTTCCGGTGCCCGGGGAACCCGAGACATGGTAAAGCAGATTGCGGGAATGAGGGGTTTAATTGTCGACCCGACCGGACACCTCGTCGAGCTGCCGATCCGGTCCAACTACGTCGAGGGCCTTAGCGGTTTCGAATACTTTGCCGGTGCGCGCGGAGCCCGCAAGGGATTAGTTGATACCGCCCTTAAAACCGCTGACGCCGGTTACTTAACCCGCCGGTTGGTTGATGTGGCCCAGGAAGTGCTGGTGCGGATCGAAGACTGCGGAACCGCCCAGAGCTTAGAAATCATCAAGGGTGAAGAGACCGTACTGTCGAACTTTTTGGAGCGGGTTGCCGGTCGGGTGTTGGCGGAAGAAGTGAAAGACGCCAGCGGGAAGAAAGTTCTTTTCCCGGCGGGAACCTTGGTTGACGAGGAGATTGCCGGGAAAATCGGCGCGGCCGGAATTGAGCGGATCTTTGCCCGTTCCCCAATGACTTGTGAAGCTCATTACGGAGTCTGTGCCTCCTGTTACGGTCGGGATCTGGCGACGAAGAAACTGGTGCTGGTGGGAACGGCGATTGGGGTGACAGCCGCCCAGTCAATCGGAGAACCGGGAACCCAGTTGACTCTCCGGACTTATCACACCGGTGGAATTGTCGGGAAGGATATTACCCAAGGTCTGCCGCGCGTGGAAGAGGTTTTTGAGGCCCGTAATCCAAGTACTTTGGCGGTGATGGCAGATGTTACGGGGCGGGTTCAGATCGTGACCGAAGGAGAAAGCCGGAGGATTGTTTTGACCTCCGCAGACGATAATTCCCGCAGCCAGGAATTTACTTACGATATTGATCCCACCGCAGAGATACTGATTTCCGAGGGTGACGTGGTCCGGCCGGGTCAGGCTTTGACCGAAGGGCATTTAAATCTCCCCCGTCTGGTTCAGGTAGTCGGGATCGAGGGCACGAAAAAGTATATCGTTTCGGAAATCCAGAGAGTTTACTCGACCCAAGGGGTTAACTTAAACGACAAGCACGTGGAAGTTATCGTCCGGCAAATGTTCTCCCGGGTCCGGATTGATAATCCCGGCGACGGTAAATTCCTTCCCGGCGAGATTGTCAGCCGCTACTTCTTTGAAGATGAAAATGAGCGTTTACTGGCTGAAGGCCGCCGACCGGCTACCGCCAAGATTATCCTGCTGGGAATTACAAAAGCCTCTTTGGCGACGGAAAGCTTCTTGGCCGCCGCTTCTTTCCAGGAAACGACTCGGGTCTTAACGGAAGCCGCCCTGTCCGGAAAAGTCGACCGGTTGTGGGGTTTAAAAGAGAACGTCATTATCGGCCGTCTGATTCCGACCGGCGAGCGAGCACGGATTGACCGGACTCTTTAACAGGGACTATGCCAACGATTCAACAGCTGATCAATAATAAAAGAACTAAGAAAAGAAAGCGTTCAAAAACAAAAGCCTTAACGGAAGTTTACTCCAGTTTAAAGCGCCGCTTCCGGAAAGTTTCTTCGCCCTTTAAACGCGGGGTAGCGATTCAGGTGAAAACAATGACTCCGAAGAAGCCTAATTCGGCTTTGCGGAAAGTGGCTAGGGTCCGTCTCTCTAACGGCCGCGAAGTCACTGCGTACATTCCCGGCGAGGGCCACAATCTTCAGGAGCACTCAGTCGTAATGGTCCGGGGAGGACGGATTCAGGATTTGCCGGGAGTGAAATATACGATTATCCGCGGACACTACGATACGGGTGGTGTTGAAAAAAGGCGCCGAGGCCGATCGAAATACGGTACGAAATTAAGTAAGTTAAAAAAGACGGAAGGAAGTTAAAATTATGCCAAGAAGCGGAAAAGTCAAAAGAGTTCCAATAAAATTAGAGTCCCTCTACAAATCGCCGCTGGTTAGCAAGCTGATTAACCGCGTGATGATTCAGGGGAAGAAATCGACGGCGGTGCGGATCGTCTATTCGGCGTTGAATTCTTTAAGTACGGATAAGACTGAGGCTAAGAATATGTTGAAAACGGCGGTGGATAACGTGACGCCCGCCCAGGAAGTTAAAGCCCGCCGGGTCGGCGGGGCCACATACCAGGTGCCCTCCCCGGTCCGCTACGAACGGGCGGAGTCTCTGGCTTTGCGATGGATTGTCCGTTCCGCCCAGATGCGCAAAGGAATCCCGATGGCCGAAAAATTAGCGGCCGAATTGCAGGATATTTTGAAGGGTACCGGCGCGGCGATGAAAAAGAAAGAAGAAATGCACCGGATGGCCGAAGCCAATAAAGCCTTTGCCCATTTCCGTTGGGGAGCTTAAAAAGGAACAAACGCCACGAATCTTCTCCACGAATAGATCACGAATCGATTAGCGGTTAATTAGTGAAGGGTATTAGTGGTTTTACTTCATATTGAATATGCCGACGAAGCTTGATGTTGAAAAAGAAAAATTAATCCCGCTGTCAAAAATCCGTAACATTGGGATTATCGCTCACATTGACGCCGGGAAAACAACCACTACCGAAACCGTTCTTTACCTCACGGGAATCATTCACAAGATCGGGAATATTGATGAAGGGACAACCCAAATGGACTGGATGGCCCAGGAACGGGAACGGGGTATTACTATTACCTCGGCGGCAACTACTTGTTTGTGGCAACCGGTCGATGAGCCTGACTTAGGCCCACACCGGATTAATATCATTGATACGCCCGGTCACGTCGACTTTACCGCTGAGGTCGAGAGGTCACTGCGGGTTTTGGACGGGGCGGTTGTGGTTTTTGACGGCAAGTGTGGCGTGGAACCGCAATCCGAAACCGTCTGGCGCCAAGCCGATAAATATCACGTTCCCCGGATTTGCTACGTTAATAAACTGAACCTCATCGGCGGCGATTTTGTGATGAGCCTTAATTCAATCCGTGAGAAGCTGGGCGCCAATGCTGTCGCCATCCAGTTACCGATCGGACGCGAGTCGGAACTTAGGGGCTACGTTGATTTAGTTCTGCTTAAGTCCTTTGTTTACGGTAATGAAAACGGTTCCGAAGTGAAGGTCGAGGAAATTCCGGTTGAGATGAAAGAACAGGTCGAGAAGTACCGCGACCTGCTGCTGGAGAAGGCGGCTGATTTTGATCAGGAGTTGATGGAAAAATATCTGGCCGGAGAACCGGCCAGTACAATGACTTTGCGGAGAGCTCTTCGTGCGGGAACTACCTCCGGAAAACTTTTCCCGGTTCTGGGCGGCGATGCCCGGAAGGGTCTGGTCCGTTCAATTTTGGATGCGGCTGTTGAATACCTGCCGTCGCCGATGGATCTGCCCCCGGTAACCGGTACGAGTCCTAAAACCGGTGAAGCGGAATCCCGCATCGCCGATCCCGACGCCCCGTTGGCGGCTCTAGCTTTTAAAGTTCAGACCGATCCTTACGTCGGCCGTCTGACCTACATCCGCGTTTATTCCGGTAAATTGACGGCCGGGACGTATGTTCAAAATACCCGCCGTGACCTGAAGGAGCGTCTTAGCCGATTACTGTTGATGCATGCTAACGACCGTGAAGAGGTAGCCGATTTGGTCGCCGGAGAAATTGGCGCCGCCGTCGGACTCAAAGATACTTTCACGGGTGATACTCTCTCGGATGACGGTAAGCCTATTATTCTGGAATCCATTAAGTTTCCCGAACCGGTTGTTTCCGTTGCGATTGAGCCAAAAACCAAGGTCGATCAGGAAAAAATGGGCTTGGCTATCCGGAAATTTGCCGAAGAAGACCCGACCTTTAAGGTGCGCACCGATCAGGAAACCGGCCAGGTTATTATCTCCGGAATGGGGGAGTTGCACTTGGAAATTATTGTTGACCGGATGCGCCGGGAGTTTAAAGTTGAGGCTAACGTCGGCCGCCCGCAAGTCGCCTACCGGGAAACGATCCGAAAACTGGTCGAGCAGGAGGGGAAGTACGTCCACCAGTCTGGCGGGCGCGGTCAGTACGGGCACGTCTTTCTCCGTCTTGAGCCTCTCCCACCTGGGCAAGGATTCGAATTTGAAAATAAAATTAAAGGTGGATCAATTCCCATTGAGTTCGTTCCGGCCGTGGAAAAGGGTGTCCGGGAAGCCCTCGACAAGGGAGTTTTGTCCGGCTACCCTCTGACCGACCTGAAAATTACGGTTTTTGACGGCAGTTACCACGATGTTG
Source organism: Patescibacteria group bacterium (assembly GCA_038063895.1). Lineage (GTDB taxonomy): Bacteria > Patescibacteriota > WWE3 > JAMCXX01 > JBBTUG01 > JBBTUG01. The sequence goes on along the minus strand of JBBTUG010000012.1, from coordinate 104,424 downwards.
ATTCCTCCGAAATGGCCTTTAAAATTGCCGCTTCAGAAGCCACTCGCGAAGGGGCCCGCCGCGCTTCGCCCGTTTTTCTCGAACCGATTATGAAGTTAGAGGTGACTGTCCCGGAAGAATATATGGGTGAAGTTATCGGGGATCTTTCTTCTCGCCGGGCGACTATTTCGGGAACCGAATCCCGCGGTAACGTCAGGGCTATTGATGCGCTGGTTCCGTTATCCGAGATGTTCGGTTACGCGACCAGCGTCCGTTCCTTAACCCAGGGCCGTGGGGTTTTTGCCATGGAACCCAGCCACTACCAGGAGGTTCCCGATAACGTCGGACAAAAAATTATCGGTGCCGAAGCCGGTCGCTAAAAAGGGATTGACAAAACACCTGCTAACCTTTAATCTTATCTGAGTCCGGTAAGGACTCTGCTTTTTGAGGAAATTATGGCTGAAACAAGACAAAAATACGAAAGGAACAAACCGCATTTAAACGTTGGTACCATTGGTCACGTTGACCATGGGAAAACCACTCTGACTTCTGCGATTACGAAAGTTCTCGCCGGTAAAGGCGGGGCAAGCTACCGTCCTTTCGACTCAATCGACGCCGCTCCGGAAGAGCGTGAACGCGGGATTACGATCTCCATCGCCCACGTCGAGTACGAAACCGAAAAGCGCCACTACGCCCACATCGATTGTCCTGGTCACGCGGATTATATTAAGAACATGATTACCGGCGCCGCCCAAATGGATGGCGCGATTTTAGTCGTCTCCGCTCCTGACGGACCGATGCCCCAAACCCGGGAGCACATCCTTTTAGCCCACCAGGTTAACGTTCCCGCAGTTGTCGTTTTTATGAACAAGTGTGACATGGTTGATGATAAAGAGTTGCTTGACCTGGTTGAAGTCGAGATTCGTGAGCTCCTGACAAAATACCAGTTCCCGGGTGACAAGATTCCGGTTATCCGCGGTAGCGCTCTTAAAGCTCTTGAGGGTGATCCGGCGGCGGTAAAAAGTATCGAAGAGTTGATGGCCGCAGTTGATGAGTACATCCCGACGCCTGTTCGTGAGCTCGATAAGCCTTTCCTGATGCCGGTTGAAGATATTTTCTCCATTATGGGCCGGGGAACGGTAGTTACCGGAAGGATTGAGCGTGGCCGTGTTAAACTGAACGAAGAGATCGAAATTGTCGGTATCCGGGAAACGCAGAAAACCGTTGTTACCGGAGTGGAGATGTTTAAAAAATCGATGGATGAGGGACAGGCCGGTGACAACGTCGGGATTCTGCTCCGCGGAATTGAACGGACGGATGTTGAGCGCGGTCAGGTTCTTGCCGCTCCCGGCAGTGTCAAGCCCCACACTGAGTTTGAGGCTGAGATTTATATTCTGACGAAAGAAGAGGGCGGCCGCCATACTCCGTTCTTCACCGGCTACCGGCCACAGTTCTACTTCCGGACAACGGATGTGACTGGCGAGGCGATGCTTTCGGCCGGAACCGAGATGGTTATGCCCGGTGATAACGTCAAGGCAAAAGTAAAACTGATTACTCCGGTTGCGCTCGAAGAGGGGTTAAGGTTTGCAATCCGCGAAGGTGGCCACACCGTCGGGGCGGGTGTCGTATCAAAAGTCGTAGCCTAATTCAGGGACGGTTCTCTGCTCTTTTAAATGCCCCCTAAAGTTTAAGGTACCAGAAAATGGCAAAGAAAGAATCACGCATCCGAGTTCGCTTAAAAGCCTATGACAGCCGGGTTATTGACCGGACGACTGAAAGTATCATTGAGACCGCCATCCGTACGGGGGCAAAAGTGGTTGGTCCTATTCCTCTTCCCACTGATATTGAAAGACAGACCGTCATCCGCGGTCCTCACGTTGACAAAAGATCGCACGAAGCTTTCGAAATCAGGACCCACAAAAGACTGATTGATATTTACGAACCGACTCCGAAAACCATTGAAAGCCTCTCCAATCTCTCCCTCCCAGCCGGGGTGGGAATTGAGATTAAAATGTAAGTTGGTGACTAGCACCGATTCCCTTGGTCTGTGTTTGGTTCTTCCTTCTTTGACTAATAGTGGCTGACGTTATATTTGTCTTCACTAAATAATAGTCTTCGTCCCAAAATAATTTTTAGAGACTCGTCGACTCCGTCAAATAGTTGTGGTAGTCGAAGTATGTCTTCTCTTGTCAGCCACGAATTCTCGCCGCCCTCAAATTTATTGATCAACTTCCCGCTGGGATTATTGGCCCGAAAGACAAAAAAATACTTATCCTCAAGGAGCAGACCGCTTTGATCGTAATCGATTTTATGCTTAATTCCTTTAAGTTCCAGCCTTGTCGAAAGCCCCGCTTCTTCTTTAAATTCTCTAGCCGCCGCTTCTTTCAATATTTCTCCCCACCGAACTTTGCCGGAGATAAAGCCATGGAAACCGTAATAGGGCTGTTTTAATCTTTTTTGCACTAAGAATTCTTGGCGATTACGCTGTCGACGGACGCCGACGATCAACACAGCAACTTTAGCCTGCTTCTCGAAGGTGGCCGTGTCGGTGTCCATTTGGTTGGCGGCCTCCTTTCCCTTGATGGTCAGTGAATAATATCTTGCCCCTTGTTTCTCGACGAGGCTTAAAGCCAACAGTCTTTTTAGATGAAAGTTAAACTGGTCAGTGCCTATTTTTTGATTGTTGAGCTGGGTAAAACGGGCGGCCGGGATAAAAAGCAGCGTCCTTAAAATATTCATTTGTATCGGATGTAACTCCTGTTCAAGAATCATAGCTAGTGCATTGTCCAATTCCGACGAGCGAAAATCAAGTGAAGCTGGCTTCGGTCGATTTGGCGTAGAGCTAGCCCCCCCCAGCTCTGCTATTATAGGCTACCTTCCAAGATGGTGCGAGCTTAATCTACTGGCTTAACCTGCTTTACTTTAGGCTTGACGAGGCCGTCATTGTCCGATATAATCTGTCCATCTTGGCGGTAGCCCGCCAGGGTACTGTTTTGTTAATATACTGATGGTAAGGCGCCGGAAGCATTTCATAACCGCTGATCCGTAGATCTAGGCTGAGTCTGGCTTTGGATTCTTTACTGGGCGCCAGGGAAGCGCCTTTTTTGTTGGATAGGAAAAGATTTACGCAGATAAAATATGTTGAAACTGAAAGCAAAAAAAATTGAAATGACCCAGATTTTTAATCCGGACGGGAAAGTGGTTCCGGTAACCCTTCTTTCCCTAATCGGTACGGATGACCGCGTTTGGTCGGATCTTTCCCTCGGATCACCAGTGGTGATCCGCAGTGTTTCTAAGGGTAAAGGTTTTCAGGGGGTTGTTAAGCTTCACCACTTCAAAGGCGGTCCGGCGACTCACGGACAATCCGACCGGCATCGGGGACCGGGCTCTATCGGCGGAACAACCACCCCGGGACGCGTTTATAAAGGCAAGCGGATGGCCGGCCGGATGGGTAACAATAATGTTACTGTGAAGGGCTTGAAGCTAATATTAATAGACCAAGAGAATAAGAAACTCGGTGTTAGCGGCCCGGTTCCGGGGGGACGGAATGGAGAGGTAAGCCTTTCAATTAAATAATATGGAAAAAACAAAAAAGGCGGCAGTTAAGCCGGCCGAGGCGGTTACAACGGAGGACAGCAAATTACCGGAAAAGATATTCAACGTTCCGGTAAATACCGATCTTTTGGCCCAGTATCTAAGGGTCTATTTTGCCAACCAGCGGGCTGGTAATGCCTCAACTAAAACCAAGGGCGAGGTTTCCGGTGGCGGCCGTAAACCGTGGCGGCAAAAAGGTACCGGTCGGGCCCGTCAAGGATCAATCCGGGCGCCGCAATGGGTTGGCGGCGGAGTTGTTCACGGACCAAAACCTAAAGATTGGTCGCTTTACCTGCCGTCGAAAATGAAAAGAGGGGCACTGCTTTCAGCTCTGTCTCTTAAAGCCCAAGCGGGAAAAGTTGACGTTTGGGATAATTTTTCTTTCGGGAAAGAGTCTAAAACCAAGGATTTGGTTAAAAAAATGGGAGATTTGAATCTCGGGGGAAAAGTTCTTTTTATCAGGACCAAAGGCGAGGAAGATCTGGTCCGGGTCGGAAGAAATTTGCCAATGGTCGAGATCGAGGCCGTTGATTCACTCAATGCTTTTTCCGTGGCCCGGGTAAAAAGAGTCGTTCTCTCGAAAGTCAGTCTTACCGCTCTGGAAAAATTTATCACTAAAACGGCGTAAATATGGAACTTAAAGATTTAATAGTTAAACAATTGCAGACCGAAAAGAGCTCCAGCCAGCTCAAGGAGAATAAGTATTCTCTTTTGGTCGGACGGCAGGCCGGGAAGCCTGAGATTAAAAGGGCTTTGGAGAAAATGTACAAGGTGTCTGTGGTCAAGGTTAACAGTTCCAAGGTGCCGGTTTCGCAGCGTTTGTTAGCCAGGTACCGTTATTCCGCCCGCGGGCCCTCTTTGCGGAAAGTAATAGTGACGCTAAAAGAAGGTCAGAAGCTGGATTTCGGTATTGGTGAAAAAGAGAAGAAAGGCGAAAAGAAATGAAAACTTATAAACCCGTGACCTCCAGTCTCCGTTTCCGGCAGGATATCAGCCGGGCTGATTTATCGAAAAAGGCGCCGGAGAAAAGTCTGTTACTCAAAATTAAAAGTCACGGAGGACGGAATGCCGCCGGCAGGGTAACGATCCGCCACCGGGGTGGGGGAACCTTGCATCTTTTCCGGGTAGTTGATTTTTTACGGAATAAAGATAATATTACCGCGAAGGTTACGGCGCTTGAGTATGATCCGAACCGTGGGGTAAGTATCGCTTTGTTAGCCTATCAGGATGGCGAGAAGCGTTACATTCCTGCTCCCTTGGGATTAAAGGTCGGTGATACAGTTGTTTCAGGTCTTGAAGCAGAACCGGTATTAGGCAACAACTTGCCTTTAGAGAAAGTTCCCGTCGGTGTAGCGATTCATAATTTGGAGCTTCATCCCGGCCGGGGCGGGCAGATAGTCCGCGGCGCCGGAACGGCGGCGATGGTGACTGCCCGTGAAGAGAAGGGTTACGTCCAGGTTAAGTTGCCATCCGGGGAAGTCCGAAAATTTCTGGCTGTTTGCCGGGCCACAATCGGACAACTGGGAAATATCGACCGGAAAAATGTTAAGCTGGGGAAAGCCGGAAGAAGCCGGATGCGGGGAATCAGACCGACGGTCAGAGGTGTGGCCCAACATCCCGGCAGCCACCCGCACGGAGGCGGCGAAGGCCGTTCGGGGTTGGGGATGCCCGGTCCGAAAACACCGTGGGGAAAACCGGCCCGGGGAGTTAAAACCCGCCGCCGTCACCACACTAATAAATATATTGTTTCCCGAAGGGGAGGTTTAAGATGAGCCGAAGTCTAAAAAAAGGTCCTTATTTGGACGAAAAATTATTAAAAAAAGTTTTGGCCGCTAAAAAGAGCGGTTCGCGCGAACCCATTAAAACTTGGGCGCGGGCGTCAATGATCAGTCCGGAGATGGTCGGTCTGACGATTGGAGTCCACAACGGCAGGGCTCATTTTCCGGTTTATGTCGTTGAAGCAATGGTTGGTCACCGTCTCGGGGAATTTTCTTTAACCCGGACTTTTAGGAAACACGGAAAGCGCGGCTCCAAGTCGGCCTTGTCAGAAGGTAGAGTTTAATTATGAAAGCCACCGCCAAATTAAGTAATATAAAAATTTCGCCGAAGAAAGCCGTCTTGGTCGTGGACGCTATCCGCGGTCTGACGGTTGTTGAAGCGGAGAAGCTGCTGCGGACGACTCCGAAGAAAGCTGCCCATTTTCTGCTTAAAGTTCTCCTTTCGGCGGCAGCGAACGCCCGTCAGTTGAGTGGAAAAACAAAAGAAGAATTGAAGATTACTGAAATCCGTGTTGATGGCGGTCCAATGCTAAAGCGTGGACAACCGGTTTCCCGGGGCGTTTGGCACCCGATTTTAAAAAGAACCAGCCACATTTCCGTCAGTCTGGGGGAGGTTAATAAAAAATAATGGGACAAAAAACTCATCCGTTAGGTTTTCGATTGGGCGTCAGTCAGGAGTGGAAATCACGCTGGTTTGCTAGGGGCCAGGAATATGGACGGACGGCTTTAGCGGACGTTTACATCCGCCGTTATCTGGAAGAAAACGCCGCTTCTTCAGGAATTGCCGATTTAGAGATTGAGCGGGAAGCGGAGAAGATAAAAGTAATATTGAAGGTTTCCCGACCGGGAGTGGTCATAGGACGGGGCGGTTCTACCTTAAACATTCTGAAGGCCGGGTTGAATAAGCTCCTCGACCGGAAGATAGACCTGGTGGTTGAAGAGGTCAAGGTGCCGGAGCTTTCCGGTAAGCTCGTGGGTGAGGATGTTGTCCGTCAGATAAAAATGCGGATGCCGATCCGCCGGGTAATGAATAACACGGCCGAGAAAGTAATGTCCCGCGGGGCCAAAGGTGTGAAGATTATCTGTTCCGGCGTTCTTTCCGGGCCATCATCCATCAGCCGGCGGGAAAAGGTAGTTAAAGGTTCGGTTCCTTCCCAGACTTTGCGGGCGAACATCAATTATGCCCGTTCGACCGTTTTTACCAGTTACGGGACTATCGGAGTTAAGGTTTGGGTTTACTTAGGGGAGGTCGAGGGGAAATAATATGCTGCAACCAAAAAGAGCCAAGTACCGCCGTCAGATGCGTGGGATAATGAAAGGACCGGCCAGCCGGGGGACGTCTTTGGCTTTCGGCGATTACGGATTGAAAGTTATGGAGAATTGCTGGCTGACCGCACGGCAACTTGAATCAGCCCGAAAGACAATTTCCCACTTCACGAAGCGCGGCGGCCGTCTTTGGATTCGGATTTTCCCGGACAAGCCTGTCACGAAAAGGCCGCCGGAGATCCGGATGGGTGGCGGTAAGGGCCCGGTTGATCATTACGCCGCAGTCGTCCGCCCCGGACGAATTATCTTCGAGATAGGCGGGGTTACCCGGATAGTTGCCGAAGAAGCCCTTTTAAGGGCGTCGCAGAAGTTGCCGATCCGGACTAAATTTATCGGGGAGAAATAAAATATTATGAATCAGACAACAGGCGACCTTCGGAAACAAACCGATGAAGAGCTGAATACCCAATTGTTAAAGTCTGAGCTCGGGCTTTTTAATCAGAAAGTCGCCGGTCAATCGGGAAAAGTTAAAGATACTAACGTGGTCCGGAAATTACGCCGGAATTTAGCCCGGATAAAAACAGTTATGACCGAGAGAAAGTTTCTCGCCGAGATTTCCCTGAGTAAAGAAAACGCGAAAAAATATTTATGATTCACAAAAAATTTACCGGAAAAATTATTTCCAATAAGATGGACAAAACGGTGGTTGTGGCCGTAGAGAAGTCCAAAAGACACCCTCTTTACGAGAAGGTGCAGAAAACGACGAAAAAATTTAAGGCCCACACCGAAGAGAAATTAGAACTGGGCGCAGTCGTGGTGATCGAGCAGACCAGGCCTTTAAGCCGAGATAAGTTTTGGAAAGTGATTGAGGTTGTCGCCGCACCCGCTGCCGGAAAGGGTAAAAAAGAATGATCCAACGGTATTCCCTTCTTAACGTCGCGGACAACTCCGGAGCCAAAAAATTGAAAGTCGTCGGTATTCCGGAGGCCTCAAATAAACTCGAGGCCGGTTTGGGGGAGTTAATTACCTGCGTCGTCCGGGGGGCTATTCCGACTGGTATCGTTAAGGATCACGAAATTGTTCGGGCGGTGGTCGTCCGTCTCCGGAAAGAAAGTCGCCGCCGCGACGGCAGCTATATCCGCTTCGATGAGAACGCCGCGGTGGTAGTTGATAAAGACGGTAATCCCCGGGGCAGCCGGATTTTCGGTCCCGTCGCGAGGGAGTTGCGCGATAAGGATTATCCGAAAATAGTTTCGTTGGCGCCGGAGGTTTGGTAGAGAGTAAGTTATTAATATGAAAATTCACAAAGGCGATAAAGTAAAAATATTGTCAGGAAAAGACCGGGGGAAAACGGGGGAGGTAACCCATGTTTATGGCTCGGCGGGTTCGGTTTTGGTTGCCGGAGCGAATACGGTAAAAAAACATCTTAAGGCTTCGGGAAGCAACAAGGGTGGAATTCAGGCAATTGAGAAGCCACTAGCTGTCGGCAAGGTGGCGTTGCTTTGTCCTAAATGTCAGCAGCCGACCCGGATCGGTTATAAAGTCAGTTCCTCTGCCAAGATTCGGGTTTGCCGGAAGTGTCAGGCCGAAATATGAATGAACTAAGAAGTCTTTACGACAAAGACGTTAAAAATAAATTAATGCAGGAGTTAAAGTTAAAGACGGCGATGGCCTGTCCGAAACCCGTGAAAATCATTGTGAATATGGGTATCGGAGTTGCGAAGGACGATCCGAAGCTCCTAGCATCTTACCGCGACGATTTAAAAACGATTACCGGTCTCCAGCCGGCTATCCGCCGCGCGAAGAAAGCCGAAGCCGGTTTTAAAATAAGGGCTGGCGAGCCAATCGGCCTTGTGGTAACGTTGCGGGGGGAACGGATGTGGGGTTTCCTCCAAAAGCTGATCCACGTCGTCCTCCCCCGGGTCCGTGATTTTCACGGCCTGCCCCGCGCTTCTTTTGACGGTAAAGGAAACTACAACTTCGGACTTTTGGAACATACGGTTTTCCCGGAGATTAATCCGAATCGGGTTGACCGGATAAAAACTTTAGGTATTAACGTTACGACCAATGCCGGAACGGATGAGGAGGGGTATCTACTGTTAAAATTTTTGGGCTGGCCTTTTGCCAAACCGAAGAAAGAGTAATTATGGCGAAAAAATCGTTAATTGCGAAACAACTTAGAACTCCGAAATATAAAGTCCGCGCCTACAACCGCTGCAAACTTTGCGGCCGTCCCCGTGCGTATATCCGAAAATTCGGTGTTTGCCGTATCTGTTTTCGCGAGTTGGCCTTAAAGGGTGAGTTGCCCGGAATGAGAAAAGCATCATGGTAAACGATCCAATCGGCGATTTTATCGCCCGCTTCCGAAATGCCGCTGCGGTCAAAGAAGCTTCTTTAGAGATTCCTTATTCCCGTTTCGTCGAAACGGTTGCCGGGGTTCTTAAGGAAACCGGTTATTTATCCCAAGTGAAGAAATTTAAAGAAGGTTCCCGAATAAAACTTCATTTAGACTTGGCGTATGGGGAAAACCAGCAACCGTTGTTTAACCGCATTGATCATCTCTCGAAACCCGGCCGCCGGATATACCGCGGAAGTGACCAGCTCCGGAAGCTTTCCCGTGAAGGGGTAGTCATCGTTTCTACTTCCCGCGGGGTCCTTTCCGGAAAAGAAGCCCACCGCAAATCTTTGGGTGGCGAAGTGTTGTGTATCTTAAAATAATATGTCAAGAATCGGAAAAAAAGCGGTATTACTTCCCGCAGAAGTTAAGTGTAAAATTGAGGACTCGGTTATAACCCTTAGCGGGAGCAAGGGGACATTGGTTTTAAACTTGCCCGCCAGCCTGAACGTGGTTCTAACCGACGGGAGCATAACTCTTAGTATTTCGGAAGACACCCAGGATATTAGAAGCCTCTGGGGATTGTACCGGACGAAATTGGCCAACGCCCTGACGGGGGTTTCCGACGGGTTTATCCGCGGCCTGGAGCTTTCCGGGGTCGGTTACCGGGCGAAAAAAGACGGCGAGGCTCTGATTTTAACCGTCGGTTTTTCCCATCCGGTGAAGATTCTGCCGCCGGAGAGTATCTCCTTCAGTTTGGAGGGAGACACAAAAATAAAAGTTCACGGTCTTGATAAACAACTGGTTGGGGAAGTTGCGGCGAAAATAAGAGCCGTCCGTCCCCCCGAGCCGTATAAAGGAAAAGGAATCAAGTACGCAGGCGAAATTTTACGGAAAAAGGCCGGTAAAGCAGGTAAGGTCGGCACCGGTTTTGGAGCCAAATAATATGATCGAAGTCATCGGCGAAACAAAAGATGCAATTCTTCGGAGTCGGCAAAGAGCCCGGCGCAACCGCGGAGCGATCCGCGGCCACTGCGACCGGCCCCGTTTATCGGTTTTCCGTTCGAGCAAGTATATTTACGCGCAGTTAATTGATGATAAAACTCAGAGAACCCTTCTCTGTTCTGATGACCGTAGTCTTGAGGTCAAGGATAAATTAACCAAACTCCAAAAAGCGGAGTTAGTCGGTGGCGCTTTAGCTAAAAAAGCGCTTGGAGCGGGGATTGATAAGGTTGTTTTTGATCGGGGGGAGTTCCGTTATCATGGGCGTATAAAAGCAGTTGCCGAGGGTGCCCGGAAGGGTGGTTTACTTTTCTAATTATCTTATGAGACCGGCTTACGACCAACAAGTAAAAGAATTTGAGGAGAAAGTAATCCAGGTGAACCGCGTTTCGAAAAAAACGAAGGGCGGAAATCGGGTTAGTTTCGCGGTGTTAATGGCCATTGGCGACCGTAAGGGCCGGGTCGGGGTTGGACTGGGCAAAGCCGCCGAAGTTCCGTCCGCCGTCCAAAAAGCGACTAGCCGGGCGAAGAAAAACATTATTACGGTGGTTTCCGGCGGCAGTATTCCCCACTCGGTTCTAGTCAAAGAAGGCGCCGCGCAAATACTGTTTAAACCCGCTCCGAAGGGCACAGGACTTATCGCCGGCGGTCCGGTCAGGGCTATTTTGCATCTTGCGGGTATCCGGGATGTGACGGCAAAGATTTTGGGCACCAATAATAAGGCCAGTAATATCGCGGCAACTTTTAAGGCTTTGCAGTCTCTTCGCTGGAAAACTGGCGCTCCGGGAGGTAAAAAAATCTAATGATTAACTTAAATAGTCTGCCAAAACTAGGATCGAAGCGCCGGACAAAAAAGAGAGTTGGTCGCGGTTACGGCAGCGGAAAGGGACGCCACACTTCAGGGCGGGGACAAAAAGGGCAGGGGGCGAGGGAGACCGTCAAGCAGTCTTTCGAAGGCGGTCAGCAGCCCTTAGTCTGGCGGTTGCCACAACTGCCTAAGTTTCATTCCCACCGTCCGCAGCCTTTTGCCATCTCCCTTAGAAGTTTTGCCAAACTGGAATCAGGACAGGACGTTACGGTGGCGGATCTCCAGCGGTTGAAGATTATTCGAAAAAGCATCAAGGGTAAAGTTAAAATCCTTAGCCAGGGTGACTTAAAGAAAAAGCTGAATTTTAAAGGTTTTTTAGCTTCCGCTGCGGCCCGGAAAAAAATTGAGGCTGCCGGCGGCAGCTTAACTTAGGATACAATGTGGGTTTCCGCGTTTAGAAATATTTTTTCCGTTCCTCAGGTGCGCCGCCGCATCTTATTCACGCTATTTATCTTTGCTGTTTTCCGTTTAATTTCCCATCTGCCGATTCCCGTCGTTAATTTGCCCGCGCTGCAACAGCTTCTCGACCGGTACGCTATTTTCGGTTTCTTTAATTTATTTTCCGGCGGCGGGCTGCAGAATTTTTCGATTGCCGCTTTAGGCCTTAATCCGTACATTAACGCTTCAATTATTATTCAGTTGCTGACGATGGTTTTTCCGAAACTGGAGGAGCTGTCGAAAGAGGGTGAGTACGGGCGGGAAAGGATTAATCAGTACACGCGTTTTCTGGCCGTGCCTTTGTCCGCGTTACAGGGCTACGCGACCTACGCGCTTTTTCAAAGCCAGGGGATTGTTAACAATTTGGACCCGTTTTCCCTGATGGTTCTAATAATTACGTTAACTGCCGGAACGGTATTATTAATGTGGTTGGGAGAGCTGGTTTCCGAGTATGGGATCGGCAACGGGATTTCGATGATCATCCTCGGCTCAATTCTTTCCGGTGTTGTCACTTCCGTCGGCCAAAGTTTAGCGACTTTAACCCCCGAAAATTTCCTGACCTTCGGCTTTATTATCGGCGGGGCGGTTTTACTCATCGCGGCAGTTGTTTTTATTAACGAAGGGGTCCGGCGGATTCCGGTTCAATACGCCCGCCGGGTCCGGGGCAGTCTGACCTACCAGACCCAATCGACCTATTTGCCGCTCCGGGTTAACCAGGCGGGAATGATTCCGATTATCTTTGCTCTCTCCCTGATTTTACTGCCCACGATTGCCGCCCGTTTCATAGGCTCCCTGGCCAATCCACTTTGGCAGGACCTGTCTCGGAAGATGCTGGCTTTTTTTGACCAAAGCAGTCTCTCTTACAATGTTTTCTATTTTCTCGCTGTCGTGGCCTTTACTTATTTTTATACGGCGGTGACGTTTAACCCCGAAAAAATCTCCGGCGAAATAAAAAAATACGGTGGTTTTATTCCCGGTATCCGTCCCGGCCGGCCGACAACCGATTATTTAAGCTGGGTGCTGGTCCGGGTAACTTTAGCCGGCGCCGTTTTCCTCGGAGCCGTCGCGGTTATTCCATCTCTCCTTTCGGGTTACACCAATGTTTTCTCCCTGACTATCGGCGGGAGTAGTATACTGATCGTAGTTTCGGTTATTTTGGAAACGTTGCGGCAAGTCGATTCCCTGATGGTCGTCCGCGATTATGAGGGATTTTTGCACTAATTCCTATGTTGGATAAAATAAAAAATCTTTACGAATTAAAAAGAAAGTCGGATGATATGCGCCGGAAAATGGCGGCGGTAACGGCTGAAATTGAAGAAAAGGGAATTAAAATAATTATCCGCGGCGATCAGCACGTTGAGGAGATTGTGATTGACGGGGAAAAGAACGATCGGGTAAAAGACGTTCTTAACCGGGCGCTGAAAGATGTCCAAAAGAAAGCGGCGAAAAAAGTCCAGGGCGACTTAGGCGACCTTGGCATCCCCGGGCTTTAATTTCAAGTTGTGGTTACCACCGACTATACCCGTTTCATAAATAGGAACTCGTTTGAGGAGCCAACACACACTCTTGAAGTAATTGATACCCTAATTTCCAGACTTTATCTCACTGACGATTTTGTCTATAAGACCAAGAAACCGGTTGACCTCGGTTTTTGTGATTATCAGAAGATCTCTAGTCGTAAGCTTTTTTGTTTGGGAGAGCTTTCAAAGAATAGCCTTCTGAGTCCTGACCTCTATGTTCACGTTTTACCTGTTACCGAAAAACACGGGACCGTATTATTCGGTTCAAATACGGGAAATATTGTTGATTATGCTCTTAAGATGGTTCGCCTCGAAGAAAAAGATAAGCTTTCGATTGTGCTTAAACGGAAGAAAGTTGGAAGGAAGTTTTTCGTGGCATTGGGTAAGCAGCTTGCTCACTTTCATCAAGTCTTAAAAGCTGAAAAGACCGGCCGTTTTGGTGGTTACCGAAGTGTTAAAAAGTTTTGGCAGCAGAATTTTGATCAAACAGAAAAGTTCGTTGGCGTTTTTATTTCTTCCCCCGACTACAAAAGACTCAAAGAATCAGTTCATTTATTTTTAGATAACAATAGAAGCTTGTTTGATAATCGGGTCAAAAAAGGACGGATCAGAGATGGTCACGGCGATTTGCACACGGGAAACATCTTCGTTGGTCGAAAAGGCAGTCGGACTTTTCCGGTAATTTTTGATGCTATTGAGTTTAACAAAGAGCTGAGTTGTCTAGACTGTGCTGCTGATATTGCTTTCCTATCGATGGATTTAAAATACTTGGGCAGATGCGATATGGCTAAGATCTTAATTGCTAGTTACCTGAAAGAAACTGCCGATTACGAAATAGTTAGTTCTGGCCTCCTACGTTTTTATGAAGCTTATCGCGCATTTATCCGTGGAAAAGTTGCTTTGATGCGTAGTGACTCATTTAATTTGTCTGTAAAGGAAAGAGGGAAATTGGTTAAAGAGGCAAAAAACTACTTTAAGTTATCGGCCCGAATCATCTATAATGAGTAGTCTTGAAAATCGAAATGCAAACTTACGACGTTAAAGATTTACAATTATCCGTTAAAGGACGACTAAGAATCGAATGGGCGGGTCGGGAGATGCCCGTTCTAAAACTGATTGGTGAGCGTTTTAAGAAAACCAGACCGCTGAAGAGGTTAGTTATTGGCGCCTGTTTGCATGTAACCGCGGAGACGGCTAATCTCATGCTTACTTTACAAGCCGGGGGAGCGAAACTGTTTCTGTGTGCGAGCAACCCTCTCTCAACTCAAGATGACGTCGCGGCCTCTCTCGTTAAGGATTTTAATATTCCCGTTTTTGCTATTAAAGGCGAAGACACCAAAACCTATTACCGCCATCTTTCTGCAGTTCTCGACCAAAAACCAAACCTGACGATGGATGACGGGGCGGATTTGGTTTCCGACCTGCACCGCCACCGTCCTAAGCAACTATCCGTTATGGTCGGCAGTAGCGAGGAAACAACCACAGGGGTAATCCGGCTGAAGGCGATGGACGCCGCGGGGGCGTTAAAATTACCGGTGATTGCTGTGAACGATTCCCTGACCAAGCACCTTTTTGATAACCGCTATGGCACAGGGCAGTCCTCTTTGGATGGAATATTAAGGGCTACCAACGTCTTACTGGCGGGCAAGACCTTTGTAACCTGCGGTTACGGTTGGTGCGGGCGGGGAGTAGCTGCTAAAGCCCGAGGAATGGGGGCCAACGTAATTGTCACCGAAGTTGATCCTCTAAAGGCCTTGGAGGCCGTAATGGATGGTTTCCGGGTAATGCCGATTTTCCCGGCGGCCAAAATTGGTGATATTTTTATTACAGCCACCGGGGATAAAAATGTAATTAATGAAAAGGATTTTAATGCTATGAAAAATGGTGTAATTGTTTGCAACACCGGCCACTTCAATGTCGAATTTAATATTCCGGCCCTGGAAAAAATGGCGGTGAAGAAACGGAACATCCGGCAATTTGTTGACGAGTACACTTTAAAAGATGGCCGAAAAATAAATATTTTGGCAGAAGGCCGTTTGGTTAACCTCGCTGCCGCCGAAGGCCATCCCGCCGAGGTAATGGATATGTCCTTTGCCAACCAGGCTTTGGCGGCCGAGTACCTGGTGATAAACAAAGGAAAACTTCAAGCGGGTGTTTACACTCTCCCGGCCGACGCCGACGCTGAAATTGCCGCCTTAAAACTCAAGGCGATGGGGATCCAAATCGACTCTCTAACCTCGGAGCAGAAAGCCTACCTGGCCTCGTGGCAGGAAGGAACTTAGACACCTCTCCCTTTGATTTACGGCTTAGTTGTGCTAGAATCAAGAGGAAATGAACTTCATTATCTTGGGTTTGTCGGGGTGTGGGAAAAGTACCCAAGCCGCTTTGCTGGCCAAAGATTTGGACCTGACGCATATCTCCTCCGGCCGGCTTTTCCGGCACGAGCTGGAAAAAAATACTCCTCTTGGGATTTCCGCCTTTAAAAATTACTGGGGAAAAGGTAAATGGGTTCCGACCCCGATTGCTTTTAAGCTACTAAAGCCGGAACTGGAAACCGCTCTCGGACATGGCTTTGTCCTCGAGGGCTGGCCGCGGACCACCGGTCAGGCCAAACTCCTGGATGTTTTTCTTAGTGATAAAAGTCAGAAAATCCGTCTCGTTTTTTATTTGGATACGCCGGATGCGATTGCCTTAGATCGTCTCCGGGTCCGGGCGGAAAACGACAAAGCGGTCACCGGTAAAGTCCGGGCGGATGATAGCTCCCTTGCGATAATTCAGTCCCGGTTTAACGCCTACAAAGAGACCATCTCGCCGATTATTAAATATTATGAAGAACGGGGAATCCTTTCTCGGGTTGATAACAGTCAATCGACTGAAGCGGTCAACCGCCTTATTCTTGGCCGAGTGGCAGAATCAATATAAATGATAACAATTAAGACGGACGAGGAAATTGAGATAATGGCAACGGGCGGGAAGATCGCCGCCCAAGCTTTAAGAGAGGTCATCGGGGAAGCGCACGCGGGGATGACTCTGCGGCAGCTTGACCGGTTGGCCGGGCAGAAAATATTGGCTGCCGGCGCCGTCCCGTCGTTTAAAGGGTTTGAGGGATATAAGTTTTCTACCTGTCTTAACCTTAATGAAGGGGTTGTTCACGGGATCCCTAACGGCCGGATTTTAAAAAACGGTGATTTGCTTTCGGTCGATCTTGGTGTATACTATCGAGGTTTTCACTCCGATATTTCCTGGACGGTTGTGGTCGGTGGGAAGACAGTGGCGAATGAGTCAGAGTTTTCAAAAGAAGACCTTTCGAAAAGGCTGTCCTTTTTAGCCGTCGGACGTGAGGCGCTGAACAGTGCAATCGGTCAGTGTAAGGTTGGCAACCGCGTGGGTGACGTCTCCTCGGTCATTCAGCAGACAATCGAAAGCCATGGGTATAATGTTGTCCGGGACTTAGTCGGTCACGGAATCGGGCGGGAGTTACACGAAGATCCGGCGATTCCCTGTTTTGGGAATAAAGGGTCAGGTCTGCACTTGAAGGAAGGGATGACCTTAGCCATTGAGGTTATTTACACCGAAGGGTCTTTCAATTTAGCGGTGGAGAAAGACGGCTGGACAATTAGGACGCTAGACGGGAAATTGGGCGGATTATTTGAACAAACTGTCACTATTGGGTCGGGCGGTCCTATAGTGTTGACAAACACTTTAGATATCTGTTAAACTATTCTATTCTATGGTGAAAGAGGCAGTTAGTGAAATTGATGGGGTAGTTAAAGAGGCATTGCCAAATATGATGTTTCGGGTCGAACTCGTTGACGGCCGCGAGGTTTTAGCCCACGTCTCCGGAAAAATGAGACTGCATTTTATAAAAATATTGCTTGGGGATCGGGTGCGTTTGGTGGTTACGCCTTATGACCCTAAGCGGGGTCGGGTTACTTACCGGTATCGCTAAATTACTAAAGATATGAAAGTCAGATCTTCGGTCAAGAAAATTTGTAAAGATTGTAAAATTGTCCGCCGGGGCGGAGTGGTTAGGGTTATCTGTAAAAACCCGAAACATAAGCAGCGGCAGGGGTAAGGAATTTTAAAATATGGTACGGATTTCCAGCGTTGACATTCCTAACGACAAAAGAATCGAAATTGCTCTGACCTATATGTACGGGATCGGGCGGGCTCTGTCGAATGTAGTTTTAGCTGAGGCAAAAATAGACCCTAACCTTAGGGCGAAAAACCTGACCGAAGAGCAGGTTCTCCGGATAAAAGACATAATTGAAAAAAAGTTTCCGGTGGAAGGGGAATTGCGGCGGATTGAAGCGACAAATATTAAACGATTGAAAGAGATCAGTAGCTACCGGGGGTTGCGTCACATTAAAGGTCTTCCGGTATATGGCCAGCGGACAAAAACTAATGCCCGGACGAAGAAAGGCCGGCGATCGGCAATCGGCGGAATTAGAAAAGTTTGATGAGATCCGAAAAACTCAGTTGAGTTTTTCGGTGATCGAATTAATCCCGAGGAGTCTTCGACGAAGGACCTATTAAGATTATGGAAAAGAAAAAAGTTTTAAAATCCAGTATCGGAAAAGTATTTATTACCAGTGGGTTTAACAATACGACGATAACTATTACGGATAGTGAGGGACAAACTCTTTGCTGGTCCACTCCGGGCGCGGTCGGTTTTTCCGGTTCCCGCCGGTCCACCCCGTTTGCTGCCTCAGCGGCGGCCTCTGCGGCGGCCAAGAAAGCGGTCGAAGCCGGGCTTAAAGAAGTAGCTGTTTTTGTTAAGGGGCCGGGGATGGGCCGGGACGCAGCGATCAAATCGTTGAAAACCGGCGGACTTCAGGTTACTTCTATCGCGGACGTTACGCCGGTGCCGCACAACGGCTGCCGGCCGAAAAAGCGTCGAAGAGTTTAATTATTATGGCTTACCAAGTTACAAGAGAACGAACAGGCAACTTAGCGGTTAAATCACGGCGGGGAATGCGCCGCCCTTCCGAATACGCGCTGCGGTTGAAAGAAGCCCGGAAAATAAAACAGGCTTACTTAATCCGTGATCGTCAGGTTAAAAATTATGTCGTCGCTTTCCGGCGCCTAAAAAAATCCGGAGTTGTTTCTTTGTTAACCCTGTTGGAGCGGAGGCTGGATAATGTCCTTTACCGTATAGGGGTTTCTTCCCGCGCCAATGCGAAACAGCTGATCCGGCACGGCAAGGTTAAGGTTAACGGACGCCGGGTTTTGACCGCTTCGTATTTATTGAATGTTGACGATGCCCTTTCTCTTTCCCGTTTTTCCTTGTCGGAAGAGGCCGTAGTGCCGGGATGGTTAAAGCTTGACCGGAAGAAAATGACTGTTTTGGTCGTCCGATTGCCTGAAAATACGGAAATTGAGCCGGATATTGACGAAACCCTTGCTTTAGAGTATTATTCAGGCAGGTAGTCTGGATTTTCCCCTCCGGCACGGCGGGCGGGTTTTTTTTGATTTAAATATAATTATGGTAATCGATCAGTTAATTAACTTACTTAAGATAAAAACCGAAGAGGAAAAAGCCAATTACGGTAAGTTCGTTTTTGAACCTTTGCCGACCGGTTATGCCGACACCATCGGTAACGCACTTAGGCGGGTTCTTCTTTCCTCGCTTCCCGGCGCTGCCGTGACCCAAATGCGGATCGACGGGGTACCCCACCAATTTACTTCCGTTCCCGGAGTGAAAGAAGATACCGTGCAGCTTTCCCTAAACGTCAAAAAGATAAGAATTAAAATTTTTGATGATAATCCCGTTACTTTAAAAGTTGACGTTAAGGGTCCTAAAGACGTGACCGCGGGGGACTTTGAAGTGCTGGGAAATGCGGAGATCGTTAACAAGGATTTGCACTTGGCGACTTTGGCCGACAGCAAGACCCGCTTTTGCGTTGAGTTAACCGCTGAAAAAGGAATCGGTTACGTTGCTTCCGAAGAGCGCCCGTCGGGAAAAATAGGTGTATTGGTTCTCGACAGCGTTTACTCCCCGGTCACTTCAGCCGTCTATACTACGGAACCGACACGGGTTGGCCGCGAGACTGATTTGGACCGCCTGGTTTTAGAGATTACTACTGATGGGACGATTTCAGCCCCCGACGCGCTAAAGAAAGCGTCAATGATTATATTGGAATACTTTAAAGTTATTAGCGGTGAGCGGGTGATTGAAGAAACTCCCGCCGCCCCGGCGCTGCTTACAACGACAGCCCTCTCCGAGTCGGAAAGAAAAATGCCGATTGAAGATTTAGGTTTATCGACCCGGACGACCAACGCCATTCTTTCCGGCAAGATTAAGACGCTTGAGGAGCTCCTGACTAAGGGCGACGACGAATTACTTAAACTTCGCGGGTTTGGGCAAAAGGCCGTCTCCGAGGTCGACAAGCTTCTTAAGAAACAGGGTTGGCGGGCCGGATAAAAATCAGCCATGCGCCACCGAATCGATAAGAAAAAACTAAATCGGAAGCCGGATCACCGAGCCCTTCTTCTTAAAAATCTGATAACCGCATTCGCTAAGAACGGGAAGTTGACGACGACTTTGGCTAAGGCAAAATACCTTCAGGCTCCGCTCGAGTCCCTAATTTCGTCCGCCAGCCGCCAGACGTTAGCCAGCCGCCGTCAGCTCTATAACTCTTTCACTGAAAAAGCAGCGGCCGCGCATTTTTTTACTCACGACATCCCGCTCCTTTCCTCGACGAAAAGCGGTTTTACCCGTTTAATAAAGCTCGGGCCGCGCCGAGGGGATGGGGCGGAAATGGCCCGTTTAGAATGGGTGACTGCCCTTTCGAAAAAAGAAGCTCCGGCAAAAAAGAACAAAGCTAAAGAAAAGAAACCGGCAAAAGTAAAAAGTCCGGCTCTCGGGGAAAAAACTAAGTTAAAGAAAAAGACAACCAAATAACTATGATTAAAACTAAGCCGTTAAAGATCAAAGAAGTTTCCCGGAAGTGGTATTTGCTCGACGGCCGAGGGCGTATCTTGGGCCGGCTTGCGGTTGAAATCAGTAAATTACTGATGGGGAAAAATGAGGTCCGTTACGTTAATTATCTGGACTTGGGTCACTGTGTGGTGGTAACTAATATTGGTAAGATCAAGGTAACCGGAGCAAAAGAAAAGGACAAAACATATTACCGTTATTCCGGCTATCCCGGCGGTTTAAAAAAGGAAACTTACGGAAAGCTTTTTGTCCGCCGTCCGACAGAGGTCTTGCGCAAGGCTGTTTTGGGGATGTTGCCGGATAATAAATTCCGGGCTACCCGGCTCGCCCGATTGCATCTTTATGTTGACGATAAGATTCCGCAAAAGGTAGTATTCGCGAACGTGAAGGAGACGAATGGTTAAAGAAAAAACAACAGTTACGGCGGAGAAGCCTGTCAAAGGAAAATTTTTCTCGGGTACGGGCCGGCGGAAAACCTCGGTGGCCCGGGTTTGGCTTTTCGAAAAAGGCAAAGGGGCTGGTGCGGGCATGGTTGTTAACGGGTTACCGATTGCGGCTTATTTTCATTCCGTGACCCGGGAACAGGCTGAGGCTTCTTATCTCCGGCCGTTTCAAATTACGGATGTCTTGGGAAAATTTACCGGCTCAATTAAAGTTCGCGGCGGGGGAATTTACTCCCAGCTGGAAGCCGTTACGCACGGGTTGTCCCGGGCTTTGGTCGAATTTAATCCCGAATTCAGGGCTTTACTGAAGACCGAGAAGCTTTTAACCCGGGATTCCCGAATGAAGGAAAGAAAAAAGTACGGGCACCTTCGCGCCCGCCGCAAACCCCAGTGGTCAAAACGCTAATATCTTATAGTTGACAAATTCCCGTTTTTTTATTATTCTATAGTCGGTTCTATCTGTTTTCATATGGCAGCAGATAAAGAAAGGAGGGCAGGTATTCGGTTTAGCACTCTTATTAATTAGCACCAAAATTTAGGAGAAAAGAAAGGAGATGGCCAAATGGCTACTCAATTTATCTGGGGCCCGTTGAAGGCGTTAATCGAGCGCTTCGACGAGCACAATTTTGGTCCGACGGAGATTCAAAGGTGGTTGGAGAACTTTGATTTTCTTCTCAGAATCGGCAACGGCACAATCCCCCGCGAGTTACTCGTCAAGGTTATCGGGGAGATGGCTAATCCGTTCGCCAGGGAGAAGACGGAGGTCCGCTACTTCTACCCGAAGGGCTGGAGTCCCACGACGATCTTTGATCAACAGAAGGTCTTGCAAGACTTTTACCCTTACCTTGACGCATCACACGTTGTTGAAGTGGCCAAGGGAATTGCGGTTCCTCAGGCCGCCGACGGCTTGTTCATCATTCCCAAGCTTAGCCGCGTCGCGGTGGAGCTCGGAATCGAGAATCCGTACGGTGAGGGCTACGGGCAAATGCTCGAGAGCACGGTTCTGGCTCACCTCGCCCGTCAGCGGCAGTTTCACAACTACCGCGCCGGTGAGTTGACAGCTGACCGGGTACGGATGCGGCAGTTGGCAATTGACGCCATTGCCAAGCTCGAGAAGGAACAACCAGGAGATTTTCTGGTGTTGGCCGCCCAAACCGGTCAAAAGTGGGGTGGTTACAGCCCACGGAACGCCCGTTGGGAAATGGAGCGCGGTACGACCGAGTTTCCGTTACCCGCTTGGGTGGTGGGGCACGTTCTTCTCACCAACCCGAAGCGCCTCGAGAACCTCGAGAAGTACGAGCACCTGGCCATTGATTGTTCGGGTGACGAGTATCGATCCGGGGGCGGCGCGGAGTTCGAGTCCGGCCTGTGCTTCTGCTTCAGTGGCGGTCGGCTCAGGTTCTACCGCAGATGGCTTGGTGATGCCAGCGGTGACTGTGGGTCGGCGTCCGGTTTCGTGCGGTAGGTGGTTCTTGGAGCTTGAATCTTGAAGTCTTGAGCTTCTTGATTTTTGTTCCTTGTGCTTCGACTTTGCTCAGCACAATCCTGAGCTTGTCGAAGGGTTGATCTTCGCCCGCAAAATTCAGGTTAAATGAGCTCCGACTTGCTAAGCAAGACTCGGAGCTTTTTTTATCTATTTAAAGATTCATGAGCATTATCTTTAATCAACGTCAGTTTCTTTCTTTTTGTCCAACCTTTGATTTCTTGTTCTCGTCCTCTGGCTGATAAGAGCGTACTGTGCTTTTCAAGATAAACCAGTTTTACCGGAAGCCGGCCGCGGGTGTAGCGGGCTGCTGTTCCTTTATTGTGTTCCCTCAGCCGCCGCTGAAAATTATTAGTTGAGCCGCAGTATAGCGTTCGATCAGAGCATTTTAGAAGATAAACGAAGTGCCAGTTAATCCGTTTAGGCTGTTTTAGCTGTTTGACCATTTTTTGCTAGCGTGGGAAGTTGAGTATTAGCCGGTTACCTTTCAAATTTCAAAAAATATTGTTTTGGTTTCGATTCCCGCTCGACGACCTTTTTCCACTCCGGCTTAGTTTCCGATAACCTTTGCACTTTTGTGCCATTAAGGAATAAAGGATCGACTATTCTGGATTTACAAAAAACTGTTGATTCATAATCGCTTGGGTCATTGTGGGCTTTGATGACACCGTTCATCCGGTCCCAAAGTACACTCAATTTCCCGTCCGAATCCACCTTATTTCTAATTTTCCCCAGAACCTTTTCATCGGTAGTGTAGAGGTCGTTTTCCGAAAGGTAACCTACTTTTAAGGCGTATTTCAGGCAATCGCCAACCGCCCGAAACATTACTGCCGATGGAAGGCCGGAGAAATAGATTGTATTTAATTGGAAGAACAGCTCTGCGTATTTTTTTCCGCTCTCAAAACTGCTGAATACCCAGTAGTTATCTTTTACGGTTAATGAATCTAGAAGATAATTACGGTCTTTTTCACCCAGCTCATTATAAATAACGGCTTCTCTCAGCGAATAATCAATCCGGTCGGCACAGAGATCCGGCAACTCTTTTTCCTTTAACGGAAAATTTCCGTCATCTAAAATATAATCCAGAGCGAACCCGTATTTTTCGAGTATTTTCGGTATCCCCGATTTACGGACAAAACTGGGAAAGAGCCTGTCCTGGTGGGTGTGTTCTTTTTCCGAACCGGAATCCAAAACATAGTCAATACAGTGGGAAAATGCCGAATGAGAGACATCGTGGATTAAGCCGGCTATTTGCTCTTCTAAGGGAGCCTGATATTTGTTGAGAAGAATAAAAACACCTACGGAATGGGCGAAACGGCTGGCTTCTGTGCCATTGACCCTGGTTTCCGGCTTTGCCCAAAGCGGTTTGTAGCCGGCCTGATCGATCTTTTTCAATCTTTGAATGGCCGGGCAATTAATCAGTTCTAAAATCACCGGTTCGGTAATGTTGAATTGCCCGTAAACCCGATCCGAGTATTTCATGATTTAATATCCCGAATTATTTCTAAGACAGGTTTGAGGTGGAATTTGGCTTGGAGGCCGTTTTCCAGTTTAAGTTTTATCATCGGGAAGGTGTCCTGATTTATCGCGCTGATGTCCCAGTCAACCGTTGGGTATTTCTTAAGAAAAGTCTCAAAAGAGTTTCCGATGACGAATTCGGCATGTTCCCAGCCTGAATTGCACACTTGCCCGGCTAAAGGTTCAATTACTTCTATCGCGCTGATGAAGTAATTTCGGTAGTTGAGTTTCTCGTTCAGTTTAAAGATGGCGACCCGCCGCCCCCGAACAACGGCCTCATGAATTTGCGGACCAAGCTTGGCAACCTCTGGTAACATCTTTTCATATTCGAGGCCGGATGCAGTCTGATAGCCGATGTGATCCATTTCCATATCAGTCACCTCAACCTTTTTGTCATTAAGACCGGACAATATTTTTTCGAGGAATGGAGGATAGGTGTCGGTGATCATTTATTAAATATTCTTTATTCGGTTGTTAGTTACAAATAGAAATCTTGGGTAGTCTCCTCATACTCATCAATTTTCATAAATTTCATTCCGTTGAACTTGTAAACTTCCAGTCCCCCTATTTCGTCGAATGGGAAAGCAGTATGGTAAGAAAGCATTTCCAAGACCCCATCGCTGTCGATGTCTTTAAATCGAGGAAAGTGGTAGGAGGTGGTACCGGATAAGCCTTCCTGTTTTCCAGTGTGAGTTGGTACTGGTATTAATTGATCATTCTGATAACGGTAGAAGGTTGTGTTACCTAACTTCCCGGAGACAACACCAACAACCAGCTCTTCATCTCCGTTATTTTCGATGTCAATAGCATATGAATTTTGAAGTAGTCCGTGTAGTGAGGTTAGTATAGTGCTGTCCGAATTAACAAATATGTCTGTTTTACCTTCAAAGTTATCTGTCACGTAGGATTTAATCCTAATTGGTATTACCTGCCCTTTCTCTTTTAAGTTCACTATTACTTCCTGAGTTAGAGAGTTAGACTTGGGGGTGACGCTGGCTTTGTTTGAAGTTTGATACAATGTCGCGACATAAAACCAAAAGGTTACTGAACTTACTGTAATCACCGAAAACAACAAAAATGTCGGAAAGAGAGGTATTTTCATCTATTTAAAACGTAATTTATAAAGTTAATAGTTTCGTTTGGAACGGGTTTCCACGCACCTAGCGGTCCTTCTTTGGGAAAGTTTCCTTGCCCCCAATTCCAAGCAGCCATGATCTTTTCCCAGTACTCTTCATCCTTGGGGTACATCCCTGAAAGCCACTGGAAGTAAATCATTGCGCCTTTAATGTTTTGATCAACATTAAAAACATCGCTAACCTCGTAACCTAAATTATTAATTTGATCAATTGTAATTGGCATTAGTTGAAAAAGTCCTTTAGCTCCAGCGGGAGAGACGGCTCGGGGATTGAATTGAGATTCTTTTTTTGCTACCCGAAGCATCATTTCAGGGTCGAAACCGTATTCTCTAGCCATGGCTATAATCTTATCTTTGATAATTTCTACGGGGTCTTTTTCTTCTGATTGGGGGAATATTAGATCCCTAAACGTGATTGAATTAAGGGTTGGCATTCGATCTGCCCATAACTCGATGTAATGAAGTCCGATAGCTAATTTGGTTTTAAACGTGTTGCTTTTAATTTCCTGGCCGAATAAAGAAGCTATGAAATACCAAAATTTATGAAGAACACTTCGGTTGTTTCTGATAATGACACCATCAACAGCTATTTTTACATCATCACTATCAATAAATCGGCGTTTTAGGGTCAGATCGACTGAAAACTCTCCAAGGGAAGCGTTTAATAAGATAAACACCACCCAAGGCCGACGGTTTCCATCCTCGGCGGTATTATTCATTTTTAGTTCGAGGGTGCTTTGGGAAGGGAGCTTCCAGATATTAATTTCTTCCAAGGTTGGAGAACCGTCCGGGATTAATGTAAGGTTATGGGTACCTTTCTGAAGGTTCGTTAATGTGAGCACATGTTGCTTACGGTCTCTGAGTTTGCCTCCAGAGAATGCAGCCGGTGAATCTAAATACCGATTTAAGTTGGTAAGTTGGGGAAACGTTGTTTTATCTAACTCGATTCTAAGGTCATCGTCGTCGGTACCGCCTACTTGTTTTTCATCTTTGGCGCGTGCGGCGACGCCTACCAGGTAAAAACCTGAATCATCTAAAGTAAAAGGAACAGCCTCTTTCTTATCGATTATTCGTTTTTTACTATCTTGGAAAATTAAGTCCATTTTGTAGGCTTGGTCGGGGTGCCCGGTGCTGCCCCGGGTGCCTCACGCACCCCATGCGTGCGTTCTGCTAGTTGAACTACACCCCGCTCTTTAAAAGTTACCATAAATCTTGCATATAGACAACTAGCATTTTCGGTTTATTTTTGGTATATTGAAATAGTGCTAAAACCAAGTACTAAGAGAAAAGCACGTATTTTGCGCAGAGCTGGAAAATCCCATCGCGATGTTGCTATGATGCTTGGGATAGGGTTAGGTACTGCCTTCGTTTATACAAAGGGTATAAAACTTACCGGAAGACAGCACCTTTATTTAATGCAACGCGGGATCATAAAACTTCGCAAAAGTCTAACCGAAGAACAGTTTAAGGATGCGTGTCGCAGGGGCGGGAGAAACGCCCCGTATAAATTTAAAATTAAATACACAAGGAACCAACTTATCAACGAGATAAAAGCCTTTCGGAAGAAAGTTGGACGTATTCCCACAAAACGTGAATTTTATAACCATTGGCAGCCGTTCAGAAGAGTTTTTGGGAGCTGGAATAAAGCTATTTTAGCTTCCGGGTTTAAACCGAATCCAGTTCTTTTCGCGAAAAGGTGGTTGGCTAAAGACGGTCATATCTGTAACTCACTAAGCGAAAAGATAATTGATGATTTTCTCACGAGAAATAATATTCAACACCTCAAGGATGTTTATTATCCCAATCAAAGGAAATTTTCAGCCGACTTTGTAGTTAAAGGGAAGTACTGGGTAGAGTTCGTTGGTCTAAAAGGAGTATTAAAAAGATACGACCGACTATTTAAGAGAAAAACACTTCTTGCAAAGAAGAACGGGATAAAGATAATAGAGCTATATCCGAGTGACCTTTTTCCAAAGGAAAAACTTACTTCGTGCTTTGCATTCTTATAACATTTCTAAGTCTATTTTCTAACTGTCCGTATGGGTATTGCAAATTCGGTTTATTTTTGGTAAGTTCTTAATTGTAGACAGTTGAACAAAAGTGTGTAATATTGTTGTTGTAATTAAATATGGCGGAGAAAGAAAGTAAAGAAAACAAAGGTAAAATCGAAGCGTTGAAAACGGCTCGGGAAACCATCGAAAAAAACTTCGGCAAGGGGGCCATTATGATGCTCGGGGAACGGACTAGGGTTGACGTTGACGTTATCCCCACCGGCTCTTTAGCGCTTGATTTAGCTCTCGGCATCGGTGGAATCCCCCGCGGCCGGATTATTGAAATATTCGGTCCCGAATCCTCCGGGAAAACTACCCTCCTGCTTCACATTATCGCGGAAACCCAAAAGAAAGGCGGAACGGCTGCTTTTATTGACGCCGAACACGCGCTCGATCCGGTTTACGCCGAAAAAATCGGGGTGAAAACGGAGGATCTTCTTATCTCCCAACCTGACAACGGTGAGCAGGCTTTGGAGATCGCCGAAACACTGATCCGTTCCGGAGCGGTTGACATCGTCGTCATTGACAGTGTCGCGGCTTTAGTCCCGAGAGTGGAGATTGAAGGCGAGATGGGCGACTCGCATATGGGTCTGCAGGCCCGCCTTATGTCCCAGGCGATGCGGAAGCTGGCCGGCGCAATTTCTAAATCCAATACGACGGTTATTTTTACCAATCAGATCCGGATGAAAATCGGCGTGATGTTTGGGAATCCCGAAACCACCACCGGCGGCCAGGCCCTTAAGTTTTATGCTTCCGTCCGTTTGGATATCCGCCGGGTTGAATCTATTAAAGACGGGGATGTTGTTACCGGCAATCACGTCCGCGTCAAGGTTGTGAAGAATAAGGTCGCCCCGCCTTTCCGGGTGGCCGAGTTCGACATTATGTTTAACGAAGGTATTTCGAAAGAATCCAGCCTGGTTGACGTCGGAACTGAGATGGACCTGGTTAAGAAATCCGGCGCCTGGTTCGAATACGGCGGGGAAAAGATTGGCCAGGGCAGGGAAGCGGCAAAGGCCTATCTAAGAGCAAATCCTAAAATAGCTTCGGAGATTGAGAAAAAAATCAGAGAGCTGGTTAAGACAACCGGTTCCGCTCCGCTGGCTGTAGGCGTTGAGGAAGAGTAGTATAATCGGAAATAAAGCCACGAATTCTCTCCACGAATTAACCACTAATAGTTAAATACACTTTAGGGAAGTTGAATATTATGCCTGAAGTTACTGCTATTACCCCCCAGAAAAAACCCGGCCGATTGAATATTTTTATTGATGGCCGTTTCGCTTTCGGATTGAACGAAGAAGACCTTTATAAAAGCGGCCTGAAAACCGGTCAGGTGATTACGGAAGACGACATTTCTCGGCTGAAGAAAGTTAATGACGAAGGGAAGGTTCTCGAAAACGTTCTGCATTTTTTGGAATTCCGGCCAAGGTCGGAGCGGGAAATCCGGACGCATATTAAGAATTATTATTTCCGGAAAAAGAAATCAGAATCGGAGGAGGAAGTAGGTTTAATCATCGAAAATATCCTAGTGCGTCTGAGTCGGCTCCGACTGCTTGATGACCGCTCGTTTGCCGTGTGGTGGCTGGAGCAGCGGCAAAATTCCGGCCGGCCACAAGGCAAGTGGCGGATTAAGCTTGAACTAACTCAAAAGGGCATAAGTCGGGAAATCATCGACGAGGTTTTAGCGTCTTCCGGCGCTAATGAGTTTGATTTGGCCTTAAAAGCCGTCCGAAGGAAGTTGCCTGCCTACACAAAGCTTCCGGTCCGGGAAGGAAAATTTAAAATTACCCGATACCTGCTTGGGCATGGCTTTTCCGCCGTCATCGCCCGGGAAGTAATTAAGCAGGTTTTCGCAGACCTCCAAAGCCCATCTGATTTAGGTTGACAGAACGCCAAAAAACACCTAGACTTAATCGGTTTCAGATAAATCCATATGGATTCATTAAACGACACGGAGAACAAATCAACTAGCTTATCTTCAGCCGAGGTTGAGGCCCGTAGCCTTATCGTTGAAGCAAAAACGACGGCTTTAGAGATTGTGACCAAGGCCGAGGCGGAAGCGGGAAAAATCAGGGAGCAGTTAATCGAGCGGGAAAGAAGTGTTGAGCACCGCGCCGCTCAGTTAGAGGGCCAGGTTTCCCGTTTGGATGGCCGGGAAGATGCCCTGAAAGCTTCGGAAGAGACTATCAACCGACAACTTAAAGATTTGGAAGGGCTGCGCCTTTCCCTGCTGGAAAAGCTGGAAAAAACCGCCTCGCTATCAAAAGAGGAAGCCAAGAAAGAGATTCTTACCGGTTTGGAAAAGGAACTCCTGGCTGAGTCCGCCCGGCTGATTAAGAACTCGGTGGAGAAGGCAAAGGAAGAATCGGAACAGAGAGCGAAAGATATTCTGATTAGCAGTATCCAACGCGTGGCCGTTAATTACGTTCCGGAATTTACCACCACCCGGGTGAAGCTGCCGGATGCCGACTTTAAAGGCCGGATTATCGGGTTTAAAGGTCGGAATATTCAATCATTGGAGCGCTCAACCGGAGTAACCATCGATTTGGATGAGGCGCCGGATGAGGTCCGTCTTTCCTCTTTTGACGGTCTAAGGCGGGAGGTAGCCAGGCTGGCGCTGGAGCGGCTGATCGCGGACGGCCGGATCCAGCCAAACCGGATTGAAGAAGAAGTCGAAAAAGCCAAAGAAAATCTGGAAAAGGACCTGAAGACCACTGGTGAACACGTAGCCTACGAAGCCGGTATCCACGGCTTACCGGATGAGTTACTCTCTCTCCTCGGCCGTTATAAATTCCGGACCTCTTACGGCCAAAACTTAATTTCCCATTCTCTTGAAGTGATGACAATTGCCAAGCTCTTAGCAAGTGAGCTAGGCGCCGACGTGGAAGTGGTAAAAACAGCGGCTTTACTGCACGATATCGGTAAAGTTAAAACGTCCGAGGTTGAAGGGACCCACGCCCTGTTAACCCGGCAGATAATGGAAAAATTTAATTTCCCCGAGAAGACAATTAACGCCGCCGCTGCCCACCACGCGGAGGAGCCGTTTAACAGCTTAGAGGCAGTGATCGTCCAGATCGCCGACGCGGTTTCCGGTTCCCGCCCCGGGGCCCGGTTCGAGGATTACGAAGAATACTTACACCGGATGAAGGCGCTTGAGGAAACTGCTTTGTCTTTCGAAGAAGTGAAAGAAGCTTTCGCTTTAGCCGCTGGCCGGAATCTCCGAGTAATTGTTAAAAGCGATAAAACGGACGACGCTTCGGTGGCTGTTCTTTCCCGCAAAATCGCCGACCGGATCGAAAAAGAGCAGGTTTATCCGGGGCAAATCGAAGTGACGGTTATTAAAGAGCTGCGCTCAGTTGAGCTGGCGAAATGAAAATACTTTTTATCGGCGACATTGTCGGGAAACTTGGCCGGCAGACAGTGGCTAAGGTACTGCCCGAACTGAAAAAGAAGTACGGTCCGGATGTGATAATAGCCAACGGCGAAAATCTGGCCCACGGCCGGGGAGTCACCCGCGCCACGATTGACGAGGTTTTAGCGGCCGGTGTAGACTATTTAACAGGCGGTAATCACGTATTTTGGCAGGCGGACATTATTGACGACCTGCAAAATGGCACCGTTCCTTTATTACGCCCGGAAAATTATCCGCAGGATACCCCCGGCAAGGGATATGCGGTCGTGGATCTGGGTAAAAGCGGCAAGCTCCTTTTAATTAATCTTCAAGGACGCGACTTTATTGAGCAACCGGTTGACAGTCCCCTTCGCTCTCTTGATCGGGTTCTTGAGGAAACCGCCGGCGATTATACGGTGTCGGTTGTTGATTTTCATGCCGAAGCAACCGCTGAAAAACTGGCGTTGGGGTTTTATGCCGACGGGAGGGTCAGCGCCGTGCTGGGAACGCATACCCACGTGCCGACTGCCGATACCCGCCTACTTCCTGAAGGAACAGCTTATGTTACCGACGTAGGAATGACGGGACCCCGCGATTCAGTTTTAGGGGTTAAGAAGGAAATTATTATTCATCGGATGCTCTCGCCTTTGCCCCAGCGTTTTGAGTGGGTGGAGACCGGACCGGCCGTTTTCCAAAGTGTGCTCGTGGAAGCCGGTTCCGGAAATAAGGCGCAAAGTATAGTTAGGCTCGACTATGTTTTATCTTAAACGATCTAAATTCTTTGCCTTAAAAATATTTACGATATTGAAGGGGGGTGAAAATAAGTGACTAAACAGGATCTTATTGAAGCCTTAGCCAGTAAAGTTGGTTTGACCAAAGCTGACGCCGACCGGGCTGTTAACGCGATGATCGACGCTATTTCCGACGCGCTAGCCCGGGGTGAGAAAGTAACGATTACGGGTTTTGGAACCTTCGAGGTTCGCCAGCGCGCCGCCAGAATGGGCCGCAACCCGCAAACCGGAGCGCCTCTCCACATTCCGGCCAGCAAGACCCCGGCTTTCCGTGCCGGACACGGTCTTAAACAAGCGGTCAAATAGTACTGCCGCTTTTTAAACGAGATCGGTTTTCAAGCTTTCCGGGAAAAGCCTGACCGACCCCCGCCGGAAGGCGGGGTCGTGTTTTTTGCTAAAGTATGTCGGGGTGTGAAATAATAGAGTGAATATGAAAGCGGTGAAACATCATTTCCAGCGGGTGGGGGTTTTTGTTGATGTGGCGAATATGTACTACTCAGCCAAAAACCTGCACCAAAGCTTTGTTAACTTTGAAGAGATTTTAAAAACGGCCGTCGCGGGGCGCCAGCTTATCCGGGCGTTTGCTTACGTTATCCGGGCGGATATCGAATCGGAAAAGAATTTTTTCGATGCGCTGGAGAAGCAGGGTTTTGAGGTTAAGGCCAAGGATTTGCAGATATTTCCCGGGGGAATGAAAAAGGGCGACTGGGACGTCGGGTTGTGTATGGATGCGGTGACTCTGCTTGCGAAGATTGATGCTTTGGTTTTGGTTTCCGGCGACGGGGATTATTCGGAACTGCTCGACTACGTCCGCAGCCATGGGGTCAGGACGGAAGTGATCGCTTTTGGCCGGACCACCTCCGGACGGCTGCGCGAACAGACGGATGAGTTTACCGATATTGACGGGGAACTTTCCCGTTATCTGATAAAATCCTTAAAAAGGACACGAACCGGCCGCCGCCCTTCACTGCCGGAGATCGGCCGAACAGATTACGCAAATGACCAAAGCTAAGGCATTCCTCGGATTGTTTTCCAATATTGTTTTTTATTTTATCTTAATCAGTTTTTTCGTTTTTTCTCTTTTCTTTTTTAGTTTCCACCTCCTTTATTCCCGGAATATTATTCCGGGGGTTAACGTCGCCGGAAAAATTAACCTGAGCGGCCGTAGTGTTGCGGATGCCCAGAAGATTTTGGAGGAAAAAGTAAGTCTTTTAACCGGACAGAAGTTGGTTTTAAGTTTACGCGAGGCCACCAGCGGCGGCGAGAAAGTAGTCCGCTACGACCTCCCGTTTTCGCAGTTAGGGGTTTCGTTTGATGTTGCCTCGACCGTGGAAAAGGCCTATCTTGTCGGGCGGAGCGGGTCTTTACCGGAGGATCTTAAAAATGAAATTCAGGCTTTAAGAACCGGAAAAACGGTTCCGTTGGAATATCAGATTGATGAGGAGAAGCTGAACGGATTTGTGGCGGTGGTGGGTAAAGACTGGAACGAACCTCCGAAGAATGCTGCTTTTTCCCTTGCCGGGGGCAAGTTAACAATCAACCCTTCCCGGACCGGGGTTATCGTTGATGCGGGTTATGTTGGGGGAGTAATCCGGCAGATGATTAATGAGTTAGAACTATCCAAAGACTTGCGGCTGGAGCTCGTTACCCCGGCAATTTCAGCAACAGACCTAGAGACGGTAAAACCGGAACTGGAGATGATCCTGACTAACCCGCCGACGGTGTCGGGTTTGGGACAACGTTGGCCGTTAACCCCCGAGTCGGTTTTGGCGCTGATTAATTTTGAAAAGAACTCCGAGGGCTGGATGGCGCTGCGGGTTGATCGGGAGAAAGTTTCCCAGCTGGTGGCCGACTTCAGTAGCCAGCTGAATATTTCTCCCCGCGGGCAGATTATTGAGGTCTCCGGAGCGCGGGTCGTAAAATTTGTACCGCAACGCACTGGCTACGAAGTCGACCGCTTTGAGGGAGCCACTCTTATTTCCCGGGCGCTGCTGCAGGCTTCCCCGTCCGCCGTTGTTGCTTTGCCGCTTCGCGAATTGCCCGCCCCGAAGACCACCAATTCATACGGGATTACGGATCTGTTGGGAGAAGGCAAGACGAATTTTGCCGGTTCAATTCCCGGCCGGATCCACAACCTGACGCTGGCTTCCTCAAGAATCAACGGGATTTTGGTTCCGCCCGGCGATATTTTTTCGTTCAATAACGCGGTGGGTGAGGTCACAGCGGCAGCCGGCTACGATGAAGCCTACATTATTAGTGAAGGGCGGACGGTGCTGGGGACCGGCGGAGGACTGTGTCAGGTCTCGTCGACTATTTTTCGCGCGGCTCTAAATGCCGGTCTACCGATCGTGAAACGCACCGCGCATGCTTACCGGGTTCACTACTACGAACCCCCTGTCGGTTTTGATGCGACGGTTTACGGTCCGTCCGTGGATTTTCAGTTCCGGAACGACACTAAAAATTATCTTTTAGTGACAAATGAAATTGTCGGGGAGGATTTATACTTCCGGTTTTACGGAACTAACGACGGTCGGCAGGTGGCGATAAAAGGGCCTTTTATCAGCCGGGAAGTTGCCCCACCGGCGCCTTTATATCAAGAAGATGCCTCTGTAGCTTCGGGGCAAACCGTCCAAGTTGACTGGTCGGCATGGGGAGCGGATGCGGTTTTTTACCGGACGGTCCGGCGGGGTGGCGAGGTTCTCCAGAATGACACTTTCCAAAGTCACTATCAGGCCTGGCGGGCGGTTTTTCTTGTCGGGAAGAAAGTTTAAGGTTTAGGTTGGGACAGATCCAGACTGAAATAGGTTCTTCCGGCCGTTTCCGAGATAATTTTTATCTCCACTTGCCGCCCCTTGTCTTTATAAAAAACAAGAGTTCCACTTCGTTGCCAGCCGTTTTTAGCCATTTCATTTCGGTAAAATTTTTCTAGCCGGTCGGCCGTGTCTCCTGTTTCCCAAACCACTTGGATTGATTCGAGCGTTTCGTTAAGACTGGTCACGAGAGCGGCGGGGTAGAGAGGGATATCTGCCGGGAGTCTGTCTTTAGCGCTACTTTGCGCCCCCAAAGACTGTCCGGCCTCAGTCTTGCTGTCAATCGGGGATAAAGACAGACCGCCCCGCCAGAGGAGAAAACCGCTGACGGTCAGAACCAGGCAGAATACAACGGATAGAGCTAAGAACACTTTTTTCCTCATCAAATATATATTGGACTTAAATATTAGCGGATGCAAATCGAGTATTTCTATTCAACTTTCACATGGGGGTTTCTGATTTTAGTGTATAATAGCGGTAAATTAGTAACATGCCGCCATCGTCTAGGGGTTAGGACGTCGGATTCTCAATCCGGTAACCGGGGTTCGATTCCCCGTGGCGGCACCATTTGGGAAATTGCGAAATCGTTAGGTGCGGCACTACCAACTGTTGCGCGGTGCCCCTCCTCACTCGCCGCGTTCCCAAAAAAGTCGGCTCTAACAAGCAATTTCTCATAGAGCGTTGTTCCAAAGAAAAACGCAAAAATTAAAGAACTTTTTATTAATTTAGATGAGCACCTTGTTGAAGTCAAACCCTTTCGGATCTGTCCAAAGTGGGCATTAAAAATCCGAAATATCGTTTGAGTACAATTACGCTATACAAAGTTTAAGAAAAAACAAAAGTTTGTTATTTGTTGACACCAAAGAAAAGTGCTATAATAATTGTTAGATTATTAAATCAACAAGAAGGAAATTATAATAAAGATAAGATTTATTTATTTTCTCATCGTTGTGATATTCTCGTTCTCGGTTATATTTTTTTTACAAACCCCGATTATTTTATTGATTGCCAAGCTTCCCTTTTTTCAACAGGTTAATTTTTTCCCTGGTTACGCAGAATCTTTTGCTGTTATCCCAGTCCTGGCCCTAATTTACCTATTTGTCTCGGCGATAACTAAAATCACGTTTAAGGAGTGGAAATATGTTGCTGTGGCGGTATTTGTCATGGTTCTAACTAATACCACTATTATTATGATAAATCGTTATCAGACAAATAAATTTTCTCAAAGTTTATCAAACGAGCTAAACCAAGCGATACAACAGTCTAAACAGGCTCAAATAACTATCACAGATTTTGAAGAAATACCAATACTTAATAATTCACAAAATTTAGAAAAAATCATTTTTAAAGTTCGTTTTGTTTCGAACATAACATCTGACATGAATATATTTCTCCATGTTGGATTCAGGGGAAAAGACATACAGGGAGATGACTTTACTTTTGGGTTTGATCCAACAAACGTCACTTTTGATGGCAAGACTTTTGAGTTTAATTTTGATTCATTTTATAAAATAGAGAAAAATAAATCTCATGAAATCAGCTTTTCTTTTGGAGATTGGGGTAAGAAAATAGTGGGTGGGGTGGGAGCGATGGAATATATGGCTATGGCACCAGGCGACTTTGATATGAAAATTAATTATGGTGTTCATGTTAGCGACCCATTCGGAATCGGTCAGGGCAACGCAACCGTCATAAATAATATTCTTGATAGAACAGGAAAATCTATCAAAGGGGAAGAGGCATTTGTTGGGCAAGGGGAAGTCTTACATTTCTATTCAAAAGAGTACAGACTTATAGGAGAATAGCCTTTGCCCAAAGGACGATAAAATTGCACGCGAAAAAGAACGGAATCCCGGCAAGCTAACACATTGATTTGAAATGCGTTCGGATTTTTCCAAAAACGAGCACCATTAGGTATTATCTGTTAGTTTTTGATCACCATGTTTAATAGAGACTGCTAGATTGACCGGAACAACTCTTATCTGCTAACCTAAAACATAGGTTTACCAATGACTAAAGAAGAACCGGTAATCAGAAAAGTACTTATTGTTGAAGACGACCCTAACCTGGCCCGAACGTACCGGTTGGAGTTTGAGAGCTCGGGTTTAACGGTGGAACAGGCGTTTGACGGTGAAGAAGCTTTAGTCAAAGCCAAGAACAGGCCGGATCTCATTATTCTTGATATAATGCTGCCGAAATTAGGCGGGTTCGAGGTCCTTAAAAGTCTGCATGAAGATTTCGAGCTATCAAAAATTCCGGTTTTGACTTTGACTAACTTCGGCAGTAACGATAATATTAAGCAGTCTTTTGACCTCGGCGCGGTGGACTTCGTGATGAAATACCGGGTGACTCCGGACGAGTTGGTGACCAGGGTGAAGAAGATATTAAACTCGGTACCGGTTTAACTTGACAACAGGTCGGGCGGGTGTAGAATGGTTTTCCTTAACTGAAAGAGAGCACGGTTAGATAGAGGTTCCTCGGGTTGCTTACCTGAGGTTTTTCTTTCTAACTTGCCGATTATGATCACTAAAGACGTCTATTTAACGAAGATAGGGTTCGAAAAATTACAGGAAGAATACAAAGAATTAACGGAGCACCGCCGCCAAGCGGTGGCTTCAAAGATTAAAGAGGCCCGCGAACTCGGGGATATTTCCGAAAATTCGGAATATGACGCCGCCCGGGAGGAACAGGGGTTTGTCGAGGGCCGGATTACGGAATTGCGGAAGCTTTTAAACAACGCCATTATTGTCGAGGAAGAGAAAGGCAAGCCGGGGGTGGTTGGGGTGGGAAGCCACATTAAAGTTCATCTGGACGGGGAGGAGCAGCATTTTCAGCTCGTTGGCGCTGAAGAAGCTGATCCGCTCTCCAATAAAATCTCTCATGAGTCCCCGCTCGGCCAGGCTCTTTTGGGCCGGAAGGTTGGCGATAAAGTTCAAGTGTCGGCTCCTGTCGGTAATCTAATCTACACCATTATTGAAGTGGCGTAAGATGCCTGCTGTTACGCTTAAGAAGACCTATATTACCCGAAAGGGACTGGAAAAGTTGAAAAGTGAGTATCAATTCCTGACCGGTCCCGCGCGAAGCCAAACTGCCCGACGTATAAAGGACGCCAGGGAGGATGGTGAGGTTGAGGAGAATTTAGAGTATAAAGCCGCTCTGCAGGAATGGGACCTACTGGAAAACCGGGTTTCGGAACTGGAGCTGCTTTTAAAATGCGCTGTCACGGTTGAGAAAAGACGAAGTACCAAGGTCGAAGTCGGTTCCACGGTTTTCGTTGAAGCGGAGGGAGAGCGTTTTGATTTAACGCTGGTCGGGAGCGAAGAAGTTGATCCCGCCAAAGGGCTTATTTCCTACGAATCCCTTGTCGGGGAGGCGTTATTGGGAACAAAGCCCGGAGATACCGTGATCGTTTCCTGCTCAATTAAGACTACCTACAAAATCATCGCGATTAAGTAACACTGATATTCTTGTGCTATATTGTAAATAATGGCCGAACCTCTTGCGCAGCTGCGACAAATCCGCTTAGATAAAATCCAAAAAATTCAGTCCCTTGGCTTAAACCCTTTTCCCGGCGGCTGCGTTAGTGACCGGTTGAATATAAGTTCAGTTAGTAAAAAACAGATTGATGATTCAGTGACCATCGCCGGAAGGCTGCGGGCTTGGCGGTCTCACGGTCAGATTGTTTTCGCCGATCTGGAAGATGCCTCGGGACGGCTTCAGCTCTTCTTCTCTAAAAAGGATCTTTCGGACCAACAGCTCCCGTTGCTGGAATTACTGGATCTGGGGGACTTTATCGCCGCGACCGGCACTCTTTTTAAGACCCAGGCGGGGCAACTGACTTTAAAGGTGTCCGTTTTTTCTCTGCTTACAAAAACGGTCCGGCCTTTGCCCTCAGAGTGGTTTGGCTTAAAAGATTGTGAGGAACGATACCGCCAGCGCTACCTCGATTTACTGCTGAATAAAGAGGTGCGGGATATCGTTACTCTCCGGGCGGATACGGTTGATTACCTGCGCCGGTATTTAAAAACGGAGGGCTTCCTGGAGGTGGAAACTCCGATTCTGCAGCCCCTTTACGGCGGCGCCAGCGCCCGCCCTTTCCTCACCCACCATCACGCGCTGGACACCGATCTTTATTTACGGATTTCCGATGAGCTTTACCTGAAGCGTCTGATCGTGGCCGGTTTTGAAAAAGTGTTTGAGCTCGGGAAGGATTTCCGCAATGAGGGAATTGACCGGGAGCACAATCCGGAGTTTACAATGCTGGAATTTTACTGGGCTTACCGCGACTACGAACAGCTGATGAGTTTTACGGAAACGATGCTCTCGGAAATGGTGAAGCAGGTTAAGGGAAGTTACTTGGTCAAGTATCAGGACCGGGAATACAATTTTGAGCCTCCCTGGCCGCGGATAACTTTTAGAGACTTACTGAAAAAAGACAGCGGAATTGATCTACTGAAAACAGATAACGAGGAAAAGTTGTTGGCGGAAATAAAGAAGAAGGGCTTGGACGTGGACCTCACCGGAGTCGCCGGCTTTGGGCCGATTTTGGACACCCTCTACAAAAAAATCTCCCGCTCTGCCCTCACCGGACCGGTTTTTATTATTGACCACCCGCTTTCCATGCGGCCTCTGGCCAAGGGAAAACAGGATGAGCCGGCCTTCGTCGCTTCTTTTCAGCTTCTGGTCGCCGGGGTGGAATGGATTAACGCCTACAATGAATTGAATGATCCTCGGGATCAGCGGCAGCGCTGGGAGGAAGAGATGAATCTGGGAAAGAAGGGGCTCGCCGAGCACCAGGTCCTGGACGAAGATTACTTGCGGGCGCTGGAGTACGGGATGCCGCCGACGGCGGGATGGGGGATGGGGATCGACCGTGTGGTTGCCTTTCTGGCCGACCGGCACAATTTAAAAGAGACCATTATTTTTCCGACGTTAAGGCCC
Organism: Patescibacteria group bacterium; assembly: GCA_038063895.1. Classification (GTDB taxonomy): domain Bacteria; phylum Patescibacteriota; class WWE3; order JAMCXX01; family JBBTUG01; genus JBBTUG01. Next base: position 66,144 of record JBBTUG010000012.1, on the reverse strand, counting down.
CAAGGCAATCCGGACCCGGAGGTTAAGGAATGATTACCCGCTCTGAGCTGGTCAGTTTTCTTCAGAATTATTTTCAACCCTTCGAAGAAATCTTTAAAACCAGGGAGATGCTGGCTAACGGTCTGCAGATTGCGGGGGTTGAGGATGTTACCAAGGTGGGGCTGGGCGTTTCCGCCAACCTGGAATTTTTTCAGAAGGCAAAGGCTACCGGCTGCAATTTTCTAATAGTCCACCACGGCTTAAGTTTCGCGTCCGCGGCCGGCAACGGCAACAGATTTCCGCTCTACCAGGAAGAGCGGATCCGGTTTCTTTTTCAAAACGGAATGAGCCTTGCCGGTTATCACGGAATGCTTGATCATCATCCTGAGATTGGGAATAACGCTTCGGTTATCCGCCGTTTGGGGGGAGAGGTCAGCGGCAATATTTTCGATAAGTGGGGGTGGTTCGGGCGTTTCCCGGAGCCGAAGAGCCTTAGCGAGATAATTAAACAGTGCGAAAATATATATTCCCACCGAGGACAAGTGGTCGGAGTTAAAAAAGACAAAGTAACCGTTTTCGCCGTTGTTTCCGGTTCCGGGGCGATTGACTACCACAACCCCGCGATAATGAACGAGTTTGTCGACAACAGAATTGAATTGGAAATCGTCGGGGATATGCGTGAGAACCACCCGGCCATCGCCCGGGAGTTGGGAATGACGATTGCCGCTTTCGGTCATTACAATACGGAAACTATTGGGGTTATCAATTTAGGCGAAGTTTTAAAGCAGAACTTCCCCGGCCTCGGCGTGGAGTTCATCGATGTGCCGAACGATTTATGAATGAGAACTTATGTTGACCCGTGAGAAGGTTTTGAAATTCGTTAATCAATCAATAACAAACCGCAATCTGGTCCGCCACCTGTTGGCAGTGGAAGCGGCGATGAAAGCCCTCGCCAGGCGGTTTTCGGGTGATGAGGCCGAGTGGGGTCTTTTGGGGTTAATTCACGATGCGGATTGGGAACTGACTGAACCAACTCCGAGTACGCACACCCGCCTGACCTTAGAGTGGCTGAGTGGGCAGGGCGTGTCAGAAGGCCCATTTGTTGACGCAATTAAAGCGCACAACCGGCGGCTGACGAATCTCGGGGAGCCAAACTCAACGATGGCTTGGGCGCTTGATTGTGTCGATGAACTGACGGGGTTTATCGTTGCCGTCGCTCTCGTCCGGCCGGATAAAAAACTGGCCACGGTGGCGCTTGACTCGATAAAAAAGAAATGGAAAACGAAAGAGTTTGCCCGGGCAGTCGATAGAGCTGAAATTGAAAAGTGCCAGGAGAAACTGGGCCTGGGGTTGGATGAGTTTATCGAGACTACTTTAAAGGCGATGCAGTCAATTGCCGGTGAGCTCGGGCTCTAAGGCGGATTTGACATATGTGTATCTTTTGTATATACTAAGTATATATGAACCAAACGGCCATTATTAACATCAAAACCGAACCTCAAGTGAAAATCCGTGCGCGAAAGCTTGCGGATGACTTAGGCTTGAGTTTAAGCGGTTTAATAAACGCTTACTTAAAGCAGGTCATCCGGACGAAGACCGTTACTTTTAGTGCTTCCGACGAGGAACCGACCGAGTATCTTTTACAAATGTTAGCAGAATCCCGTAGAGATATTAAGGCGGGGCGGGTTATTTCTTTTAATGGTGGGAACGCGGTCTTAGGGTATTTGGATGACATGATTGCCAATGAACGGAAAAAAACTCAGAGTTGATTTTTCAAAGGTTTTTAATAAGCAACTAGGAAAAGCTCCGCTGGAAATTAAAATTGCTTTTCGAGAACGGTTTAAGTTGTTCCTTCTGAATCCCCGTGACCCAAAGCTTGGTAACCATCTCTTACAAGGAAAACTTAAAGGCCTTCGGAGCCTTAATATTACTGGTGACTGGCGGACGATTTATTTGGAGCAGGAAGGCGGGAAGGTAATTATTTTCGAAGCCCTTGGCACCCATAGCCAACTCTACCGTTAGTAAGAGTGTTAAAATATTTGACGCGGAGGGCGAGGTTATGATAGGCTCAGACCGTACTTCAAAATATGCCTGTAGGCAAGAATTAGTAGGGTTTCTAGAGACTAAAGCAAGCCGGGACAGCTGAAAGCCTGGTAGTCTAAGGAAATCCGAACGCGTCTTGCGATGCCAAGTTAAACTTGGCGGAAAACAGCGAGCCTGAATAAAGAGTAAGGCAAGCGGGAATGACTTCCCGGCCCAAAAAGTCTAATGAGTGCCCCGAGGCTTAGCCGAAGGGAATCAGGGTGGTACCGCGGTATTCTTTTTTTGAATCCCGTCCCTTACTTATTTGTAAAACTACAAGTAGGTAGCGGACGGGATTTTTTTATCCCAACTACAAAACTTTGTTCAGGAAAGGAGAAGGCAATGGAAGAGATTATTAGGACGGCTGACGAGATCCGCCGGGCACTTTGGCATTACGGTTTCGCTTATGGTAATCCGCCTAGGCTTTGGCGGGTTTCTCCGAAATGGTATTACCTTTGGGAACAGCAGTGGCAGCAGGCGCTGGCCTTGGGACAGCTGTTACCGAAGTTGCGCGCTGCTGTCGATTCTAGCGACGAGGCTACTTATCTCCGGGCCGATTTTACATTAGATCGCCGGGGCTATCTTGTCCTGTTTGAACTCAACGGAACCCCAGTCTGGGATTTGGCCACCCAACTGGTTCGGGAAACTTACTACCGTTCCGTGGGCCTGCCGGAAGGTTCCTTTGATCCTTTTCCAGGCGCAGCGAAGACAATTGCCGGGCTCTTACTGAAAAAATTCAGCGGGCGCCGCCTGGTGATTCTCCTTAGTCCCGACCGTCTCGGTTACGGGGCAGAGTACCGTCTTCTGGCGCGGTACCTCCAGAGCTTCGGTCTTTGTTGTGAAGTTTCGGAAACCGGGGAAAGTCTGCTTGAAGGGGACGTGGTCTACCGCACTTTCACTCTCGCCTGGTTGCAGCCGCAGTCTGCAAAAGTGTTTCCCGGTGGGCAACGCCTTGGCGAACTGTTATCAGGCGGAAAGCTGGATATCTGGCCGCCATTTACTCGGCTTGAGGATAATTCCTGGATGGTTGCCGTTCATAATCCGGAGACGGCTTCCGGGCGGTCTTTCGCTTTGAGTAGTAGCGACCGGCAAAGTCTGAAGGGGTTTATTCCCTGGACATTTCCCGTCGTTCCCGAAGTCAAGATCCCTTTTAAGGGTCGGGGTTATTCTTGGGGAGCCGAAGAATTTATGGGCAGACGTTTAGACAACTCCGGCAAAGAAACGCTCCAATGGGTGCTTAAACGTTGTAATGGTGGTCAGGGAAAGGGTATTGCCTTCAGTTCGCAACTGACCGCTATTGAGTGGAGAAACAGGTTACTGGGAGCTCTTTTCCCAGTCGCTAACGGAGACGGACCTCTTTACGTTATCCAGCCGGAGGTGCCGACATTGGAGCATAAAGTGGTTTTTCTGAACGAGGCCGGAGAGGGGCTGGTTGAGGCGGACGGCTACCGCGTCCGTTTGTGTGTGGTTTATCTGGTTGAAGGAGATAGCGTTGAGGTGGCTGATATCGACGCCACTTTGCTTGACCGTCCCTTGGTTCACGGCTCGTCTGATGCTGTTGCGATGCCGGTTATTGTCAGGAAGAAGAAATGAAGTATCAGTGAGAGGGACAAAAAGAGGGAAGCGGAAAGGGGGATTTAGACTTCACCCTCCGCTTCCCTCTAGAAGTATACTTAATTAGACCAAAAGCCTCAAAGGAAAGGTTATAATAGATCATTATGATCAAGGGGATTATCTTTGATTTCGTGCGGACGTTGTATGATCCCGGTGAGGGCCGGCTTTTTCCCGGAGTTTTGTCTTTTCTCGAGGCTTACAACAAGCAGGGGATCAAGTTGGGTTTAGTCAGTTTCGGCAGTGAGGAAAAACAACGTTTACTCCAAAGTTTGGGGTTAATGAGCTTCCTCCATTGGGTGCGGGTTGTTCCGGAGAAGACCCCGGCGGTATTTAATGAATTTAAGGAAAAGTTCTGTCTGTTACCGGAAGATATATTTGTTGTTGGTGACCGGCTAAGTGAGGAGATCACCGTCGGGCAAGGGTTGGGAATGAAAACGGTTTGGATTCAGGCGGAAAAAACTATTCCTTCGGAAGGCACCGTAAAACCCGATTTTATTATTTCTTCAGTCACGGAGCTAACAGGTTTATTGGAAAAGTTACGCCAAAAATAAAACCCCTTACCTTATAAAGGTGTGAGCCGACTTCTCTTGTTACATTTTCAGCAAGGTCTTATAATAGTAAGGTGAGTCTGCCTCTAAAATCGGTCAGATTAGATGAGATCTTTGTCGTGGGGTTTAATATTACCGCGTCCGGCTGGTACCTCCTTTCCGTTTCGGCCCGGGTTAAAAGTGAAAAACAGCGTGGTCAAAACGAAACTGATGATGAAGATTTACGGCTTAAGATAGATCAAAGACCGTTTCCTCAGCTGAAAAATCCCCAACGTTTTTTTGATTCTCCGGCCGCTTTTTCCGGTGGGAAACTGCACAACGCTCGTCAGACCATCTCTTTTGTGCTTTTCCTCGAGGAAGGAGCTCACACCCTTTCCTTTATTCCTGATCATAGCGCCTTTGTCGAAATAGCCGAAATAAAGAGAATCGAATCTTTTCCTAATTTAATTATTGATCTCAATGAAACAGCGGAAAAGGCGGGAGCCCGTCCCTGGCTTACGGTGGTTTTGGTCGACGTCGGTTTAGTTTCGTTTAAAGTCAGCGCCTCATTTAAATGGCGGTTTCCCGATGGTGATGACTTAAAAGTTGTGGTCGATGGCGAGATTAAAAAGAACAATTTATCTCTCCTCCACAAGAACTGGATTTTTGCTTCAAGTGTTTTAAAGACTCTTTTCGGGAAGGGGAACGCCGAGAAGACATTTAGTGAGGCCCTTTCCCCGGGAGGACTTCATTACCTGGAGTTTTGGGCGGACGAGTCGCCGACAATCAACTCTCTGGGATTAGAATTAAAGACTTCCGATAGTAAAATTATCAAGCAATACAAGAATGGTGTCCGAGGCGAAAATTACAACCGTTTTGACGGTGAAATTTTTGAAGTGGTCAATAATTGGAATCGACAGTTCCTTGACCAAGAGGATCCGCCGCCCCTTCCCCTGGACCCCAATCTGATTAAAGCGGTTGCCTATATCGAAAGTCGCCTGGGCTTTGGCACTTCGCCAACCGGACAGCCGGCCTACCCGGATGTACTGCAGGTGGCGGATAAGAATAACCCCGCGATTCATACGCTAAAAAATGACGGTTGGACGGATCCGAATACCGGTAAAATCGCCAGGGAGTTTGAGTGGGTTAATGGTCAAACAACGGTATTAGAATATAAAGATGCGAAGGTCGACGAGCCGGTTGAGAGCCTTCGCTGGGGCGTCCGTTGGCTCTATCATAAAGCTCAGGGAATAAAGGAAAACGGGGGTAGATTTTGGAAGTCTTGGGAACAGGCCGTCGCTGATTACAACGGCGGCGGCGATTCTGATTACCAGAGAAAGGTTTACAAAGTTTATCGGGATGGTGCCGACTCCAGCGGATATAAACTTTGGTCTCTCTTATTACTCCTCGCTATATTTTCAGCCTTTCCTATTTTATCGGCCGCCATGAGAGGTAGTTTTAAGGGTAGCAACGTGAAACAAACGGCGGAACTGGTACTTAGCGAATCTACAAAAGCCGCCCCCGCTTATGAGATCAACGAGACCGCTAGATTGGATAGCGAAAACCGTCTCGCTTTCGTTAAACACGTGCCTTATTCTGCCGTAGGTTTAAGCGTTATTGATAACTCGGGGAGGATTAAATACTTTTTAGAAGATAACGAAATAAAAGAGGTTGGTGGAGAAGTTAAGGGACCTGGGGAGTACGTTCAATGGGTGGAAGTTGGAGATTTTAACGGTGACCAAAAAAAGGAGGTGGCGGTTGAGTATCTCGTCTCCGGAACGGGACTGTTTCATCCCTTTTATCTATATACACAGGAAAATGAATCCTTTAAATTATTGCTTAAACTTATAAATGGAGTCAGCCACGCCCAATTGACTGACCTAAATGATGACGGAATAAAAGAAATTATTTACTCCTACTCTCTGGATGCCACCGGTTCCGGGCCCCGTTCCTGGACAATCTGGAAAGACGTATGGCGCTGGGAGGGTAGCGATCTCGTTAAGTCAAACTCACGCTTCCCAAACGTGTACCGAAATCTCACTTTATTCTACGATTATCTTCTGACCGATTCTACTCCCGACGAGTGGCTATCTTCTTATTATCCTATGTTACGGTGCCTCAAAAGTGCCGCTCAGAGCAATATTAATGGTATTGTTGCAGATGGAGAGATGTGCACGCCCGCTGTGCGATAGCCAAACTCATTCCGTAAATAAAAAACCCCTTTCAGGGGCTCACTTATTATTATAGCATATTCAATGAGGCTCGCCCCGCCGTAGCGGGACGGTAGCCGAACCTGCCTGCCGGCAGGCAGGTTAATCCCGAGGAGTCAGCGACGAGGGATCTGTTAGTGTTTTTATGATGGAAAGGACTTTAGCTGCAGCGGCAACAACAAAAATCGGTGAGAAAGTAAGGCTTAACGGCTGGGTTAACCGGCGGCGCGACCACGGAAAAATTGTTTTTATCGATTTACGGGATCGGTCCGGAATCATTCAGGCAGTTTTTACCGATCCGCTCTCGAAACAACCGGAAGTTGAGGAACTGCGGGCGGAGTATGCTGTGGAGATTACCGGCATCGTTGTGGAGCGCTGAGCGAAAGCCGTCAACTCTAACCTACCGACCGGTAAGGTTGAAGTCAAAGCGGAAATGGTAAAGATCTTAACGGTTGCCGAAAGTTTGCCTTTTGATATGGGTAGTGCCGAGCTGAACCTCGAACTGCCGACCCTTCTAGACCACCGCTGTCTGACTCTCCGCCACGCTTCCGTCGCGCCGATTTTTAAAGTCCAAGAGACAATCTTAGATGCGTTTAGAAAGGCCGCTCAACAATTGGAGTGCACCGAAGTTGTTGTGCCGACAATTTCGGCCTCGGCCACTGAGGGCGGCGCGGAAGTATTTTTCGTTGACTATTTCGGCCACAAAGCCTTTTTAACCCAGAGCCCCCAGCTTTATAAGCAGATGGTGGTACCGGTTTTCGAGCGGGTTTATACAGTCGCGAAAGCCTACCGGGCGGAGCCGTCAGTCACCACCCGCCACCTGACGGAAGCCACCCAGATGGATTGTGAATTCGGCTTCGTAGATTTTACGACCCTTTTGGATTACCTGGAAACCGTCGGAACCTCGATGCTGAAAGCGGTCGAAGCGAAAGATGCCGCCATTTTAGAAATGTTTAAAGTTCCAAAAGCCTTTTACGGGAAAATTCCCCGGTTTAAAATGCACGAAGTTCAGGAAATTATTTTCAAAGAGTTCGGACGGGACGTCAGGGGCGAAAAAGATTTAAGTCCGCAGGACGAGGTTGATATCTGTTCTTGGGCGAGGCAAAAATATGAAAGCGATTTTGTCACCGTGACCCACTATCCGACAAAGAAACGCGCGTTTTATACCCGGCCGGATCCCGAGGAGCCCGAATTCAGTCTGAGCTTTGACCTTTTATTCCGAGGTTTGGAGATTCTCAGCGGTTCGCAACGGATAAACGACTACAATCAGCTGGTGGCCGCTATTGCCGAGCACGGAATGGACCCGAAAAATTATGAAATGTACTTAATGGCTTTTAAATATGGAATGCCTCCGGAGGGGGGGTTTTCTTTCGGTCTGGAACGGCTGACCAAGCAGTTCTTAAATCTGACCAATGTCCGGGAAGCCTCTCTTTTTCCCCGCGATATGGAACGCATTGATTTCCGCCTCGGACCGGTTATTGAGGGCCCGACACCTTCTTAAAGAACTAATGCTCGCCCAGGACGTTGAATACTCCATCCGTAAAAAATACCGCCAATTGAAAGTCGGTCTTCTAAAAATCCGGCAGGCCTATCCTTTAAACAGCTTTCCCTGGCGAAGGATTGTTCCTAGTTTTGTTTTGGCAGTTCTGATTGTTAGCTCTTCCCCAGTTGCTTCCTCTTCGTCTTTGCTAAAAGGCGAAAAAGAGAGCCGTTTCAGTCAGTTAGCGGAGAGTAAAGTTGATAACGCTTCGTTACCCTCTGTGCCTGAGGTTGAGCCCGGAGTGGTTAAAGGCACTAGTACTTTTAAAACCCTCGCCGAGGCGCCGCTATCAAGAAATCCAGAACGGATTCCTGACAGCCCCGACCTTCCCACTCTGACCGCTAAGGCCGCGTTGTTTTTCGACCTCCAAAGCGGCGCGACACTTTTTGAAATAAACCCGCTTAGAAAATTGCCGCCGGCGTCTTTGACGAAAATGATGACGGCTCTGGTCGCGGTCGAGAGCTACCCTTTGGACGAGGAAATTATCGTTCCGCCGGAGTGCTTGGTTTTACCCGACAGCCAGAAAATCGGACTGATCGCCGGTGAAACACTGAGCGCCAGAAGTCTTCTCACCGGTCTGTTGGTTTTTTCCGCTTCCGACGCGGCCTGCGCGCTCTCAACCCACAAAACAACCGTAACTGATTTTGTGGCCGGGATGAATATGAAGGCGGAAAGTTTAGGGATGAAGGAGACAAAATTTGCCAATCCAATTGGGCTGGACGAAACGTCTGACGACCAGCACTACAGTACGGCGGCGGATCTGCTGATCTTAGCGAAAGCTTTTTTAAAAGATGAATTTTTACGGCAAGTGGTTTCCCTGCCAGAGGTTTTATTAACTTCCACCGACGGGAGACTTTCCCACAAGCTCGTCAGCACCAACGACCTGCTGAAGTCCTATTCGGGAATTAGCGGGATTAAAACCGGCTATACCTTGCGGGCGGGAGGCTGTTTCATTTCCCTGTTTAATCGTGGCGGACACGAAATTGTTGGGATAATTCTTGGCAGCGGCGACCGTTTTGGGGAGACGAAAACTGTTCTGGAGTGGATATATTCCGTCTACCGCTGGCGGTAAAGGTTACTTTATTGTTTGACTATCCAATCCGGATCAACCGCCGGGGCGTAGATAGTAATTTCCACCCGCTCATTGTTGGTTAAGTCAGCCTGACCGGAAAAAACGTAAACCGGCTGGAGAAAGTTTTGCATTATCTCTTCATCGAAGTAGGAAATTTCAATTTGGCGGATAGTAATAGATTTTATTTCCGGCAAATTCACCGTCTTGATATAATTACCGTTCTTTCCGAGAAGAAGCGTTATTGTTCCCAGTCCGGACTTAATTTCTTCCCAGGCATTACTGAGCGTCCGCAGAGGGTAGGTGGCGCCCCGTTTGAAATCGTAGTTCCAGGTGACATAGTTTTTCAGAAATGGCTGCCCTTTCCCCCCGCCGAGGAGCAGATAGACTAACGCCTCCTGCGGGTGTCCGGTGAGTAACCGATATTCCTGCTTATCTACCTCCACACTCCGGAAAAAGTCCACGCGGGCGACTTCCGCTTCTAGCGGGCTGGGGGCTAGCTTCAGCTCGGTGCCTTCGCGGCGTAAAAGGGAGATTGAGATAAGATTATCGGTGAAACTGGTGTCCAGACCCCGGCCGGTCCCGATGGCCACCTTGGCGTTGTTCATTATCGCGGTGGCGTCCGTGAGTTTTCCTTTCGGGAAGATTACTTCGTATTTAGGGTTAACCGCGTAATTCTTTGTCAGGATATTCATCCGCAGTGTCTGCTCGGACATTTCCCAAAGATACTCAGTTGGTGAAAGGACTTTAGGATCATTAGGAAACCCGAGATTCAAGGCCAAGTTAATAGCCTCGTCGCTGGCGAGAATATCCACCGGTTGTTCCTGAAGAGGAAAAACCGGCAGCATTGACGGGGTTTGAGGGAAGTTCCCGGTAACGGTTTCTAAAACGTAGGCCGTTGCTTCGCTTTTCGGGGTGGCCTGTTTCCCTCCAAGATGCAGGAAGGGGAGTTTGCCAAAACGCACTTCCGCTTTAATTATCTGCTTGCCGCCGCCTGGGGAAACCAGCCCGGAAATTAGCCCCGAACCGAAACTAATCACGAAATAAGCGAGGATGAGAAGGACGCTAAAAATTAATCCTCTCCGGAGAAGATGAGCAGTTTCTGTTAGCGAGGCCATAGTACTCCATTTCAGTATAGCATTGTAGATGATAAGATGAAGACATAATGGTGATTACACGGGTGGCTCCGTCACCGACGGGTTTTCCCCACGTCGGGACGGCGTACCAGGCGCTTTTCGATTATGTCTGGGCGAAAAAAAATCAAGGTAGGTTCCTTTTGCGGCTTGAAGATACTGACCTTAAGCGTTTTGTGCCGGGTTCAGAACGGGTTATTTACGAATCGCTGGACTGGTTAGGGCTTGCCCCCGACGAGAGTCCGGAAAAAGCGGGTTCATCGGGTCCGTACCGCCAATCCGAGCGGTTGGCTCTTTATACTAAATATGCCCGGCAGTTAGTTGAAGCCGGCCACGCTTACTACTGTTTCTGTTCTGCGGAGAGGTTAACGCAACTTCGGACTGAGCAGGAAAAAAATCACCTCCCGCCGCGCTACGACCGCTTATGTTCGAATATTTCTCCGGAAGCGGCGGCGGCGCGGGTCGCGGGGGGAGAGCAGTCCGTAATCCGTCTGCGGGTGCCGGATAATCGGACGATCACGGTGAATGACTTTTTGCGCGGCCCGGTGAACTTCGAGAGCGCTCAAATTGATGACCAGGTTTTATTAAAATCCGACGGCTTTCCGACCTACCATCTGGCCCTAGTTGTTGACGACCACCTGATGGGAATTACCCACGTTTTCCGCGGGGAAGAGTGGTTGCCCTCCGCCCCGAAACACGTTCTCCTTTACGAAATGCTTTGTTGGTCCGAGCCGGTTTGGATTCATTTGCCTCTGCTGAAAAACCCCGGCGGTAGCAAAATCAGTAAACGCCAGGGCCACACCTCCATCTTTTGGTACCGGGATGAGGGGTTTTTGCCGGAAGCAGTGGTTAACTTTCTCGCCCTTGTAGAATGGAGTCCTAGGGGTGAAAAAGAGGTTTTTAGCCTGGCGGAGATGATTAAGGATTTCCGGCTGGAAGATTTACGGAAAGCGGCGGCCATCTTTGATTTACCGAAACTTTATTGGCTCAACGGAATGTATCTACGGGGAATGACAAACACGGACCTTTACGGCCGCTTGGTCCGTTTTGCCAAAGAAACGGATAATAAGAACCTTACCGCGAAGCTCGAAACTCATCACGAACTGGTGCTGAAGATTCTGCCCTTAATTAAAGAGCGGATAAAAACTCTGAAAGAGTTTGAGAGTTGGACTGACTTTTTCTTTGGTCCGGTTTCCCTGACCCCCGCCGACTTTACCGGCTTGGTGAGTTTCAATAAGGACAGCTGGACCGGTTTGCAGGCCGAACTCATTCAGTGCCAATGGACAAAAGAGAGTATGAATGACGGCGTTCGCGCCTTTATTGAGAAACAAAGCCTACCCGGCAAGAACTTTTTAATGGCGGTCCGTTTAGCCATTACCGGCAAGAAAATTAGTCCGCCGCTGTGGGAATCGATGGAGATTTTGGGTAAAGAGCTTTGTCTGGCCCGGCTTAAACCCGTTGAGGAAATGATCTTTAATTAAGATTGATTGTGGTGGTCTTCTTTGTGATTACGGCAGCAGTGATCTTTTTTTCGACAGTCACCGGTCAGGAATTTAATTAAGGCCATAATTCCCAAAACCATCAACGTCCAATAAAGGAAAAGACTGATCCAACCGAGGATCCCCCAGCCGGCCATCATTCCCCAACCGTTGCCCATCATCCAATTGAAACTGTCGTCGTTAAGGTATCGCATCATCTTTCTATTTCACCACCCTCCCGTTTATTCTAATTTGGTTTTCCTTAAGAGTAAGGCGTTGAAGACAACAATGATTGAGGAGGCGCTCATTAAAAGAGCGGCCCATTCGGGACGGAGAAGGATGCCGAAGGCGGGATAAAAGACACCGGCGGCAGTGGGAATGGCCAAGACGTTATAGCCGGTCGCCCAAATCAGGTTTTGCACCATCTTCTCGTTGGTTTTTCGGCTAAGGTTGATAGCCTTAACCACATCCAGAGGATTGTTTTTCATTAGAACGATATCCGCCGATTCAACGGCGACGTCCGTTCCGGCACCGATGGCGATGCCGACGTGGGCCTGCGTGAGGCTCGGCGCGTCGTTAACCCCGTCGCCGACCATGGCGACGATATGCCCTTCCTGCTGCAGCTGTTTGATCTTATTAACTTTGTCGTCAGGTAACACCTGGGCAAAGACGGTATCGACGCCCAGCTCCCGTCCGACTTCCTCCGCAACATCCCGGGTATCGCCGGTCAGGATAGCCGTCTTTATTCCCATTTGGTGGAGCCTTTTCACGGCGGTTTTCGATTCCGTGCGGATGATATCCGCCAAATAGATAATGCCCTGAAAAGTGTTGTTAACTGCGACGTAGACCGCCGTTTTTCCTTGTAGTTTTACCAGGCTTTCCGTGCCCACCGCACCCAGCTCTTTAAGAAGCGATAAGTTTCCGGCCGCAATATTTTTCCCGTTGACAGTGCCAACCGCCCCTTTCCCGGGAAAAGACTTGAAGCCGGTTACCGCCGGAAGAGTCAGTCTCCGATTTTTTGTTTCTTCCACGATGCCCTGAGCGATTGAATGTTGGGATAAAGTTTCAACCGCGCCGGTGAGAGTTAACAGCTCTTCTTCGGAAACGGATTCCGCCCCGGCGGGAATAATTTTTTCCACACCGAACTGCCCGCGGGTCAGCGTGCCGGTTTTATCGAAAACAACGTAATCGATTTTCCGGGCAATCTCCAACCCCTTCATTTCCTTAATGAGGATTCCATTTTTTGCTCCCAACGTGGAGGTGATGGTGGTGACGACGGGGATGGCCAGGCCGAGGGCATGCGGACAGGCGACGACAATGGCGGAAACGGCTAGAGTGGCGGCAAAGACGGCCCCGTGGGGCGAGAGTGTAAACCAGTATAAAAAAGAGCCGGCTCCGGCAAATATGGCGACAAAAGTGAGAACGTTAGCGGCCTTGTCGGCCAGAAGTTGCACATTGGGTTTGGATGCTTGGGCCTCGCGGATGAGTTTCATTATTTGGGCGATCGCCGTCTCAGCCCCGATTTTCGCGACCCTGACCGTTAACGAACCGTCCTGGTTAATCGTGCCGCCGATAACTTTCTCATTCATTTTTTTGACGACCGGCCGCGACTCGCCGGTGACCATTGCTTCATTCACCGAACTTTCTCCGCTGACGACGACTCCGTCGACAGGAATTTTTTCCCCGGGTTTGACCAAAATAAGATCGCCGATCTTTAGCGTTTCCGTGAGAACGTCAACCGATTTGTCGTCCCGAAGAAGGTGGGCGGAAGGGGGAATTAGTTTGGCTAACTCCGCCAGAGCGCCGGTCGCTCCCCTGACTGAGCGCATTTCCAACCAATGACCGAGCAGAAAGACGGAGATTAATGTGCTGATTTCCCAGTACAGTGACTCGCCGGGGAAAAGAAACGTCGCGGCGACCGAAAAGGTGTAGCCGACCGTAATGGCAAAAGCGACTAACGTCATCATTCCTGGATTTTTAGCCAGAATCTCGCCTTTCCCCGCCTTGAAAAAGGGCAAACCGCCGTAGAAGAAAATAAGCGTGCCGGCCGCGAAGGTTAAAGATTCAATACCGGGAAACTGAACGTTAAAACCGAACCATTTTTGGATGTTGGGCGACAAAAGGATGGTGAAAATAACCAGCGGGAGAGTAATAAAAAACCGCCGTCGGAAATCAAATTCGGCGGAGGCGTGACTTTCATGTCCGGTACCGTGCCCGCCCGAAAGAGGAACCAGTTTCATCCCGCACTTAGGGCAGTTACCCGGCTGTTCCCGAATTATCTCCGGATCCATCGGGCAAGTATAAAGCGCGTCTTTTGCGGTCACTATTTTTTCTGCCTTGGGCTTTTCCTTAACTAAATACATCCCGCACTCAGGACAGGTTCCGGGTTTAGTTTCCCGAACTATTGGGTGCATCGGACAATAATAGACTGGGGAATGATTAGTGTCTTCGGTCATGGCTTAGGCTGCCTAAACTCCGCAACCGGGCGTCCCGCCCTGGGGTTGTACCGGAGAAGTCTGTTTGACGATCCGCTGGTAACCGGACCCGCTGGAGTAGTTGTTGCCGAGAATTTCCTGGGGGGAGGCCTTTTCCCACGTTGTCCCTTGAGCCTGTAGATACTTTGCGATGGTTAAATAAGTGTCAGGGAACCAATAGGCATTAACTTTCAGGGCGTATTTATACATCTCCGTCTCACCGATTCCCTGGGAAGCCATCAGTTCTAATAAGCCCAGCATCGCCATTCCGTGATTACAGTCGGGGAAGTGGGTGGAGTTGCCGCAGCAGGGGCGGTAAATTCCCCGGGAGGTTTTATCCACCAACTGTTGTTGAGCCGATGTTAACTTAATGAAAGAATATTTCGAGTAGTGATCCATCGCTTTTCCCTTCGCTAGCGACCAGCCACCGGTTGAGGCAAAGTTACCGGCTCCCCCGTATTGGGGGTCGTTCATTTCGCCCTTTTCTAAAATTTCATTCTTGTTGCCTAAACCCAGTGCCCACAGGAGATTGAGAATGAAGCCGGAGTTTTCAGCGGTGATTTTTAACTTTCCATTATTACTGCCGGTCAGCAGATTTTTCATTTCCGGACTCATCCCGCCCCGCTCATTATATGTTCCTTCGAATGCCGTTTGGTCGATAACCCCGCTTTCGACTAAACGCCGGCCGAGATCCCCCCAGGTAACCGGCAACTCTGCGCCCTCACTCGGAAGAACTTTCTTTTCCAGTTCAGGATCAGCTGCAGAGGCTGAAGACGGCGCCGGAGCCGGAGCCGAAGGGCCGTCGAGGGCAGAAGGAGGATTGTTTCTATTTGGTTGATTGGCTGAATCGAGAACAACATCGTTACTGACGGCCGAACGGTTAATAAACCCAAGTTTATTGAAGACAAAAAGCGGCCCGGTTTTCGGAACGAGCCTAACCTCGAAAAACAGCGAGAAGATAATAAACGCCAATTCGGCCATTGCGACCCACAAAAAGAGCCTGGCCGGTCCGTTTAAGGCAGTGTATATTTTTTTAATTTTTTGTTTCATTTTCAGATGGTGGAAACTGGTATCCTGCAGTTTGGGCCAGTTTATCAAGTGTGATTTCGCCCTCAAGTTTATCGACTCCCGCTTTATCAGCCTTGGGGAAGATCCAGGTTGGGTAGCCTTTAACTCCTGCGGCTACGCACTTTTCCGTTTCCTTCGTGCACTCGACGTAAGTAATGTATTGGAAGGCAGAACCGAACATTTGTTTCTGGTTTTGGCAGTGACTGCACCAATAGGCGCCATACATTACGACGCCCTTTTCCGTTAAATATTCGGCGAAGGTTGTCAGTTGAGACTCACTTAATTTGACTCCGGCCACGGCACCCACCGGATCGTTTTTTAACAGCCTGGTAACGAGGACGAGGATCACTACGACGACGGCAACGGCCGCGAGATTGGAAAAAAGAGTTTTAATTTTACGGTTATTCATCGCAACAATCAACCAATTTATTGATGATCTCCTCAAAAGTCCACGGCTTTTCCTGCGGATTCTTATCGTCTTTATTAATAATCGTCTCCGGAATTTTTTTCACACCCGCCAGATCAATAACTTTAAACCGGACCGCCCAAAAGAGGGCGTAAACCCGATAGGCTGAAGCAAACATCTTTTTAGCTTCCTCCTCTTTGTTATCCGTCTGAAGTTTCGTCCCGACCTCAATCAGGCGCATGGTCGCGGCCAATAGGTGCTTGCTGATGCACCAGGTTTCCCCCTCATTTTTATCGACGAGCCGGGCCATCAGCTCCTTGCGGATTTCCCGGGTTTCTTTCAGCAACGCGAGGTAACCAAGCTTGCCGGTTTTTTCGGCGGTAAAAAAGAAGTGCTCCTCCAGACTGATAAGGTTCATTACGGCGAGGCTTAAATCTTCGTCCAGTGAAAGATCAAACTTGTTGGCCTTTTTCAGCGCTTCGATTTTTTCCGTTATTTTTTTAAATTGTTCTTCGTTGGTAATCATATAGATAAAATAATCAGTCCTAAAATGATCATCGCTAAGCTGCCGTAAAGACGCATCGGCCGGACATTAAGTTTCCGCCAAGTCTGAATTTTATTCAAAACGGTTTTATCACTGGAGAGCAGCAAAATTAGGACCAGCGGGAAAACGAAGATCACATTATAAAGGAAAAGATAGGCTGTTCCGGCCATGTAGGTAGCCTTGTCGTGGAGGAGGCCGAGAATCATTAAATAAGGGCCGCCGGTACAGGGAAACTCACAGATGCCGACCACCGCACCGAGCAGGAACGCCGCCGGCAAAGAGGCTTTTTTCATCAAAACGGCCATTCCGGTATGGGTGCTCGCGGGGATTTGCAGTTTTATCGGAAAAGCGGGAAAGAACTCATTGATAAGGCCGATGAGGCCCATCGCCATCAGCAGATACGCCCCGACTTTGGCCATAAAGTGGGGTGTCCCAAAAAGATGCATGGCTTGAATCAGACCGATTCCGATTAAAAGGTAGATAACGAAAATACCGAAGATATAAACGGCGCCGATTTTTAAGATATCGGCGCGGGTCCGGTTTAAGCTGAACAAAAAAGCAATAGTCAGTAAAAGGATTGAAAAGGCGCAGGGATTGATGCTGTCAATTACGGAAGAGACAATAACTAGGGGCAACAGCCATGTCCCGCCGCGACTGATATTCCAAACAAAGACTGTCCCCGCCGGCCCGTTTTTTAGCAGAACAAGAACAATAATAAAGATTGCGGCCAGGCTGATTAGAGCGACTAATCTTCGGTTCATAATATAAATATTTAAGGTGTGACGTTGGCCCGGAAGCTGAGTTTGAAGGGCGTGGTTCCTTCCGGTTCAATAATTATTTCCCGCCCGATTGGACCAACGCCTGAAGGGCCGTGAGCGGCTGGATCGAAGACTACTTCGATTTCTGTCTCTTGTCCCGGTTCAATCGTTTCATTCACCGCCGCGAGACCAGCGTGTCCCGGCATCCCGTACGGCCCAAAACGTTTTCCGTCTTTGATTAGGGTGGCGGTAGTGCACATACAAGAGGTGTAGATTTTCCCGATTTTGACTCCGTTTTGGGTCGGGTTGGTGATTTTAAAGGTGTGATTAATCTTACCTTTTGCCATCGAAACCGTCCCGAAGTCAAAAAATGATTCCGTCGCGGTTAAGGGATTTGCCTGATTTGATGTCTGGCTAGCACCAAGCAACTGCGGAGTACTATTATTGCCTGGGGAGGCTATAGAAATCAGCGCCACAAAAAGAGCGATAGTAACTCCGACGATGGTGAGCAGACCTTTATCGATTTTCATCTTATTAATTATAACTACCGATTAGCGAACTTATAAATAGATAAGACTTCTTTAACCGCCTTTTTACTTTGCCCGGCTTTAATCTGTTCCACTACGTGGGTGGCGAGGTGGTTCTCCATGATTAGCTTTTCGAGACTGAGGAGCGCTTCCCGGATGGCCAGTGACTGATTGATCAAATCAATGCAGTAACACTCGTTTTCGATCATTCTCTCCAGCCCGTGGACCTGACCGCAAATAATCTTTAGGCGGCGAAGACTGCGCTTCTTAATCAGAGGGTTCATCAATAAACCCACAATACCTAAGGGGGGTATTGGTTGTCAAGTTGAAGTAGGCTGGAAAGCCGGATGAATTTTAGCAGCTGGACGGTAAAAGAAAACGAAAGCCAGTCCGGCTAAAAGAAGGACGAAAGATGAAACTAAAATCGGGGTGGATGGCGTTAGCGACGCAGCGATGTAGCCGGAAAGGATTGGGGGGATGGCTTGCGCTAAAGCCTGGACACTGGCGTTAATTCCCAATATTTCGCCTTGGATTTTCGGTCCAACGGAGCGGCTAATAAGGCCTGTCAGGTTGACGTTGGATAAGCCGTTAAAGATGGCCATAAGTGGGACGATAAATAGCAGTTGCCACCAGGAATGCGGGAAAAAGTATATTAAGACGGCAAAACTGACTCCGAAAAGCGTAATTTTTAAAGTTTCGTCTTCCCGGTAACGGGCGGCGATTTTGCGGGTGATGAACGCTTGGGTAAAAGCAATCCAAAGGCCCATGTAGGAAAATAAGTCGCCGATGTTACCCTGCGTAAAGGCGAACCGGTTGATTAAAAAGATCGGAAAGAATGTTGCGAAAAAGGTAAAGCCGCCCTGGAAAAGAAGGGAAGTTAAAAAGAGGGGACGGATTTCTTTCAGCGAAAAGGCCTTGGCGATATTTCGGACGGAATCGGTTATCCGCAGTTCCAGTTTAGCTTTAGCGTGTTTTAAAGTTTCCGGGAAGAAAAATATAACGGAAAGAGTATTTAGTAAGCTTAGTCCGGCGGCGAACCAAAAAGGCGTCGTGGCGTCGAAAAATGGCAGCACCGACGGGTCGGAAAGCTTGCCGCCGATATAGGGGCCGAGGATAAATCCCAGACCAAAAGCCGCTCCAATCATCCCAAAATTCTTTGCCCGGTTTTCGGGAGTGGTCACGTCGGCGATGGCCGCTTGGGCGACGGAAATATTCCCGCCTGTCACTCCGTCCACTGCGCGGGAAAAAAACAGTAAGCCCAAGTTCCGGGTTAAAATTCCGTAGGCGAAGAGAAGATAAGAGATAAAAGTTCCGGCCAAAGAAATGACCAGTAGTTTTTTACGTCCGTAAACATCCGATAATTGGCCGAAGATCGGGGTCGCGAAAAATTGTGCTAAAGGAAAAACGGCGGTGAGAAAGCCTAAAAGGATATAGCCATTTTGAATTGTTAGTCCGTGGGGGAGGAGAAAATAAGGAGAATGCGGGTTAGCTAAAAGCTCGGGAATGACGGGAATTAGAATTCCGAACCGGACCATGTCCAGAAAGACGGTAAAAAATAACACCTGCAGCGGATTTTTCCTAAATCTTTTTAAAGCCTCACCCATATTTTCCTCAATTAACGTATAGATAACTATATATATGTTATGGTTGGCTGTCAAGTAGTTAATTATCAGGAGAATGTATTTTCCACTTAGTTTATGCTAATATGATGGTGATCGTCTAGGTGGTAGAAATATGGTTATTTGCCGGCTTTGTCACCAAAAATTTGGTATTATCTCCAGCACCCATCTAAAATCTAAACACCAGTTGAGCCCTAGGGCTTATAAAGTCTTGTTTCCTTCGCAAAGCATTAGGTTTGCCACCCCGCCGTGTCTTTATCCAAAAACCAGCAGTCTTTACCAAAAGTGGCGAAAAAGCCTTGAGGGGAGAAACGTTTCTTGGAGTACAGGTTTTACTAAGGACACTCACCCGGGGGTTCTAAAAATTTCCGAGACGATGAGAAAGCGGCACATCGACAATTTCGCGCGTTGGAGGACTAAAATGATTAAAAAGGGCTTTATCCGCAACAAGTATCCGTCCTTTAGAAGGTCTAAAGAGCTGGCCTTTCTAATTGGTTTAGTTTTAGGCGATGGGCACATTCAGAAATTTCCGCGCACAGAGTCACTAACGATTGCTCTTAATGTAAAGTATCCGAAACTTGTTAACTACACCAAAAAACTGATGCAACATTTTTTTAGTAAAACCCCGGCATTGGCTAGGAAAGGAAACGGAGTTAAGTGGCGGATTTACCAGAAGCAAATTTCAGAGCGTCTTGGTATTTCTTCCGGTGACAGAGGGAAATCAGAAACGGGAATTCCCTATTGGGCTTGGAAATCCGAGATGTACTTAGTCTGGATACTAAAAGGTTTATTCGAGGCGGAGGGGTCGTTGTCGGTGCATTTACCAACCTGCACTTATAACTTCCAATTCGCGAATCGGAATCCGAAACTTCTTAAAGATGTTGGTAAGGCCTTGGAAATGTTAAACTATCATCCGGAGTACCGAAATATAGCCACGAGATTGAGAAAGAGGGCCGAAGTTAGAAGGTTTGAAAAGTTGATATTTTTCAGAAAGTTCAGGTGTATTGCGGGGTAGATCAACGGTAGTATCGCCGGTCTCTGAAACCGGAGATCGTGGTCCGAATCCACGCCCCGCAGCCATCTTTCGGTAGTTCTGTGATCTGAAGGGGAGGAGGAGTCGAGGAAAAAATCAGCAGATTTTTATCCGTGACCGAATCCAAATCCCCTAGCCACATATTTAATAGCTGATGTTTGGTTATATAGGAAAATTTGTTATGATTAATCTATGGAACTACGAAAATTAATTGATAGGGGTATTGAAGTCAGGGAAAAATACCACAAACTCGAGGAAGAGTTATACGGTGCCGCGTGGGGGAGAGAACAAGTAATGGAAGGATTTGTAGGTGATGTAGGGGCACTAATGAAAATAGTAATGGCAAAGGAGGGGTATAGGCAGCTTGGAGACAAGGACGTAGATAAGGAGTTGGCGCATGAACTTTCAGATTGTTTGTGGTCTTTACTTGTGCTAGCTTCCAAATACAACGTAGATATAGAAAAAGAGTTTTTGAATACGATGAAATATCTCGATGAAAGAATAACAAATAAAGAAAGACACTAATACGCTTAAAGTAGAAGTATTTCTTCGATATCATGAGTTCTAAAATCCTCAACCAAACTCCCCCAGCCATTCAACACTTCGCCAACTTGCAGAATTAGATCATAATTTTCACATGAACACCAAACGGCCCCCATCCTGGCAACCTATTCCGAAAAACGCTAAACGGGTATTCCGAGGAAAGTTATTTGACGTTTATCAGTGGGAGCAGAAAATGTATGATGGCCACAATAAAATCTTTGAAAAAGTAAAACGACCGGATACGGTAAACATTCTACCGGTAACTTCAGACGGGAAAATACTTCTTTCAAAACAGGAACAACCCGACGGCCGGCCGTTTCTAGGGACAGTTGGTGGGCGGATTGATGAGGGAGAAAATCCTCTCGAAGCGGCCAAGCGCGAACTTTTAGAAGAAACCGGTTTCAAGGCTGATGAATTTATCCTTTGGGACGCAATACAAATTTCCGGAAAAGTAGATTGGGCTTGCTATACGTTCATTGCGAAAGGCTGTCACAAAGTTAAAGGTCAAAAGGTAGATTCAGGCGAAAAGATAAATTTAATAACATTCTCCTTTGATGAGTTCCTGAAATTAGCCGCTCAAGACGATTTTAGAGATACCGAAATCGTATTAAAGTTATTTAGGGAAGCACAAAATCCAAAGAAGTTGGAGAAAACCAAAAGGTTATTCACCAGCTGAATGTTATAATAACAATATGAAAACAATTTTAGTGGATGCTGTGGACACCTTTATCATTGTGGTAAAAGGTGTTTACCAGCCAATGTTAGAGTTGTTAGAACAGTATCCCAATCGGAAAATTATTTTAACAAATGCCGACGACGGACAGATGGTACAGTTTGGCTTAACAAATTTGCCTTACGAGCTTTTCACTCTCAAACATAATCCAGACAAGACGGATCCCGGCTACTTCCAGCAAATGCTAAAATATTTTAACCTTCAAGCTGAAGACGTCATCTATTTTGAACACAACCTTGAGGCGGTAAAAAGCGCCCAGTCTGTAGGCATTACCGCATACTGCTATGATCCTGACAAAAAGGATTTAGCAGCTCTAAAGAATTTCTTAGACGAAAATATATTATCCAATTAATTACTCGTGGAACTTTCTTGCCTCTTTGCTGAGACTGATTGTTTTATCGATTAGTAGAACCGTTAGCAGCCACCAAAAGCCGGCTAAATAACCGGCCAGGACATCAGAGGGGTAGTGCGCTCCCAAATAGACCCGACTTAGGCCGATCAGCAGTATCCACCCCGAAGCCAGCCCTCCCGCCACCATACTCAGGGCCTTACTTTTGGTGAAATGAAAAGCGTAATAAGTCAGTAGGCCGTAGAGAACTAAGTTATTCATCGCGTGGCCGGACGGGTAAGTAAAGTCCCCTAACACGACCAAAGGGGAAAGATCGGGGCGGGGGAGTTTAAAGAATATTTTCAGATAGTAATTAAGGGCACCGCCAAAGACTAAAGCCAGAGAGAAAACCAGGGACTCCTTTTTGTGGTGTTTAAGAAGCAGTAGGACTACTAACAAAGACAGAGCAAAGCCCGACGGAATAGCGGCCAAGTTGGTAACGGTACTCATTATCACGGTTAGGGCCGGGGTGCGTAGGGCATAGATAAAGTTCGAAGCGGCGAGGTCGAAAGATCGGGTTTCTTTTTCCAGTACGTCCTGGGTTAGAAAGAGAAACAAAAGTAACACGGCAATATTCACGATTAGTCCGGCCGAAATTTCGATAAATAGCATCCGCGTCAGCGGAGTTTTATTGACGAGCGAAAAAAATCTTCTCATCGTATTTTCTCAATAAAGACGGCGGGATAAATGACAGTCCGTATCCGATCGATTATAATCTATTTTGGACATCTAAAATATGAAAATTAAAGTTGAGACAACCGAAGCCCCGAAAGCCATTGGACCGTACTCTCAAGCGGTCGTTGTGGGAGATCTTGTTTTTACTTCTGGTCAAATTTATCTGACTACCGCCGGTCAGTTATTGGAGGGAACTATTGAAGAGCAAATCCACCAGATAATGAGTAATCTAAAAGCTATTTTAGAAGCCGCCGGGGTTTCCTTTTCGGACGTGGTGAAAACGACGATTTACGTAACGGATATGGCTGTTTACGGACAGATCAATGCCATTTACGGCAGTTACTTCTCCGACCCCTTCCCGGCGCGGGAAACCGTCTGCGTGAAAGAACTGCCGCTGGGAGCGAAAGTGGAAATCAGTATGGTCGCGGTTAAGCCACTTTCTTGATAGAGATACTTATTATGTTGAAGCTGCTAACCAAGTGACATGACCAGATATTACAAACACCTTACGCTTGAGAGGTGGGCAGAAATGACAATAGTGGAGCAATTAGCCAACGTTGGCTCTGAGGTTGAGCGGGCAATTTCGTGGAAGAAAAAAGGCAATCCGGAGTACAGTCAAACGGCTTTCTTCCGGGCATTGGAACTATTGGATTTATCGCTGCAGGCGACTAAAATCGGTTCCCGTCTGAAGGAGCTTGCCCGGCTGCGAGAAACTTTAGTCGATTATTTTTTCGGGGAGAACACCTGGAAATCTTCCGACCAACTTTGGCACACTTATTTTTACGCTTTTACCTATGCCGCCGCCATTAATCGTCAAAAACGGTTGAAACCATGAACAACAAAACTCTAATCCTCGAAATTGCTGATACGGATTTATCGTGAGCGGAAAGATCTTGGTTAATAACTCACAATGACAAAATTAATTTCAACAAATCCGGCGGATAATTACGCCAAAACCGGCGAAGTTGAGGTTTCAACCGATGCCGAGATAACTCTCAAGATCGAAAAAGCCCACGCGGCGAAAAGAGCGTGGAAAGAACTCGGGATTGAAGGTCGGATTAAGTTACTGGTCCCAATCCGGGAGGAGTTTAAACTGCGAACGGAAGAGATTTCGATGCTTATCAGTAAGGAAACCGGCAAAGCAATTAATGAAAGCACCTCTGAAGTGACCAGATATATCGAGGAACTCACCTGGTTCTTAGAAAACGGTCCGGAAGCCCTGGCCGACGAAGTTACCCTAAAAGATGACCAATCGCTGCACCGGATTGTGTACGAGCCCTACGGAGTGGTGGCCAGTATCGCCCCCTGGAATTTCCCTTTCGGGATGGCGGTTTGGGGGATTTTTCCCAATTTGGTCGCCGGCAATGTTGTTGTTTTTAAGACTTCGGAAGAGTGTCCGCTGGTTGGTCAGCTGGTCGATGAAATAATTTTAAACCATAACTTACCCGAAGGGGTTTTTGCGGAGGTTTACGGCGACGGAACCGTCGGGCGGAAATTATCCGAAAGCGACATCAACCTGATTTGGTTTACGGGAAGTACCCGGACGGGCAAGGCACTTTATAAAACCGCCGCCGAAAAATTTATTAAAGTTGTTTTGGAGATGGGCGGTTCTAACCCCTGCGTCGTGTTCGAAGATGTTGACGTCGCTTTAGCTGCCCCAGTTATCTTCGGCGGACGGTTTCGCCACTGCGGCCAGGTATGCAATGCCATCAAACGGCTAATCGTTCACGAATCTGTGGCGGAGAAGCTGACGCTTGCCTTGAAAGAAATTATTGAACGGCAAAAAATTGGTAATCCCCTAGATCCCCAAACCGATCTCGGTAGTCTAGTGGCTAAACGCCAACAACAATTACTAAATGAACAACTGCAGGACGCACTTGATAAGGGCGCGGTGATCGCCGCGCAGACAAGGCTTGATCAAAGTCTAAAAGGAGCCTTTTTCCCACTTACGTTGTTAACGAATGTAACCAGGGACATGCGGGTCTGGCGCGAGGAAGTTTTTGGCCCTATTCTGCCGATTATGACTTTTAAGACCGAGGAAGAGGCGGTCGCTTTAGCTAATGATACAGTGTACGGATTAGGGGCAAGAGTTATTTCAGATGATAAGGTGCGAGCCGAAAGGGTCGCCTCCCGAATCGATGCCGGCTCCGTCGCGATAAATGAGGAAAGCCGTTTTTCGCCTTGTGATCCCTTCGGCGGTTATAAAAATTCCGGGATGGGCCGCGAGCGCGGGATTCATGGCTTACGGGAACTGTGCCAAATGAAAGTCATCCAATCCCGCAGCGACGCTCAGCAGTTTGGTTCTTAATCGTTTTGATTAATCCAATAACCAACATTATTTGAAAACTTAATATTAAACCATGGAAAACGAGACGAAAATTAATGAAGCTTTAGAAAAGAAAGAGAAGTTTTTGGCGGAGAATAAGAAGTACCGCCAGCAGGAGGATTTATACCACCATCACTTAACAGGCAAATACGTCGGCGACTTAGTTTACGGCGCTAACGACGGAATAATTACCACCTTTTCGGTCATCGCCGGCGCGGCTGGCGCGGCGCTTTCCCCCATCGTCGTCATTATTTTAGGTTTTGCCAATATCTTGGCTGATGGCTTGTCAATGGGGGCCAGTAATTACTTAGGCCGGAAATCGGAGAGAGATTACGCCCAGACGCAAAAAGAAAAAGAAATCTGGGAAATCGAAAATTTAAGGGATATCGAGGTTGAGGAGATCCGGGAGATTTACCTGAAAAAAGGATTTTCCGGCGAAACTTTGGAACGCGCCGTAAATGCAACCATTGCCGATAAAAACGTTTGGCTGGAAACGATGATGCGGGATGAGTTGAATATTTTTCTTGACGAAGATGAAAAACCTTTAAAGCACGCTCTGGCGACTTTTTCCGCTTTCGTAATCGCCGGTCTTTTGCCGCTTATCCCATTTTTGATCCCCAACCTTCCTTATCGCTTAGAATTATCAACATTGATTGGCGGTTTGGCCCTGTTTACAGTTGGTGCCTCCCGCAGTTTAGTCACCGCCGTAACCTGGGTCCGGGGCGGGCTCGAAATGCTGCTTATCGGTTCTTTCGCAGCCGCGGCCGCTTTCTTTGTCGGCAATATCTTAGAGCGTTTAGTCAACTAAAAGGAGGTGATATGTATAAAAGGATATGTAGGTAACATTGAAGAAAAAACTTTAGGAAACGATTATTTCCGAGAGGTTCTTTTTACCGCTCCGCACAGCCAACTGGTTGTAATGGCGCTACAGCCGGGAGAGGAAATCGGAATGGAAACGCATCCCGAACACGACCAGTTTTTCCGTTTTGAATCGGGCCACGGAGAGGTGGTTTTAGACGGAGAAAAGTCGTTAGTCAGTAACGGCTTTGCGGTAGTTATTCCGGCTGGAACGGAACACAACGTTGTTAATACCGGCTCTGAAGTGATGAAATTGTATACGATTTACAGTCCGGCAGAACACAAAGATGGAACGGTGCATCGAACGATGACCGAAGCCCTAGCCGCGCACGAAGCTTAAGAATTGGTATATGTCTTGAGGAGATACCGGACTACAGGCAAAACGTAGCCCAATCTTCTTTCAACTTCAAGCGGATCTTTTTCCCGTTCCCTTTTTAGTTCCTCCGGATCTTTGCCGAAAACGAAAGGATCTTCCCACGAAAGCCAGTCAACTTCTTGAGTTTAAATTTTGTCTTTGAGAAGAAAAATCATTTCTGCAAAGATGACTAAATCTTTTGCCGTAATTCTTTCCAGTAGCTCGGTTAACTGCCGGACGGTTAAAATCAGGTAGCACCATGTAAAATCCAGCGTCTTACCGAAGAGAATTTTTCCGGCCACGGTGCTCATCGTTTCGGCGGTGTAGTAGTTTTGCGGATGTGTTGCCCAAGCTATTTCTGAGCGCATAAACAAGAAAGGGGTGTCACCATTCGCGACCTTCTTAATATCTTCCAAATAAATGTCTTTGTATTTACCGAGAAGGGTAAAGGCGAGCCGATCCGAGGCAGCCAGATGAACCAACTGGTCCGGCTGACCCTTGGCTACAACGTTTCTAAAGCCGGAAAGGTAATGTTCACCGAGGGTTGAGTTCTCTTCATTTAAGTTGAATGTAAAGAAGGGGTTACTTTGAATGAAGGCAGTTGCAGTCTTATTTTGCGTGACCGTTTCGGGGGTGATGCTGACAAAAGCGCTCTGGAAATGCTCTTTAAGAATTGGCAGCATTTTTTGCAGATGTTCTGTCTGAAGCCCTTTCGGATCGTGAAAAGAGAAAAACAAGTAAGGCACAAGATTAGTATATCTTTATCCATACCGTCTTACCACAACAGATTAGGTTATAATGACAAAGGCATTGTCGTATATGAAAAACATAAGAAATATAACAAAGCTTCTGATGTTAATTTCCCTAGTGGGTCTTACTTTTGGATGGTATTTTTTCGGAGCGGTGGGAACGAGTGCCGGAGACGAAATATTTTCCGTGCCGCAAGATTCTTCGGGGTTTAAACCTTCGGAGAGCCTAAAAGAAAAAGGCTTAATCCGCAACGCTGTAGCTTTCCAATTTTTACTGGACACCTTTGCCAAAGAGGTGAAGATCCAATCCGGCGGGTATCGGCTGAACCAAGGAATGACGGCGTGGGGGGTTTTAGCGAAAATAATCGGCCGGCCGGATTTAATGTGGATCACCATTTCCGGCTGTCCGCGGCGGGAGCAGATCGGGGAAAAACTGGCCGGAATTTTTGGCTGGGAAAGCGGGAAAGAGGCGGAGTGGAATACACTTGCCGCCTCTGGTAATCCCGATTATTTTGAAGGCGTTTATTATCCCGATACCTACCTTCTTCCGGTTGACGGATCAGTGGCGGAGATTGCCAAGCGGCTGACCGACCGTTTTAACGAGAAGTTTTCCCCGCTTGCCCCTCAATTTATCGCCGCCAATATTAAATGGACGACGGGGTTAAAAATTGCCTCACTGATTGCCCGGGAAGCCGGTGGTGCGGCGGATATGCGGCTGATTTCCGGGGTTATTTGGAACCGGTTGAACATCGGAATGCCGCTGCAGATTGACGCGACGATGCAATATACCCTGGGCAAAAGAGCGGACGGGAGTTGGTGGGGGAGCGTGGACTTGGCCGAAAAACAAAATGATTCTCCCTATAACAGTTATTTATACAAAGGTTTGCCGCCCACACCGATTTGCAGCCCGAATATTACGATGATTGAAGCGGCCCTTAAGCCCGAAGAAACGGCCTGTCTTTTTTATCTGCACGACCGGTTGGGGAAAATCCACTGTGCGGAAACGTATGCAGAACACTTGGCAAACATCCGCAGATATTTAAATTAGTCATATAATCTTAATGGATATGATTATCCTTAACTTGTTGATATTTCTCATTAGTCTTATTGCTTTGGCAGCTTCCGCGGATATTTTAGTAAGACTATCTGTTTCTCTCGCCAAAAGATTCCGACTCTCTCCGCTGGTCATAGGGGCTACGGTTGTTGCTATCGGGACGTCTTTCCCGGAGTTGGCGGTCACTATTTCCTCAATTGCCCAAAAAAGCGGGGATTTATCTTTGGGCAACATTATCGGTTCGAATATTGCTAATATCGGGTTGGTTTTTGGTGCAGCCTTATTATTCTCACCGCTTAAGGTCGGAACAGCAAAAACACAGCGCAATAACACCTTTCTTTTGGTGGTTACAGTCGCTTTTATCTTCCTCCAACTGGCTCCTTACGATGTCAGACGTGTCTTATCTCCCCTTCTTCTATTATTGGCAATTCTCTTTATCTTTCTGGAAACTGTGTGGGGTAAGGAGGGCTCCTTAAAGGAAGATCTATTGTATTTACTTCCACATTCGCCGGCGCCATTCAATCTATTTAAGTGGTTGGCTCTAATTAGTTCGTTGGCAGGTCTGATTATAAGTAGTAACTTTCTAGTCAGTTCAGCTCTAGTTATCGCTGCGTTTTTTAATATCTCTCAAGAGGTAGTCGGTCTTTCCATCGTGGCCATCGGCACCAGCCTGCCGGAACTTTCGGTTTCTGTCGCCGCCGCGATGAAGAAAGAGGGAAAACTGCTTCTGGGGAACGTCATTGGCAGCAACATTATCAATCTGACTCTGTTGGGATCTATATCGGTAATGTTTTCTAACGTTTCTTCATCTGTCCACACATTATCTTTAGTCGCCCTTTTTCTATTTACCTGTGCCGCTTTTGGCGTAATTAAATTTTATTCCGGAAAGGTGGTAGGGCGTTGGCCAGGTTTCGTTCTCTTATTTTCATACTTGCTTTATCTATTTTTAGTTTATTGAAATATTTGTATTTATAACTCGATCGAGTTTTATTTTCAATAATAATGGATGAGGAGGTGAACAAATAAAATAGACGGATAATATGGAAACACTTTGTGAAACTTCCGAAACCGGCTGCTGTCCGCGCTTTTCTCCGGAACCGTGGGATGAGAAAGAAATGACCTGGACGGATAAACTCTTCCTTAAGGATCACGTCCGCAGTTTTTTCCATATACCCCTGAATTTTGGCCAGGTAATGGTTAAAGAGATGGGGACGTTCGTAACAGCCAAAGGCAAACAGATAAAAAAGTTGTATTTTTTCTATACGACTTGTCCGAAATGCGCGAAGCACTACGGAAAGAACTATACCGTTTTGGTAGCTCAGGTGTAACCAGCCCCGCCGAGGGATATCATCGGCTGGGAAACAGCTGAGAATACTTTGAGCTTTTGATAGTGTCATCTTTTAATATCCGATCGTACATATATTGGCGACATCTTTAACAACCCTATAATTTGACAAACCCATAAGAATATGGTAGGATAAGTTACCAATTATCCCAATGGGCCATGGGAAATTGATTTTAAAGCCAAGCCATCACGCGGACCGGCCTCCGTGTGGGACATATCAAAAAGGAGGTATGAGATGGCAAAAACTTTTACGGCGAGTGTTTGCGCTAATTTGGACTTCGCCACGTTTTTTTACAGTGAGCGGATTTTAGCCGCCGGCGGGGTCGGTGGGTGTTTCGGGCTCCGGTATAAAGGGGAACTTCTCCCCAAGGGCGCAGTGCCGATGGGCTGTTTGAAGTTCAACTGGCAGACCGTTCACACGGAGTTTCTGCTGGTGGAGCCGGAGATGACTCCCGCTCAGAAGGTAGCCTGGGAGGCGTTTTTTTGGGGCGAAAAAAGTCGCTTTCACATCGCCAACGCCGATCTGGTGGAGTTGGAAGATTGGACCGGTCACACCGACGGTAGCGGGTTTACAATCTTTCTCCGCAGCGGCTTTGCCGGTTGTATCAGCCAGAACCCAAAGGACGGGACTGCGGAAGTGTACATGACCCTCGACACGAATGACAACCCAATTGGGTATGGTGTTTACGAAGCGCGGGGGTACCTCGGTTGTTTAGGCCTCGAGCAGATAAAGCGCTGTGTCCTGTTCGTCGACGGCTTGAAGGACCTAACAGTGGAAAATTGGTAGAACTGTTTGGTGCTGGTATTTTTACCGGCACCAATCTTTTTCGGGGCCCAAATCTAGGTCAGAATCCCATAGTTTGACAAAGATGGGTAAGTGTGGTATAATGATAGATGAGTGGCAGATTGAGACAGTCTATCTGCTTAACTTTGATTTAGTTTGAATAGAAAAGATAAAGATACCCAATTACTACTTGTTATTCTTCTCGTATCTTTCTTCCTAGTCACACACTTCTCATTTAAGCAGTTATACTCTTTTAACAAGGGATTTTAGTTTTCTCTTAAAGCTATGTATCAACAAAGAAATAGACGCCCAGGCAACAATAATAATTTCCGCCGCCGGTACGCTCAAAGCGGGGTTAACACCGCCGATATCATCCGGGCAATCCGGTCGGTTTGCGCTGTGAAAAACGTCCGCACAACAGACATCGCGAAATCCTTCGCCCCGCTCCACCGTTTCGAAGACTTTCCTATTGTCGAGATACTTAAAAACAATATCCGGGCGAAGAGGTACGGGCTGCCGACCCAAATCCAGGATGAGGCGATCGGAGCGATTATAACTGGTCGCGACGTTGTCGGTGTGGCCAATACGGGGACCGGAAAAACGGCAGCGTTCCTCATCCCGCTGGTTGATAAAGTATTCAAAAACCGTTCGGAGAAGGTTTTTATTCTCGCGCCGACCCGGGAATTGGCGCTACAGATTAACGAAGAGCTGACCTCTTTTACCCGGGGGATGGGGATTTACTCTGCTTTATGTGTCGGCGGCCTTCCGATGTTCCGGCAGATTAAAGATTTAAGACGTAATCCCAGTTTCGTTATCGGAACGCCGGGCCGGGTTAAGGATCTTATTCAGGAAAGACATCTTTCCCTTTCCCAATTTAAGACGGTGGTACTGGACGAAGCGGACCGGATGGTGGACATCGGTTTTATTGATGAAATTAAATATTTTATTTCCCTGTTTCCGCCCGTCCGCCAGTCTCTCTTTTTTTCCGCGACGATTTCCGGCAAGGTCCGGGAAACCCTAAACGCTTTCGTCCGTAATCCGCTGATGATTTCCGTCAAACACCAGGACACGGCTGAAAATATTGACCAATCAGTTATTGAACTTGAGCGTGGCCGGAATAAAATAGACCAATTGCATGATTTGCTAATAAAAGACGGTTTCAGTAAAGTCCTGATTTTCGGCCGAACAAAGTGGGGCGTGCAAAAACTGGCGGATGAGTTAGTTATCCGGGGTTTTAAGGCCGGCGCCCTGCACGGCAACAAACGCCAGAGCCAGCGGCAAAAGGTAATGGACCAGTTCAAAAGGGGCGAGATCGATATTCTTTTGGCGACAGATGTTGCCTCCCGCGGACTCGATATCCAGGAAGTCAGCCATGTTATCAACTATGATCTGCCTGCCTCCTACGACGACTACGTCCACCGGATCGGCCGGACCGGGCGGGCCAATAATAGGGGGGTTGCCCTGACGCTAGTCGAAAAATCCACTCAGTAGTGCTAAAGTAGAATCGGACTATAAAGATGACCGATTCGGGCTTAAAGAACTTATTCAATCCCCGCTCCGTGGCCGTCATCGGCGCGACGGAAGAGCCTAGCCGAGTGGGCACGGCGCTGCTGGAAAATCTTTCGCGCTCCGTCCAGCCCCTAACCGTTTATCCCGTCAATCCCAATCGAGCGACCGTCTTTGGTTTAACCTCCTACCCCTCCGTTTTATCCATCAAAGAAAAAATTGATTTAGCCGTAATTGCTACGCCGGCGGCCACTGTTCCCGGCATTATTGAAGAGTGCGCCCGGGCAGGGATCGATAGCGCCATTATTATTTCCAGCGGTTTTAAGGAAGGAGGAGCCGAAGGCGAGAAACTTTTTACAGCGCTAACGGAAAGTGTGCGAAAAAGCCGGCTGACCGTATTAGGGCCGAACTGTTTGGGTTTTCTTACCCCCCGGCTTAACGCCAGTTTTATTAAGCAGGCTCCGCTTCCGGGCCGGGTTGCTTTTATTTCCCAAAGCGGCGCTTTAGGCTCGGCAGTTTTGGACTGGGCGGGAAAAGAGCAGCTCGGTTTCAGTTATTTTATTTCCGTCGGGGAAACAGTTGACGTCGATTTTTCCGGTCTACTCACTTACCTCAAAAATGACCCGGCAACGGACGGAATTCTTATCTATTTGGAATCATTAACCAACGCGCAAAAGTTTTTAGCCTCGGCCCGCAGTTGCTCTCTAAAAAAACCGGTGGTGGTTTTAAAAGGCGGTCGGAACGGAGCTGGGGCGAGAGCAGCCTTCTCCCACACCGGCAGCCTGGCTGGGGATGATGCCGTTTATTCGGCCGCTTTTGCCAGGTCCGGGTTAATCCAAGTCCGGACTATCCGGGAGCTTTTCGATGTGGCCAAGTTGCTTCCGTACGGAGAGCTAAAAGACGGCCGTTTGGCGATTGTGACTAACGCCGGTGGGCCGGGGGTTGTGGCGACTGACTATTTAACGGAAAATCACGGCCGGCTGGCGGAGCTTTCCGCGGAGACGATGACCTCTTTAGAGAAATTGCTTGGCCAGACCTCCTTAAGCCGGACTAACCCGGTTGATGTTCTCGGCGACTCGAGACCTGAAAAGATATGCGCCTCGGCGGAAATTTGCCTAACAGACGCGAAAGTCGATGGAGTATTAATGATTATAACTCCGCAGTCAATGACAGAGCCGTTGCGTGTAGCTGAGGGACTGATTGAAATCAAAAAGAAGAGTTCAAAGCCGGTGCTAGCTGCATTTTTAGGAGGTGGTCTGGTTGACCCCGCTAGAGAGTTACTGAAACATAACCGAATCCCGGTTTTCGATTTTCCGGAAGAGGCAGTCGGAGCCTTTACCTCTTTAGCCAATTATTTTGGATCTAAGGAGTTACTCGGCGAAGTCCCTCCGCCTATTAGCAAAGAACTAGGCTTCGGCCAAGCCGCCAATAAAAAAATTATTGAAAAAGTTCAGAAGGATGGCCGGAGGGTTTTAAGCCTCTCGGAAGTTATTACGCTCCTTAGCAATTACGATATCCCGGTTAATGAAAGTTTTATGGCCACGACTGCCGAGAACGCCGTCGCCGTAGCTCAAAAAATCGGCTTTCCGGTGGTTGTAAAAATAGCTTCCAAGGATATTAGCCACAAAACCGAAGCCGGGGGAATAATATTAAACCTGGATTCTCCAGAAAAAGTAGCCAATGCGTTTAATGAAGTTGTGGCTCGGGCGAAAGCATTTTCTTCCGATGCCGCCACGGAGGGCGTAACCGTCGCTCGTTTTGAGCCCCGGAAATTTGAGTTGTTTCTCGGAATGAAAAAAGATCCAACCTTCGGACCGGTGGTGGCTTTCGGCCGGGGCGGGGTTGAGGTGGAAGCGATAAAGGATATTGCGATGGAGATTGTTCCTTTGGATAAGCGTTTGGCTCTATTGATGATTGAACGGACGCAAATCTATAAATTACTGGCAGGTTACCGGGGAATGAAAGGAGTCGACTTGGAGGAATTAGCGACTCTGCTGTGCAATTTCAGCCGGCTGGTTGAGGATTTTCCGGAGATCGCCGAAATTGATCTTAATCCTCTGGCTGCTGATGAACGCGGTTTTCTTGTCCTCGACGCCCGGATATTATTAGAGTCGGTTTGATAACTTTTCAATTAGTAACTTTAATGATTTAACAACGATCGTTTGCATTTACTTAAAGATTGTTTTCATTCACTTTGCTCTAATCATATTTTTATAAAACATTATTTGGGCAGTATAGGAGCCGTTTCCTACATTTATTGGTTACCATTAATTTCGTTGCGTCAAAGGGTGTTTATCTATGAAAACTCATCGATTAGTCTAGCGCCATATGTGCGGTAGAGTCTGGTTGGATCTGCTTGCATAAAAGCGTCGGAGTATTGATGACCAAGAAAAACAACTTTTGGTTTTTTCTCTAAGACGTAACGTCGGATCCCTTCGGAGCCGGTGTGAGGTTGATCAGAAGGGTCGTCGAGCATTCCTTTTGGTCCGGCGTGTAATAGCAGAACATCTACATAAGGAAAATTGTCAGCGAAGATACAAGCTTCCGATTCCGAAAACATCGGCGAATCCGCTTGTTTATATCTGAGACAACCTTGGAAGCCTCCCCATTTCAACCCCCGGTATTCAACGACGCGATTGTGTAAGTCAGTTATCCCGATGCTTTCAAAATACCTTCCCGAGTCGTGGTTTCCGTATACCCCGAAAGCCGGTTTTTTATTTGTTCTTTCTCCTAATCCACAAAAGTCAAGATAGTGGAGATCTCCGGTGGTAACGAATATATCCGCCCGCTCATAAAGGGAAAGTAAATTAGGAGAACTTTTATCAGAGTAGTGCAGGATTTTCATAAAAGAGCCTGCATTAGGACGAGAAAGGATAATTCGGAAAAATGTAGGCTATCCGTTAACTAATTTCAAAACTCCCCTTGCGGCAAAAGGCGATAAATTCTTCTAATGACTTTCGACCACTACTTCCGGAAAAGAAGTTCTCAAGTGGTGTTTGACTATAATCAGCATCTTCCCACTTTTTTGTAACTTCGTTCAAAGCGGGGGACTTTGGTACAGGAAGATACTCTGTTGGTAAAGTATCCAAAGCTTTAGTTAGAGCTTCAGCTAGATTTAGGGCATCTTCGGTCTCTACGATTTCGCCGGAATTGTACAAGTAATTTCCATCCCAATCCGGCCGCTTAAATTCTTTCGGCATGGTCGTTCCTTTTGGTTGCCAACCGTTCTTCTCCGCCAGCTGAAGTACTCTTTTCCAGAAAAACTGTGTCCAACGAAAAGGCTCCTTACTTTTTCGGCTAATTAAGTCGTAACCCACATGCCTATCTTAAGAGAGGGATAAATCGCTGTCAAGTAGTGTACAGTATCACATTTAAGTTAATATCGGTACCTTGGTAAGGTGGAGTTTTCAGGTATTATCATCTAACTAGAAGAGCTCTTCCGGGGCGGAGAGGAGTTTGGAAAGTGAGGCTTCTGCGACAAGAAATTGCTGTCCGTCGGAGAGGCGTTTCACCAGGTAAATATCTTTCCCTTTAGATAATTCCAGAGTTTCCGTTCCCCCCTCGAGTGCGATAACAACCTTCAATTCTGGCGAAGCCGCGAAACCTGTGATAGGAGTATCTTTGATGACCACCGACCGGGCGTTGAGGTTTGAGAGTTGCGCGAGCAGGGCGTCCGTTTTTTCCTTTGCCACCTCTTTCCCGTTTTCGCTGTTTAGCCATTTCCCATCTTTTTTGACAAGAAAATAATCTTTACTCTCTTTCGTGAAAGTCAGTTTTTGAATTTTATCGGGCGCGGCCGCGAAAACGGTTTTATCCAGCCACGGTTGTACCTCGGTGGCGACTTGGCTTTGGTCCAGCTCCTTTAGGAGGTACACGGTGTTGTCGTCGTCGAAACGGGCGAAAACGCCGGGATAATTAGCTTTCCCGATTAGTAGCGCCGTCTTTTCCGATAATTTAATCCGGATTGCCGCTTCCGGAGTCACTTCTAATTCTTTGTGTTTTATATCCGTTTGGGCTACCGTTTCCGGTTCCGTAGTGACAAATAATCCGCTGATCAGAGCTTCAATGGCAGAGGGCGCGACTTTAGCCGAATTAAGTTTCCAAATACTGCCGTCTTTCTCCAAAACAATATTGTCTTTGTTATAACTTATTTCAATCCGGGCTAAATTATTTTTATTCACAGTTCCCATCTTCTTTAAGTAGGGAGAGCTTTTCGGCCAAATTTCCGGAAGATAAGTTTGGACGAGGAACAACCCGACGAGAACCGCGAAAATTAAGGAGAGCGACAACAAAGTTTTATTTTTCATAAAGGCGGAGTGTTTTTTGCTTGCGCCGACGCAGATGCCAGACGGCAAACGCAACAACTAAAAGTGGCGGAACTAGAAGGTTGCCGTACTGGACGATAAGCGGGTCGTTGGGGGAGTGGAATTGCAGAATGGCCCGTCCGGCGGTTTTGGCGGGGATGGCGGCCAGATCCGCGTCAGAGGCGAGGTAGTCAATTGTATTGGCTAAAAAGGCCGCGTTATCACGGTTACTTTGCAAAAAGCGGTCCTCCGCGATCGAACTGTTTCCGATAACCACCGCCCGCATTCCCTCCTTTTCAACCAAACCGGCCAGGTAAACTTTTCCGCCGTCGGTTGTTCCCAGAGTCCGGATCGACTCCGGATAGAGATTGAAATTCTCGCTGACGCGTCCGCCCGCCCCGCCGGTGACGATAAGTTTCTTATATTTAAAGCCGGCCTTTTCCTCAATGGTAATGGAACTGGGCCAACCGAGGCTCAGACTTTTGATCGAAGACAGCGGCGAAAAGACGGCTTCTGTCGGGACTGCCTTTAACCAATACGGGTAAGGAGCGAGAAAACGGCTGTTGCCGCTACCGAAGGTCAGTAACTCATTCAGTTGTAAATCATACGCAATGTCGTTGTTAATAGTTATTCCGAATTCCTTCAGCGCTTCCGGTACGCTTGATAGGCTTTTGCTTGCGGTGAGATTTTGCTGATTAACTGTTACTCCACTAGCGAGAATTAAAGCGTGCCCGTTTTGTTGCAGATAAGTTTTAATCAGAGCCGAGGCGGTGCTCTGCCGGCTCCCGTCATCAATTACAATTAAAGCCGCAATATCCTTCAACTTTCCGTAATCTCCGTCGCTTAAGGTTTCGGTCCGGTACTGGTAGCTTAAGATCTGATTGAGGAGCTGGTTTTGGGCGCCGTCCCCGCTGCTTAATAGTCCGATTATTTTATCTTTGTCACCGGTTAGTTTCCGGATGCGCCGGGTAAGCTGGTATTCCAAGTCAGAGGTATCGGAAATATAAGGGATGCTTTCGGTTTTATCGCCGAAGCGGAGGGAGAGACCCAGAAAGCCGGTTTGAGCTTCGAACTTTCCGGTGCCGATTTTATTAAAGGTAATTTCCTGGATGCCACTGTTCCGCGCCTCCGTCGCCGTTTCCGAATTTTCTTCCGGATGAACTTTAACGACTTTAAGGTTACGGCCGATTCGAGCGTAGTCTTTCAACAAATCCGTAATCTCCCGTTCCGTTAATTGCGTCTGCGCGGGCAAATCCTTAGAGGCGAAGACGGTGACGGTGACGACATCCGGCAAAGTTCTCAGGGTCTGCCGGGTTCCGGCGGAAATGGAAAACAGCCGGTTGGCGGTCAGATCCACGCGGAGCGGGTAGGCAGTTAAAAGCAGATTACTCATCAGCCCGATGCCGATGATTATTGCCAGCGCCAGATTTAACTTCCGTTTTTCCAGTGGGCTTTCCACCAGCCGGCGGGACGAAAGTTTCATCACGGCCATAGCAAGAAAAAGGCCGGTGATGGTGGCAAAATAGGCAGCATCCCGAATGTCTAAAAGGCCCCGAGCGATATTATCCGTGTGGGTCAGGACGGAAATTTGCGTGGCCAGCCAACTGAAAGGGGCGGGTAGCGTCATTACGATAAAGTCCAAGCCGAGGATCAGTAAGACGAAGCTGACTGAGGCGGACAGCAAGAAACTGCTGATGGCGTTTTTAACGTAAGCGGACGCCGCAAGGCCGACGCTGATAAACAAACTGCCGAGCAGGAAAGCCCCGAGGTATTGAGCAACGATCTGGCCCGGGTCGGGCCTCGAATAAGCGAACAGCGTCAATGGCAAACCGGCGGTGGTTAAAAGAACCAGTAAATAAAAGCCGGCGACCCCGAAAAATTTTCCGAGGACGATCTCAGTTTCCGAAAGGGGGTGCGCGAAGAGAAGTTCCAACGTATTATTCCGGTATTCGTCCGAGAGGGCCTTCATTGACAGGGCGGGGGCGAGCAGGAGCAAAAACCAAGGCAGCAGGTCGAAAAAGGGACGGAGGGTCGCCTCTCCCGAGATAAGCAAAGAGCGGGTATAAAGAAACACGGATAAAAGGAGGAACGGCACAACGGCTGTGTAGGCCAGGGGACTGTTAATAAACCCCAGCAGTTCTTTTTTCGCAATGATTAGAATTACCCGTTTATTCATTGGTTGGTTGTCAGCTGGCTGAAGACTTCTTCAATCGCGCGTTCTTTTTGGTTAAGGGTCAGCAGGGTCCAGTGGTTGGCCACCGCCGCTTCAAAAACTTCCCGGCGGATATCGCGCTGTCCTTTGATTTCAATGATAAAGTGGTTGCGCGGTTCCTCAACGACTCTGGCCACTTCGGGCAGTTTTTCCAAAACCGGAATGATATTATTCCCGAGCAGTTCGGCTTCAATCCGGTGGGATGTTTGGCCAAGGTGCTTTAGATTTTCGGGGCTTTCATCAGCCACGATTTTTCCCTGATGGATAATAATCAGCCGGGTGCAGATTTTGGAGACTTCCGGCAGAACGTGGGAGGAGATAACGACCGTCCGTTCTCTTCCCAGTGTAGTAATGAGGTTGGCGATGTCGTGGCGCTGGTTGGGGTCAAGCCCTTCCGTCGGCTCATCCAAAAGAAGAATCTCCGGCCTCGTCATAATTGCCTGGCTGAGGCCGACCCGCTGGCGGTAACCTTTTGATAACTCATTGATCGGGCGGTAGTAGACTTCGCTGATACCGCAATTTTCAACCACGAAATCGACCGCGTCCTTTTTATTACTCTTATCCAGTCCTTTGACCGCCGCCCAGAAATCCAGATATTCCTCAACGGTCAGGTCTTCATACAAAGGGTTATCTTCCGGTAAAAAGCCGATGCGCTGTTTTACTTCCCGGCAAGGGAGCGAGGAGTCACGGTTGTCAATTTCGATCGAGCCGCTACTCGGGGGCAAGGTCCCGGAGAGCATCCGCAAGGTGGTGGTTTTCCCGGCGCCGTTCGGGCCCAAGAGACCGATGATTTCGCCCCGGCTGATTTTAAAATTGAGGTCTGAAATCACCGTTTTGGTGTCGAAGCGTTTGGACAGATGCTTGATAGTAATCATAAACTTGACTGTGAGTATTCTATTCCAAGTGGGAAAATAATTTCAAGTACCACTGGTAAGAATGATAGAATTTATTCGGTTATGCTTATACTATTTTTTCTGGCCCTCCGTTTTGTCCTGGTCGCAATGTTTGTCTTTATTGTCGTGGCGTTATTCCGCGGCGCGCCGTTTGTGCCGATGCCCCCCATTGTGGTTGGGAAGATGACGGCTTTAATGAACGTAGGGGCGGGAGAAAAATTGGTTGAGTTAGGATCCGGCGACGGGCGGTTGGTTATCAGCTTGGCGAGGGCGGGGGCGGAAGTGCACGGCTACGAGATTAATCCGTTTCTTGTCCTTTGGTCGCGATTTAACATTTTCCGGGCCGGGGTTTCCGGGAAGGCCTTTATCCACTGGGCGGATTTTTGGCGGAGGGATGTGTCTTCTTTCAACGGAGTGGCTCTTTACGGGATCAGCCATATTATGGTGAAGCTGGAAAAAAAGCTGACGCGGGAACTAAAACCAGGTTCCAAAGTTGTTTCCTATGTTTTTACCTTTCCGGATTGGCAGGCGACTCAGCAGGACGGCAACGTTTATTTGTATGAGGTGCCGGGGTATGGCAGTAAATAGATCCGACTCCGTAAGATACCAGGAAAATAAAAGCCGGGCGCGGTCTTTGGCGCTGGAGCTGGTTGAGAAATACCGTACGAGTTACCCCTTTCCTTATAATAAGATCACAATCCGTAACCAAAAAACGCGTTGGGGCAGCTGCTCGAAAGCAGGCAATTTAAACTTCAACTTTCGGATTATATTTTTGCCCCCGCATCTTGCCGACTATTTAGTGGTTCACGAACTTTGTCATCTCCGTCAATTCAACCACTCCGAAAAATTTTGGCAGCTTATCGGACAGGTAGTCCCCGATTTTATGAAATGCCGCCGGGAGCTTAAACTGATTAATATCCGAAGGATATGAAACAGGCAGAATCTTTAAGTCTTACTCGGGCCGGTTGCTGGTTTTAACGAGGCGGGCGGAGGAGATTATTTGGTTGAGTTCGCCATTCGAGCCTTCAATGGTCTTCGATCCCGTTTGCCGTTGATATTCCTGCAGATATTCAGAGAGGGTTTCTTTCAGTTC
The DNA here is from genome assembly GCA_038063895.1 of Patescibacteria group bacterium. Lineage (GTDB taxonomy): Bacteria > Patescibacteriota > WWE3 > JAMCXX01 > JBBTUG01 > JBBTUG01. The sequence continues at coordinate 26,265 of JBBTUG010000012.1, read as the reverse complement.
CTTAAGGTGAGCCTTCTGATTTTTCATTTTGGTATTGATTGACATCAGTTCCGGCTGCAGCATAATCCGTTTTTTAAGCTCGTTTCTGACTTTGGCCGCTTCTTTAGCTTTATCGAATTCCCGCCGGTAGTCCGGATCGTTGTTTAAGGCATCCTCCAGCATATCCTTATTGGTTGAGATATCCTCTTTCAGTTTCTCAATACTGGTATTGGCGTTTTGGATTAAGTTGACCACGTGGCTTAAAGTTTCGGCAACGGAGGTTTCAGGCATGACTTGTATCAATATTACAGAACGGCCGTAATTTATCAAGGTGTATTTTTCGTTTTAGATGTTTTAAAATTAGAACCGATGACGAAATACCAGGATTATTACAACCGGATGGTGGCGGCCCACCCCGAGGAGTTTAAAAATTTCCGCAACGTGCACGACCACTATGTTTTTGAGCCCGCCGTGTGGGAAAAGGAGTTTAACGAGCGGGGTAAGGAAGTGTTGGCGATTATCCAAGAGTGGGAAAACCGGTTGTGCCGGGAAAGCGAAAACGGAAAATTCAGCAAGTTCACGCCCGGCCTTTCCGATAAATTCCGTGATTACATCCGCCGCTACTTTCCCCGGATCGACTACATCGGTGTGACCTCAGCCTGAACCTTTTCTCCGTAGCCGTTTGCGAAAAACTCATACCCGGCGATTAGCACGGGGGTTGACAGAAAATACCAGATTAAAACGTCGTCAAGCGGAAAAGTGTGTCCGTTTAAGTTAAAGGTATAAAGATAAGTCCCCGGCCACCACCAGCTGCCGATCTCCAACGACACAGCTTCATAGATAAACAAAACGGCGGCAAAGAAAAAGGTGGTGGGAATGGTTTTCCGGATTAGGGCGGGATAACGGGAAAAAAGAAAGACAGCCGGAATGAGAAGGACCGGAAGCGCCAGAGCGAAATAATTTACTTTAATAAGGGCGGGGTTAAGAAGATAACCGCCGAAAACCGCTAAATCCAATAAAAGATAGAGAACAATTAAGAATTTAAGCCGCGATGATTTGGTTGGGGTGGTGCCGGTAAAATAAGCGTAAAAGCTTAAGCCCCAAAAAAAGTTAAGAAAAGCGAAGAGCATATTTTCCAGCGGAATCAGTCCAAAAGGCCGGGGAAAAACCGACTGAACATCCCACACGTTGGCTAGTCGGGCCGCTAGTTCAACGGGAGGAGCGAACAGAAGGACGGCTAGGAGTGAAAACGCGAGAATCCGTTTTTTCGTTGCCGGGTTATTTAACCACAGGAAATTAGCTAACGCGGGTGGGACGAGAACGATTAGGATTGAGAGCAGGTAAACCGATCTGAACTTCCAAACGAAAAAGACCGCGATAATAATGTAGGCGGTGAGCAGCAGCAGCCGGATTGTTTTTGTTGTTGGTGGAGTCATTGACTAAGACTAAAAAAATGATATCATCAAATCCTAATGAATAAGAATATTCTTCTCGCCATCGCCGCGCTGGCCATCGTCGGTTTAATTATCGGCGGCTACCTTCTTCTGACCCGGAGTAAAGTTCAGGATGCTGATAATTCTGTTTCCGAGGCTGTCGTAAATGCCCTGTCACCGGAAGGAACTGAATCTGCTCTGAGCAGTCCGGCCGCTGGTCTTAATGAGGCAACAACTTCTCCGGCCGCCACCGCTTCCGCTGACGAAAGTCTCCAAATCGAGCCGGGAAAACTTAATGCTTTCCGTCTTAAGGCCGGGTCCGGCCCTGTGGCGAAAAATGGTGATAAGTTGTCCGTTCATTACGTAGGGACCTTGGCCAGCGGTGCGAAGTTTGATTCCAGCCGGGACCGCGGAACACCCTTCACCTTTACTTTAGGCGCCGGCCAGGTTATCAAGGGTTGGGATCAGGGAATGATTGGAATGCAAGTTGGCGAACTCCGGAAACTGATTATCCCCCCGCTGTTGGCTTACGGCGAAACTGGTACTCCCGGTGGACCGATTCCGCGAAGTGCCACGTTAACCTTCGAAGTTGAGTTGCTCCGTATTAATTAGAGTAATTTAAGCGCGGTTAGAAGTCTCGTCGGAAGGTACCGGCATTTAACGTAAGTTCCCGGATACTCGACCTCGACACCCCCGAATTTTTTCTTGAAAACGCTCAACCCCTTCCAGGAAATGGGAGCATTGAACCGTTCATCATAAACTCCGTCAAGATCCAGTACCCGGCAGCCGGCGGTTTTCGCCACAACAATCGCTTCCCACATCATTGAATACGGCAGATGGCAGCTGAGCCCGTCACCGCTAAAGGCCATATAGATTCCGGAGGCCTGGGTGTTTTGGCAGACGACCATTGCGCCGCCGAGAAGCCGCCCGTCTTTATAGCCGGTCAGAACTTTAAGATTCGGTCCGAAAGCTTCCCATTGTTTTTTTATATTTTTTAGGCCGGGAAGAAAGTAGCGGTGAATTTTTGAAGCTTTTTGCAGAAGAGGATAAAAATCATCAATGGTTTGGTCGCGGCGAATTAGGAAATTTTCCCTTTCATTTTTCCGTAAATACCTGCGGACGTCACTGCTCGTCTGTTCCAGTAGCTGCTCGAGCGGCAGCGCCAGGTCAATTTTTATGGTTTTCGTCGGACAGAAAGGGAGGCGGGAGAGGCAGTAACCCCGATTGAGGAGGTTGGTTTGCAGTGTGGCCGCTTCCGGACTGCGATGGTCAATATCAAAATCGAGTTTCACTAAAGCGGCTCTATATCGGGTAACTAACTTCTCAATTGCTTCGAGGGGGGTATTTGGGTCGCCGCGTTTTAGAATCAGAATCGTGCCCAAGATCGGGAAGCGCCTCCTTAAAAGTGCGGTGGGGCCGCGCTGTTCAATCTGCCAGCCCTGCCCGGCTAAATACTGGTTGTACTGCGGTAGTTGCCGGTAATCAAGATTTTCCGATAGGGAATCAGTCACCCCTCTACTATACTAGAGATATGAAACTACCGCTGTCGGATGCTTTTCGAAAATTACTGAAAACGGGTGATAACTCCCGACTTTTGTTCTCCGGCCAGTCGCTTTTTGGTCCGGTGGATGTTCGTAAGGCGGGAGACAGAGTTGAGCTGAGAACCGGAGAGGGGCACCTCCAATCTGCCACGTCTTTGACCGGAAAAATCACCGGTTCGGTTTGGGATTATTATCTTGCAGCGCCTGCTTTCCTGCCGGGTGGTCATAATCTCCATACAGTCTGCTTGCTGGGTTTAGGGGTTGGGACAGCAGCAAAGCTTTATAACAAAATATTTTCGCCCCGCCGGATTGTCGGGGTGGAAGTTGATCCGGTGATTATTGATTTAGGCCGTAAATATTTTTCGCTGAATGACGAAAACCTGGAAATAGTTTGCGCCGACGCCGGGGAGTTTATTGCTACGACGGGCGAGAAGTTCGACCTCATTATTGTTGATACTTTTAAGCAGGATTGTTTCGCGGACAACTGTGATCATTCAAATTTTTATGATTCCTGCCGGGAACATCTAAACCCGGGCGGGGTGGTTGTGGTCAACCGCGCCACGACGAAAAAGCAAAAAGAGGCCAACCTGCAGTTCCGGAAGGATATAATTAAAATATTTCCGCAGATTTATACTCTTGCCGTCCACTGGAACACCTTCTATTTCGGTTTATCCGAACCGCTCGGAAGGGATATTGTGCTAGGGAGGTTAAAGACCCTAGGCGAGTCAAAGAATCTTTCCTTTCTCCGGGAATTAAATCCGGACTCTCTCCAGTCCGTTTCCTGTTAAGTGACTTCCCAATAATTCCATTCCCGTTTAACTTAGTGTCAATTATTTCGTATGTGATCACAGATGATTTTATTGAATGGCGGAAATTGCAGTTAACCTAGAGTATTGGACAAAAGGACGTTTCTGTGGTATAATATAGGGGTAGGGCACAGTAGGAGAACACAATAATTGAAAATCTTCTGGAGAGAGGAAAAAGGCCGTGGTGATAAGGGTTGTGAGCGCTAAGTTTCTCTCCAAACTTTCTCAGCACGGCGTTTATTATTGGCACAACACATTTAAACCCCCGGCAAATAATAACTGGGGACTGCTCAAAAGGAGGGCAGATGTTACTAATAGGAATGGCATTTGACGAAGATGCTGCCGTGAGAGGAGTGATGAACTCTTGTGACCTCGCCGTCGTCGAAGACATCTGCCATGACTGTCTTCTTGACGATGGTTCTGAGGAAAGCAGGGCAACTGGCAATTGTACCTGCCGGTGTTCCATTTATGCTTCTTCGGATGTTGCGGCTAGGCTACGAACCGAACTTCATCAAAAAGGAAATCACGGCGAAATCGCTGTATTCGGTTGGGACGAGGACTATGATTTTCTTGTTCTTCTCCATTTACTTCTGCAGCTATTTCCTAGCCAAGATGCTCCTTGGTACAAAGTAATCGGAGTACGGTAGTTCACAGGGGACTGGAGGATAAAACCTCGCTGAGATGCAAGCTCGCATCCGGTCCCTTCCTTCCGCATAGCGGCTGATGAGACTTGGGAAGTTCAAGTCGAAAGGAAATACGCGAGGATTTGATATTTGGTGGTGGCTGAGGTATATTTTGAATATGGCGAAAAGAAAGTTAGCCAAGAAAATATTAGAATATACGGCGGTGTTTGAACCGGCTGAAATGGGGGGGTACGTGGTTAGTGTACCCTCATTGCCCGGTTGTGTTACTCAAGGAGAAACATTTGAGGAAGCGTCGCGGATGATTAAAGACGCCATCGGAGGTTACTTGGAAGTTTTGCGGGAGACCAAAAATCACGTTGTTTACGAAAATCCCGGGGTGGTTATTTCAAAAGTATCAATCGCCTCACCGGCTTTTTAAGAATGGCTGCATTCAAATCAAAAGAGGTTGTTAAGGTTCTTCGAAAGCTGGGGTTTATTGAAAAACGACAGACCGGCAGCCACCTGATTTTTTATAGCCCGACCAGAAAATCAATTATTCCCGTGCCGATTCATAATAAAGATTTGAAAAGGGGACTGCTTCGGTCAATAATTAAGCAAGCCGGGTCGAGTGAGGCAGAATTTTTGCAGTTAAAATGAAGGGTAGGGTCAGAGTCGGGTGATCCGCTTGAGGCGGATCGTCTTTTTGATAACCGGAAGTTCCTTCGACTTTGCTCAGGATTAATTCGACCAACGCCCGCCTCAGGCGGACGGGTCTCATTGAATATGGACATTCGAAATATCGCCATTATCGCCCACGTTGACCACGGTAAGACCACTTTAGTGGATGAGCTTCTTAAGCAAACCCACTCTTTCCGTGACAACCAAAAAGAGATGAAAGAAACCCTTATCATGGACTCCAACGATTTGGAGCGGGAAAAGGGGATTACGATTTTGGCCAAAAATACCTCCGTTTTTTACCACGACACAAAAATCAATATTATCGATACGCCCGGTCACGCTGATTTTGGTGGTGAGGTTGAGCGGACGATCAATATGGCTTCCGGCGCAATTCTTTTAGTTGACGCCGCTGAAGGTCCTCTGCCGCAGACGAAATTCGTTTTAAAGAAAGCACTAGAGGCGAAACTAAAAATTATTTTGATTATCAATAAGATTGATAAAAAGGACGCGCGGCCGGTGGAGGTTTTACAGGAAGTGGAAAGTCTTTTTTTGGAGTTGGCGGATGATCCGTCAGTTCTTGATTTTAAAACTCTTTACGCAGTCGGCCGGGAGGGAAAAGCTTTTTTGCAGCTGCCGGAGAAATTTGACCCCAGCGTTCCCGGCGATTTAACACCCCTTTTCGAAACCATTATTAAAACAGTCCCTATAGCCAACGTCGGAGCGGATAAGCCCCTGCAGATGCTGATTTCTACGCTTGATTACGATAACTTTGTCGGCCGGTTGTGTATCGGCAAAGTCAGCCAGGGAATTTTTAAGAAAAACCAGATGGTTGCTCTAGTGGACGAGGGAAAGATTTTGGGAACTTACCGGGTCCAAAAGCTTTTCACCACGTTGGGTTTAACCAGGATGGAGGTTGACGAGGTCGGGGTGGGAGATATCGCCACGGTGGCCGGAATTCCGGAATTAACCATCGGTCAAACCGTAACCGATCCGCAATTCCCCGTTAGTCTACCGAAAATAAAAGTGGAAGACCCCACGATAAAAATTTCCATCGGCCCCAACGCCAGCCCCTTTGCTGGCCGGGAAGGTCAATTCGTCACGTCCCGCCAGATTAAGGAAAGGCTTTTGAAAGAAAAAGAAACTAATTTGGGTCTGCGGATCGAAGAGAATACCGGAGGAATCAATTTTATTGTTTGCGGCCGCGGTGAGTTGCATCTGGCGGTTTTAATTGAAACGATGCGCCGGGAAGGTTACGAGATGGAAGTTTCCCGCCCGCAGGTAATTTACAAAGAAGTTGACGGTGTAGTCTGCGAGCCCTACGAAGAAGTGACGATTGAAGTTGATAATAACTATTTAGGCGTGATCACCGAGGAGATGGGAAAAAGGCGGGGGGCATTACTCGATATGCATCCCGAACGGGGCGATAAGATCCGCCTAGTTTATAAAATTTCCAGCCAAAACCTTCTCGGAATCCGCAACGTTCTTTTGACGGCTACCCGCGGGACGGTGCAGATAAGTTCCTACTTTTTAGGTTACGAAAAGAAAGGACCAAAGCTGGAGTCGTACCGCAACGGAGCCCTTATCGCCAGCAAACCCGGAACGACGCTTGCCTACGGACTCGCTAACGCCCAGGAGCGGGGAATTTTGTTCGTCGGGGTCGGCACGGAAGTTTACGAAGGGATGGTGGTTGGGGTGACCACCCGGCCGCTGGATATCGAAGTCCATGTTTGCCGGGAGAAACAACAGACCAACAACCGCTCCGCCGGAGAGGGTGTGGGGGCGCAAGTGACTCCTGCGACGATTCTGAGCCTCGAGCAGTATTTGGATTTTATCGGTGATGATGAATTACTGGAAGTGACCCCGAAAAACTTGCGGGCCCGGAAAAGACATCTGTCGCTGATTGAGCGGCGGGTTCACGACCGCCGGGAAAAAAGCCAAGCCAAGGTTTAAAATAAGTTTATGGAAACGTTGGAAGAATTAGCCAAACGTCTGACAGCCGTTGAGGATAGGAACAAAAGGGTGGAAACGGATAAAGCTTGGGAGACGAGTCTTCCACGGCGGGCTTTACTGATTATTTTTACATACGTTTCCATCGGTTTATATTTTAGCGCTATTGCTGTTGACCGGCCGTGGATTAATGCTGTCGTCCCCTCGCTCGGTTTTCTCCTGTCGACCTTAACCCTGCCTCTCTTTAGGAATTTCTGGGAGAAATACTTCCGTCGGTGATGATGTCGAAAATCACGGGTCTTTTTAATTTTTCCGAAGACGTTAAGAAGTTAAGCTTTGGGTTCTTTTTTATTTTCTTGGGTTACAACAGTATTCAGCAGTATCTCACTAATTACTTTTTCCTTACAGGCTTCCCCCGTTTAGGCTATTTCTCGCTCAGTATAATTTACCTCTTCTTCATTTTGGGTAGCTTAATTTCACCTGTGGTTGTTGCCCGCGTCGGCCCGAAAAAAGCAATGACCCACGCCGTGGCCGTTTACGGAATGTTCATCTTAATCGTCGGGTTAAAAATTCCGGCGCTTCTTTACCTTTTTTCAGCGCTTCTCGGGATCGCGGCGGCGCTCCTTTGGACCGGGCAGAACAGTTATCTAATCAGTATCAGTCCTAAAAACTCTTACGGGAAAAATGTCGGATTTTTCGGAACGCTATTGGTTTTAGGGACGTCACTGGGAATACCACTTTTCGGACTTCTCGCCGCAAAGGCCTCGTTTAGTTTGGCGTTTTTGCTTTTTTCGACTTTTCCTATTTTTGGATTATTACTTCTCCTACGACTGAAGGAAACCCAGGTGCTAATAAACGGGGGCAGTCTGCTGTTAATTAAAAAAACCATCTCTAGCCCTACCGCCCTCAAGCTGGCTTTCGTCTTCTTGGCTTCCTACTTTACCTTCGGTTTAGCCATCGGTTTTATCCCGCTTGATATCAAAGACAACTTTGGATTTTCTTACGTCGGGCCGTTAACCTCTTTGTTTTTTATTGTGCCTCTGCTGTTAACTTATTACGTCGGATCCCTCTCAGATAAATTAGGGCGGCTGCCGCTGTTGATAATTCTTCTTGCCGCAAGCAGCGTCGGCTTGTTGCTTTTATTTTTTTCTACGGCGCTTGCATGGTATTTGTTGGGGATTATCTTACTTTCCCTCGGTGGCAGTTCGCCCATAATCGGAGCTTTAATTGGTGATGTTGCCGAAAGCCGATATCTTCCTTATTTGACGGCGTCGGTATTGATCGCGGAAAATGTCGGCGTTGTAACCGCGCTTTTCTTTTCCAGTCTCTCTCAGACCCGGCATATTTATTTGCTCGGGGCATTAGTTTTGTCTGCCGCAGTTGCCGTATGCCTTTTTCTAAACCGTCGGGGAGTTAGGGCGCTGCGGGTTGATTTTACCCGCGAAGTTTCGTCTTGAAAAAAACGATTGCATCCGCGAAAACACTTCGTTAAACTAGACCCACTGTGAAAATAGCAATGATCGGGGCCGGCTACGTCGGCTTAACTTCGGGCGCGGTGTTTGCTGACCTGGGCAATACGGTTTGGGTTGTCCGCCGTGACGCGGGGAAAATCGAAAAGCTGAAAAAAGGTATCATTCCCATCCACGAACCCGGTTTGGCGGCGATTGTTAAACGCAACGTCAAGGCCGGCCGCCTGATTCCCACGACAAAATACGAGGAGTGCGTTCCTTTTGCCGATGTTGTTTTTATCGCCGTCGGGACCCCGGACGGGAAGAATGGCGCCGACCTGACGCAAGTTTATACGGCCGCTGCGGAGATCGCCCGGAACTTAAAGAGCGGCTATACCGTCGTGGTGGACAAAAGCACCGTCCCGCCGGGAACCGCGGACGAGGTTACAGCCATTCTTAATAAATACAAAAAGAAGGGCGCGAAATTCGACGTGGTTTCCTCCCCGGAATTCCTGCGTCAGGGTAATGCGGTTGAGGACACCACCAAACCGAATCGGGTCGTTATCGGTTCCGCCTCGAAAAAAGCCACGGTCCTTTTGGTTAAACTTCACACTCCTTTGAAATGTCCGATTGTTATCACCAACGTCCGCAGCGCCGAAGTGATTAAATATACGGCCAATGCCTATCTTTCAATGCGGATTGGCTTCATTGACCAGATCGCCAACCTTTGCGAAAAAATGGGCGCGGATATTAATGACATTATCCGGGGCATTGGGCTGGACAAGAGAATTGGCCTGCACTACTGGTGGGTCGGGATGGGCTACGGCGGCTATTGTTTCCCGAAAGACGTTAAGGCGCTGGCCGCCCTTTTCGACAAAGTCGGCGAACGGGATAATCTGTTTCGGAAACTGGACCAACTGAACGACGACCGAGCGGAGCGTTTCGCGAAAAAAACCGAAAAGGCGCTCGGTTCACTGAAGGGAAAAACGATCGGAGTCCTAGGCCTTTCTTCCAGGCCCGATACCGACGATATCCGCGGTTCGGTTCCTGTAAACTTTATCCGGGAGTTGCTGAAACTCGGCGCCAAGGTCCGGGCCCACGACCCGATGGCCCAAGAAAATGCCCGCCGGGAGATGGGGGATACCGTCGCGTATTTTCCCGATCCTTACTCACTGGCCAAGGGTGTTGACGGGCTGTGCGTCGTTACCGAGTGGCCACACTTTAAAAAACTTGATCTAACAAAGATCCGGAAGTTAATGAAAGGAAAATTGCTGCTGGATTCCAAGAATGTTTACTCTCCGGAAAGGGTCCGTAAATTGGGTTTTACCTATCTGCCCACCGGCCGTTGATCTTGCTAACTGGTTCGTTTGTTCTTCTTTCCTCTTAAGCTGTTTCGTTACAAGGTGGTGATAATCGCGCCGATGGAAATAAGGAGGCTGCCGAAAAGGAGCGGCCACGTGACTTTTTCCCGGAGGATTAGGGCGGCTAAAATTACCGTAAAGACTAGGCGGAGTTTGTCGATGGAAGCGACTTTGGCCGCTCCACCCAGCTGAATCGCCCGGAAGTAAAAGAGCCAGGAAAGGCCGGTGGTGACGGCAGAAAGGATAAGAAAAATAAGCGATGTTTGGGAGATGCCGGAGAGCTGTTTTTGCGTTCCCTGGAAGAAAACAATTCCCCAGGCGAAACAAGAATAACTACGGTGCGGATTGCCGTGGCGAGATTACTGTTGACATCTTTGACCCCGATTGTCGCGAGGATGGCGGTTACTTCGGCAAAAAAAAGCGGATGCCAGGGCTGCTGTTAACCAGTTCATACGTTAAGTTTTTGGGCTCCACGGTTCTTGCGGAAATCAATGGCGGAAAAAATCAGACGGCGGACAAGAGCCGGATATTTGTTTTTGTAATTCTTATCGTAAAAAATTTTCATTGTGTCGTAGAAATAATTGTAGGTTTGCCGGCGGACCCTCAGGCTTTCCGGAGAAAGATCCTCGGAATGTTTTTTCAAGCCGGTGGTAAGGCCATGATAATGCATAGCCTCGGACTGGGGATAATACATAATTTTTAACCCCTGTTTTTTTATCTGGTAAGAGAGATCTAAGTCTTCGCCGTACATAAAATAATCCTCGTCCCACCGATCGCACTTTTCAAAAATATCCCGGCGGACGAAAAAGAACCCGCCCCGAATGGCGTCCACCTCATGCTCATGGTTTAAGTCCTGGTCTCTTAGGTGATACTGGCCGAATATTTTGGAGAGTTTCCGCGAGTGGCGGCAAAGTTTGGCTAACCCGGTGAAATAGGTCATTGCCGCCCAGGGCGTCGGGAAGCCCCGATGGGCGCCCCAGTCAATTTCGCCGGTGCGAACAAGAACCAGTTTCGGAGTGCAGGCGCCGACTTCGGGGTGGCCGTCCATCAACTTAATAAGTGTCGGGAGAGTTTTTTCGTTGATCTCAATATCGGGGTTGGAGAAGAGAATATATTTGCCCTGACTCTCCCGAAAGCCAATATTGTTGCCTTTGGCGAAACCAAGGTTTTCAGAGTTACGGATTAATTTTACTTTTGGGAAGGACGCGGCGACTGCATCAGCGACGTCGTCAGTGGAGGCGTTATCCACGGCAATAACTTCGTAGGAATAGTCCTTATCCGCCTCGATGGCGTCGTAGAAGGATTTCAACGTTTTTAACGTGATTTCTCTGCTATTAAAGGTGAGGATAATTATTGAAAGATCAATGCCCACTGTTTGGATTATAGCAAAGTAGCTAGGTTCTTTCAGTGATACAATCAAAAGCGATGAAATACTTTATTACGACTTTCGGTTGCCAGGCGAATATTGCCGACTCCGAACGGATTGCCGCTCGCTACCTGGCCCGGGGTTTTACCGAAGCCGCCAGTATTGGTGAGGCTGATCACGTCATTATTAATACTTGTATGGTCCGCCAATCAGCGGAAAACCGTGCCTACGGATTAATTAATAACCTTTCTAAGTTTCCGCCAAAGGAGGATCAGCCCAGGGCTGAAAAAATTATCCTCACTGGTTGTCTTGTCGGATTGGCCGTGCGGGACAAAGGTGGAAAAATGTTAGTGGCACTGAAGAAGAAACTGCCCAGGGTCGACGAATTTCTTCCGATTGAAGAGGTTGGCTTTGATCTGCCGCCGGTTCGGAGCGATAAACTGCACGCCTGGGTTCCGATCAGCAATGGCTGTAATAATTATTGTACCTACTGCGTGGTTCCGTACACCCGCGGGCCGGAAGTTTCCCGCCCGTACGGAGAGATTATTGCCGAATGCCGCCAACTTCTTCAGGACGGTTATAAAGAGGTTACCCTACTGGGGCAAAATGTAAATTCGTATGGGGCGGATCTTATTAAAGTCAAAAGTAATGAAGGGAAGATAAATTTGGAACTTAGTGGAAGAGTTGTTGAACCCGTTGTTGTTAAGCATCTTGGCAAATACCGGATTCCGACCCTTTTTCCTTTTTTGCTCGAGGATGTTGCGAAGATGGGTTTTTCTAAAGTCAGTTTTATTTCCTCCAACCCGTGGGATTTTTCGGATGAATTAATAAGTGTTATCGCCCGTAACGAAAATATCAGCCGGGAAATTCATCTGCCGGTCCAATCCGGAGATGATGAAGTTTTGAAAAAGATGAACCGCTGGTACAACCGCAGCGAGTACCTACAACTTGCTGTGAATTTAAAATTTAAAATTCGAAATTTGAAATTAAGCACGGATATTATTGTCGGGTTCCCGGGAGAAACGGAGGAACAGTTTTTGAACACCGTGGAGTTGGCTAAAGAGGTTAATTTTACGAAGGCTTACGTTGCAATGTACTCGCCCCGTCCGGCTACAACGGCGACGAAAACACTTGTAGATGATATTCCTCACCTTGAAAAGAAGCGCCGCTGGCAAATCCTTGAAGACTTAATTAATAAGCCCAATCTTAAGAAAAAGGACTGATTTCATTAGTATCCTTACGATCGACGATACTTTTATTGAAACCATATAACGCTAAAATCACTAAAAACTGACAAATTTCCTTTCATTAATCTTCACGTCGTTCGTAAGGGATTTATAGATAGATTTGATATATACAAAGTAGATTGGTAGAATCAGAAAGTAACTATGCATATACCAACCAAAAAACTTTTAAACGGCTTTGAGATGCCTGTTTATGGTTTGGGAACATGGCAAATGGGTGGCCGATTCGAAAGAGATGAGAATAATGACGATGCTGCTGATATTCAAGCGATAAAGAACGCAATCGATCACGGTGTTACCCATATTGATACGGCTGAAAGGTACGCCTCTGGTTTTGCCGAGATCTTGGTTGGAAAGGCTATTAAGGGTTTAAACAGAAAGAATCTGTTTTTGGTTTCTAAAGTTGCCAAGGCCAATCTTAACTACGATACCCTGATTAATTCCGCTAAGGCCAGTCTTAACCGGTTGGGAACGGAATATTTTGATCTCTATCTAATCCATAACCCTAGCCTGGAAATTCCTTTGGAGGAAACAATGTCAGCGATGGACTTCTTGGTCGAGAAAGGTTTAACGCGTTACATCGGGGTTAGTAACTTCACGCCCGAGCGGTTAGGGGAGGCTCAAAAGTATAGCCGAAACAAAATAGTGGCAAATCAAGTTCACTATAATTTAATGGTCCGTGAACCGGAAAGAAAAGGTTTACTTCGTTATTGCCAGGAAAATGACGTAATGCTAATTGCTTGGAGACCCTTGCAAAAAGGAATTATTTCCGCCTCTTCTGAAAAGATTGTGCAAGAATTATCTAAAAAGTATAGTAAAACTCCGGCACAGTTGGCTATTAATTGGCTGATATCTCAGCCTAATGTAGTTACTTTATCCAAAACGACAAATATTGACCATCTCGAAGAAAACCTTGGTGCTTTGGGGTGGAATATAAGTGAAGAGGACGTACAGCGTTTACGAAAAGAATTCCCTAATCAATCAGATACCTCTGACGCGGTTTCTCTTCAGTAGTTTTTATCTCCTAAATGGTTATCAATCCAATACGAAACGATGGCGGCGGCGACGATGACATTCAGCGATTTATTGATGCCGTACATCGGGATGACGACTGCTTTGTCCGCTAACTTGAGCGTTTCGGGCGTAACTCCAAAAGTTTCATTACCGAAGATTAGGGCTAAGGGAAGTTTATAATTTGGTTTGGTGTAGTCGCTACTCTCGGGTAACTGTTCAACCGCATAAATTGTTATTTTTTGGCCGGTTTCTTGGCGTAACTGTTCTACGGCTTCCGCTGCGCTTTTTTTGTATTCCCACGGAACGATTTTATCCGTACCAATCGAAGCCTTTTTAATTTTATGGTTGGGCGGGGTTTCCGATTGTCCGCAAAGAAATATCTTTTCGGCGTTTAAGGCGTCGGCTAAACGGAAAAGACCCCCGATGTTATAGGTGTCGTAGATGTTTTCCAGAATAAAGTAGAGGGGACGTCGTTTAATTTCCCTTATTTTGACTTTAAGTTCTTCCGGATCGGCGTCCCGCAGCTGCTTAGCATTAAGGCGCATATTAAAGGAGTTTTAGAATTGTCCACCAGTTCTCAATGTATTCCGCCCGTCGGTTTTGATATTTAAGGTAATAGGCGTGTTCCCAAAGGTCAAGGGTAAGAAGCGGCGTATCATCGTTTTGGTAAGGGGTGTCTTGGTTGGGAAGGGAATAAATTTTTAATTCTCCTTGTGGGTCGCGGACAAGCCACGCCCACCCGCTGCCAAAATGGCTAACAGCTGTTTTGGTAAATTCTATTTTGAAGTTGGTCAGCGAGCCGAATTTATTTTCTACTTCGCCGCGGAGTTTTTCGTCGATTTCTTTTTGCGGACCTAAAATCGTCCAGAAAAAGTTGTGGTTAAGAAAGCCACCGGCGTTATTTTTAAAGAAATTCAAATCGGCCTTATTAACAACAGAAGTGGGAGGAGTCCGTAGGAATTCCTCCAATTTTTGCTCAACCAAGGCCGGATATTTTTCCAGCATCGTGTTGAGATTATTAAGATACGCCTGATGATGCTTTTGGTGATGGATCTCCATCGTAGTCCGGTCGATCGCCGGCTCCAACGCATCATACGGATAGGGAAGATTAGGAAGACTGTAAGTGTTCATATATAGATGACTATAAATATGTTGAACATAATTGTCAAGAGGGAAATTAAACGGGATAATCAAGGCGGATGAATAATAAGGTCGTGATTATTTGCGGGCCGACGGCAACAGGGAAAACGGCTCTGGCACTAAAATTAGCGGAAGCGGTGGTTGGCGAGATTGTGTCGGCTGATTCCAGGCAGGTTTACCGGGGGATGGATGTAGGAACCGGCAAAGGCTTGCCGATAAATCTCAAATCCCAAATCTCAAACCTCAAAATACGTCAGGAACAGCTCAGCTACTATGAAGTTGGGGGTGTGAGAATATGGCTTTATGATGTGGTTCCGCCGGATCGGCGTTTTTCGGTGGCGGAGTATGTTCCCTTGGCGAAGGTTGTCATTAAAGACATTTGGGAGAGAGGAAAAATTCCCCTGATTGTCGGCGGCACCGGCCTTTACATCGATTCAATCTTTTTCGAGCGCGAAACGTTCGGTGTTTTGCCCGACCTTTCATTAAGGAAAGAACTTGAGTTGAAAACGGTAAGCGGGTTAGTCGAGCGGTTAGAGAAACTGAACCCGGAAAAACTGAAAGCGATGAATAGCTCCGACCGGTCTAATCCGCGTCGTTTGATTCGAGCGATTGAGGTTGCAACTTGCAGGATTGCCGCGTCGGCTGAGCCTCCTCGCAATGACTACGTTGCTATGGACACAACTCCCCTAAACCCTATCTATTTCGGATTAACATCTTCTTTGTCTTTCCTTTACAAAAAAATTGACGAACGTGTTGACGCAATGGTGGAAGACGGATTGCTGACGGAAATTCGAGAGTTGGTAAGCAAGTACGGGTGGACTGCGCCGGGGATGAGTGGCATCGGTTACCGCCAGTTTCAACCGTACTTTGAGAATAAAGCTTCTTTGGAAGAATGTGTAGCCCGAGTTAAGTTCGATACCCACGCTTACGCCCGCCGGCAAATGACCTGGTTTAAACGCAATAAAAACATCACCTGGTTTGACGTTGGAACTCGAGGTCTCTCGGATGCACTCGAGATTAATTCGATCATCAAAAAACTCTTCTGAGTTTTTCGGATCTCATTGAATTTTGACGACCTAGTACCTAAACTAGTAGAATTGATTAAATGAACTTAATTATTTCCGTCCGGACACTTATTTCTGCCGCCGTGATCATCGTTTCCGGTTGGCTGCTTATCCAAGTGAAAGAGGTCGTTCTGGCTCTTTTTGTGGCCCTGATTCTGACGCTCGCGCTGGACCCGATTGTTGACCATCTCAGCCGCCGGCGGATGCCGCGAGTTTTAGCCGTCGGTACGGTTTTTTTAACCTTTATCCTGGCGGTGATATTTATCGGTACGCTTAGTTTTACGCCTCTGGTTCAGCAGACGGAAAGGCTTATTCAAACTTTGCCGCAGCTGATCGATAATTTATCGGGTCAAAGTTACGGGCAGCGGGTTTTTGAATCCCTCTTCAGCCAAGCCACCTCCACCACCGGCAACGTGGTCCGGATTACGCTGGACGTCTTTAACAATATCCTTCTTATTTTTACGGTTCTCGTTTTTACTTTTTATCTGCTCTTGGATTTCGATAATCTGACGAACCGTTTCGTTAAACTGCTGCCTTTGAGGGCCCAGGCTAAGACTCACACGACTATCGTCGAAATCGAAAACCGGCTGGGGAGTTGGCTCCGGGGGCAGCTGACGCTGATGCTGATTGTCGGGACGGCTGATTTTGTGGGTTTGAGTTTACTGCGGATCGAGTACGCTTTGCCGTTGGCCCTGATTGGAGGACTGCTGGAGATCGTTCCGATGTTCGGTCCGCTTCTTTCAATGATGCTGGCATTGACCGTCGGTTTCGCTACCTCTTTCGTTTCCGGTTTGGGCGTCTTAGCCCTGTACATTTTCGTGCAACAAATTGAGAACAACATTATTGTTCCCAAGGTTATGCAAAAAGCCGTCGGGTTCGACCCCCTGGCAATTATCCTGGTGTTGCTCATCGGCGGAAAACTGTTAGGCATTGTCGGGGCGCTTCTGGCCGTGCCTCTCACCCTAATGGTTTTTATTATTATCAGAAATACCCTTGATTATAGGGAACCGTCCGGGTAACCTCTAGTATTGCTCCAAGCTTAATAATTTGCTATAATAATAGGTAGCTGAGGAAAGAAGGCGATTACTCTGCCCTCCGATTCGGAGGGTGGGGAGGAAAGTCCAGACAGCATTAAGCCGGGGACGGAGCGTAAGCTCCGGGCAGTAGCCCCGCCCATGGCGGGGTGAGGGTCCAGTGGTTCGTGCCCGAAAGGGCCGCGGACACCAAATCTGAATTGACAGGTTTGGAGAGCAACAGAGACGAATTAGCGCCGATTCCAATGGCAACATTGGGACAGCGTCAAGGTGAAAAGGGCAATCCTACCTGCTGCAATCCACGAGTTCACCGTTATCAGCCGGGCTTAGGCGAGGTGAGAAGATGGAGCATTAGAGAGATGATCGCCAGCCCCGCCGAAAGGCGGGGTAAACAGAATCTGGCTTACTCCTTTCCTCAGCTTAATTCTCTAATAATTCCCACGTTCGGCGTTCGTGGTTGAAATTATAACGCGATCACGTTATATTGTCGTGCCATATAAATGCTAGAATAGTATTATGCGATTCTTCAGGTTCAGTCCAATAGAAAATAAAGAGCAGCTGTAAGAGGCTATTAGATATACCCATTATAAGTGTTTTGAGTTGTGTAAAAAGACTTTTGGGAGATACCTTCCCGTCGCGGGGAACATTGGAATATTTTGTCACTTTAATGGTGAATATCAATTTCTTACAAAAATAAGAGAACAATTAACAGAAAAATCTGATAACTGGAATCATAAATATTATCGTCTTCATGAACCTCTTAAGATACCCGCTCAAGGAGATATTCCGGATACGGTGTATACCTATCTTTATATTCGCAAGCCGGATCATCACAGCGAAGTGGGCGATGTTGATTTTGTCCTGAAGGATAAAGAATACCGAGATTTGAAGGAACGCTTATTGCAAGGTAGCAAGATTAAAGGGATAGAAGTACTTAATCGTCCTGATCTTGATTTGATTAAACTCCTTGATCCAGAGATCGACACCCTTTCTTTTATCGGTGCGAAATATATGGCCGAAAATGTTCTGGTCAAAGATTAATTAGTTTCGTCTTAATTATCGGTAGACTTTCTTCACTGATTAACAACGTGATAAACTGCTTTAATGCTGGCTAAAGTTATCTCCGGCGCTACTGTAGGACTTGATCCCGTGGCAATTACGGTGGAGGTTGATATTGCCTCGCAGGGTTTCCCCGCTTTTAATATCGTCGGCTTGCCGGACAAAGCCGTCGAGGAAGCGAAAGAACGTGTCCGTTCCGCAATAAAAAATACCGACGCCGATTTTCCCGACCGCCGTATTACCGTCAATCTCGCTCCGGCCGACCTGCCGAAACAGGGCCCCTCTTTTGATTTACCTATCGCCTTAGGAATTCTTTTAGCTTCAGGACAAATTCTTTCCGACGTTTCGGATGTGTTAGTTATGGGCGAGCTTTCTTTGGATGGGGCGGTCAGGCCGACCCCTGGAGTTTTACCGATTGCCATGCTCGCCAAACAGAAGGGGTTTCGCAGTCTTTTTGTTCCCGCCGAAAACGCAGCAGAGGCAGCGGTGGTTTCGGACGTAACCGTTTACCCGGTTGCCAGTTTAAAGGACCTGTTCCGTCATTTGGCCTTGACGAAAGAAATCCCGCCCCACCCGCCTCTATCTTTTAATGATCTCCTTTCCGAAACTGAAGCCGAGATTGATTTTATGGATATTCAGGGGCAGGACAACGCCCGCCGGGCTTTGGAAATCGCAGCCGCCGGCGGCCACAATCTGGCGATGAAGGGGCCGCCGGGGGCGGGAAAAACTTTAATGGCCAGGGCTCTGCCGTCAATTTTACCCCGGTTGACAACCGTGGAGGCTCTTGAGGTTACAATGATTTATTCGGTTACCGGGAACCTTTCCGGCGGTCGGGGTCTAATTACCCAGCGTCCTTTCCGTGCTCCTCATCACACTACTTCCCGCATTGGTCTAATCGGCGGCGGGACGCACCCGTCTCCGGGGGAGATTTCTTTAGCTCACCGGGGAGTACTTTTTTGCGATGAGTTGGCCGAGTATCCACGCCATGTTTTGGAATCGTTGCGCCAGCCGTTGGAGGACGGCGTTGTGACTATCTCCCGCGCGGCCGGTTCTTTAACTTTTCCGGCCAAGTTTATTTTTATTGCCGCTTTTAATCCCTGCCCTTGCGGCTATAACGGAAGTTCAAAACGGACTTGTGTCTGTACCCGGGCCGTGATCGACAAGTACGAAAAAAGAATCTCCGGTCCCTTATTGGACCGGATTGATCTTCACCTCGAAGTTCCGCCGGTGGAGATGGAAAGCTTAGTCGGGGATAAGGCGGACACCCGAAAACCGGAATCTTCCTCGGCGATACGAGCCCGAGTTCAAACAGCCCGGGATATCCAAACCAGCCGTTTTGAAAATTACAGAGTAACCTGCAACGCGGAGATGTCCTCGAAAGCAGTAAAAAAATATTGTCCGCTAAGCCCGGAAGCCAAACAGATTCTGCAACAGGCTCTTCGCCAGACGATGCTTTCAGCCAGGTCCTACTACAAAGTCCTAAAAGTCGCCCGAACCATTGCCGATTTGGAAGGAGAAGAAGTAATTGGTGACGCGCATGTTAAAGAAGCCTTAACTTACCGTCCGCCGGAAGCAAAACGTTTTTAGTTATTTTATTGCCGGGATTTTCAGTGGAGAGTTTATGATGGCCTGATTAATAGAAGCGACAAAGGTCGGAAGGAAGGGCTGGGAGAAATAAAGAGAGAAAAGAAAAGCCAGGGAAATAACTGTCAGGAAGAAAGTCTTTTTTAGGTCGCTTCGCAGTTGTCCCGGTTCGATCCGGTAAGTAATGGTAGTTTTTGATGAAGACGGCGGACGTACGTTGAAAGCACCTTCCGGGACTTTATCGGACACCACGCCTGTTATAACGAGGGGTCTTTCCGAAAGGCCGCCGCTGTTTTTCAGCTGCGCCCGGAGGAACTCAACTTCGGCCCGAAGGCGGGAGACATCTTTATTTTTATTCTTTTTACCCACGTTCAAATTTTAGCACGGGTTTGATTTTTTTCAAAGAATTGGTGTATAGTGAGTACGAAAGGTATTCAAATGTGGCCTGTTTCAATAAATTTTTCAAATCAAATAAATATACTTTTTGTGGTGATTGTAGTCTGGAACTTGCTTTTAACGTTTTTTGTCGTCGTTGTCACTTTTAAATACCGGCGGCTGGTTAAAGGCAACGGGCGGGGAAATCTGATTGATATCGTCGGACGTCTGAGCGATAAAGCCGATAGGGCAGAAAAGCGGCTAGCGTCTTTAGAGCTCCTGACAAACAGTTTCGCCGCCGAAGCAAAAAAATATTTACAACACGTCGGCCTCTTGCGTTTTAATCCGTTTAACGAGGTCGGTGGGGAGCAATCGTTCGCCACGGCTTTTCTGGATAAGGATAATAACGGTTTGGTTATTTCCAACCTGCATGGCCGGGGCGGTAGCCGTCTTTACGCCAAATTGGTGAAGAACGGCAGCGGGGTTGATTATGATCTGTCGGCTGAAGAAAAAACCGTGGCGGAAATGGCTAAATCAGGCGTAAAAAAATAAATGGAAAATACAAAACCTTTGGAAAATAATAACGTCGCCGCCTTCCTGGAAAAGCCGGTTACTATTTCTTCTTTGCCCCCAGCTTCTCCCCGCCGTAAAAATATCCTGATCGGTGTTCTTCTTATTTTTTTTCTATTAAGTGGCTATGGTCTTTATACCCTTAGCTATCCGAAGGGTGGCCCGATTAGTCCGTTGGGGAACAAGCCCGGATCCGACGACGTCGTGGTATCAGGCGAGAATGCGATGGAGAGCGAGAAAGGGACCGTAGAAAATCCGATCAATGGCCTTCTCTATACCGAGGAGCAGGCGAAAATCTGGCAGGACCGCCGTCCGTTAGCCGTGATGGTTAACAACCATCCTGACGCCCGGCCTCAATCGGGGCTGTCCCAGGCCGATTTGGTTTATGAGGTGAATGCCGAGGGTGGTATTCCCCGGCTGATGCCGATATTCTTAAGTAAAAATCCGGAAAAGGTCGGTTCGGTCCGCAGTGTCCGGGCTTACTTTGTGGATTTTGCCAAAGAGTACAATGCCTGGTTGGCTCATTGGGGCGGAGCGCAGTACGACCCGAATCTGCCCCTGGTGGCCGACCCCGCTTCCGATGCTTACGACCGGATGCGTAAGATCTTTGTTTCTTCAATTGATGAAACAAAAAATGGCGACGGGAACGGAACTTTTTGGCGTGAAGAAAAGCCGGGTCTGGCCGGAGAGCATTCCGGTTATGCCTCCGTTCCGAAACTCTACGAGATGGGCTACGCCCTGTATCCCGACCAAAAGAAGGATTTTCAGCCGATTAAGCCCTGGGTATTTAAGGATGAGGCGAAATCCGCGGACCGTCCCCAAGCGTCTTCCGCGGCTTTCAACTTTTGGAACTTCGCCGACTACGCAGTCAGATGGGAATACAACCAGGAACAAAATACATACAAAAGATTTCAGGGAGGAGTTGCCCATCTGGATATGGCAACCGGTAAACAGCTTGAGGCCAAGAACGTTATCCTACAGATAATGAGAGAAACTGCTTTTAATGATCAGAAGCACCACCTGAACTACAATCCCGTTGGGAGCGGGAAGGCGGAGATCCTTTTGGATGGCAGGGTCACCGAGGCTGTGTGGCGAAGAGCGAAGATCGAGGAGCGGACCCGTTTCTATAGTACCGGAACTGGAGACGAAATAGCTTTTAACCGGGGGCAGATTTGGATTGAAATCGTTCCGGAAGGTTCGGAAATTATTCTTACACCTTAAATATGCTCGAAGAATTATTTGTTTCAAAAGTCCGTGTCGGCATCTTTTCCCTGTTTCTTAGAAACCCGGAAAAATCCTGGCATATCCGGGAGATTACCCGCCAGGTGGGGACCCAAATTAACGCCGTCCGGCGGGAGTTAAAAAATCTGAACCGCCTCGGCTTTCTAAAAAGAGAACCCCGCGGGAACCGGGTCTATTTCGAAGTGAAGAAGACTTTTCCGCTTTATGAAGAGCTGGCGGCAATGGTTTTTAAGGAGTTCGGTTTCGGGCGGAAGATTTTGGATAACCTTGAGAAGATGGGTAAGGTCCGCTGGGCTTTCGTCTCGAAAAATTTCTTCAAAGGGGAGCGGTCACAGCACGGCGCCGTTGATTTATTCGTTATCGGCGACCTTAACTTAGGGCAATTACAGACCTTAATCAGTGAGGAAGAAAAAATACGGGGCCAGGAAATTAACTACACGGTGATGAGCGACCTTGAATTTAAGACCCGCCGGAAACGGAATGACCCTTTTCTCGTCCGGGTTCTTCAGGGCCCCCGGATAACCCTAGCCGGGGATGAGGATAAGTACTTAAGTAAAGATGAACAAAGAAGCTGAGGCTCGGACGCAAAAAATTATCAAGACCGGCAACTCCGCCGCGTTAACGATCCCGGCCGGATTTATTAAGGCGCTGAATCTTAAAGTTGGCGACCAGGTCCTAACCCAGCTTGATTTTTATGAAGGTTCCATTACCTATAAATTCGTTGATATCCGTCAGCTCCGTTTCGACAACCCTCTTGAGAGAACCTCCCTCTTGGTTAAAGACAAAAAAAATGGTAAAAATACTAGGTTATGAAAAGCCACCGTTTCGTCCTCTTCTCTATTTTGGCGATCTTTCTAGTTTCCGCCCTAATTGACCTCCCCCCGATCCCTGTTAAATTCCACTGGGGAAAAATTAATATCGATAAGAGAATCGGTGGCTACCGCTTGGATTTTGAGCTTTTCGGGAAGAGAATCCAGAATAATTTAGAACTCCGGCGCGGCCTCGATTTACAGGGTGGAGTCCACGTGGTGTTAAACGCGGATATGGAAAAAATTCCCGCGGGGGACCGGAGTACAGCTTTGGAATCGGCCCGGCGGGTAATTGAGCGGCGGGTAAATTTTTACGGGGTTTCCGAGGCAAATATTCAAACTTCCCGTGCCGGTAACGATTAC
This sequence comes from Patescibacteria group bacterium, assembly GCA_038063895.1. GTDB lineage: Bacteria > Patescibacteriota > WWE3 > JAMCXX01 > JBBTUG01 > JBBTUG01. The sequence goes on along the minus strand of JBBTUG010000012.1, from coordinate 3,585 downwards.
CGCCTGATTGTGGAATTGCCCGGAGTGACCGATGTTTCCCAAGCCCTAAGCGTTATTGGCCAAACCGCTCAGCTCGATTTTCGGGAATTGTCGATCAGTGCCAATGAAGCTACTTCGGCGGCTTTTCGGGCCGATGATTTTAGCATAACCGGTTTAACCGGGGCGGACCTGACTCGGGCGTATGCCTCGTTTGATCAGAGTAACGGCGCCCCCGAAGTTTCCCTGGAATTTTCGCCGGAGGGCGGGCGGAAGTTTGAAGAAATTACCAAACGGAACGTCGGCAAGCCCCTGGCAATTTTTCTGGATAACGTCGTTCTGTCCTCGCCTCGGGTGGATGAGCCGATCAGCGGTGGGAAAGCGGTCATCCGTGGCCAGTTCACTTTGGATGAAGTCAAGGCTCTATCCATCCAGCTGAACGCCGGAGCGCTTCCCGTCCCGGTGAAAGTTCTGGAGCAGCGTTCAATTGGGGCGACTCTGGGACAATCTTCCGTTGACAAAAGCATTTTCGCCGGGGCGATCGGACTTTTCCTCGTCGCCGTTTTTATGGCTTTCTACTACGGCCGGTTGGGATTATTGGCCGATGTGGCGTTGCTGATTTACGGATTAATTACCCTGGCACTCTACAAATTGTTCGGCGTGGTTTTAACTTTGCCGGGGGTGGCCGGTTTCATCTTATCGATGGGAATGGCCGTCGACGCCAATATTCTGATCTTCGAACGATTACGCGAGGAGATCCGTTTAGGCCGTCCTTTACTCGCGGCGATTGAGATGAGTTTCCAGCGGGCATGGGACTCGATTCGGGACGCGAATGCCTGCACCTTAATTATCTGTTTCATTCTGTTTAATCCGTTGAACTGGTCGTTCCTGAACAGTTCCGGAATGGTCCGGGGTTTTGCCTTGACTTTGGCGGTCGGCGTCGTAATCAGCCTGTTTACTGGAATTGTTGTTTCGCGCAACCTTATCCGTCTTTTTTATAAAGGTAAATAAAGATTTTTATGTTTGATTTTATTAAGTTTAAATATCTTTTCTTTTTTATTTCATTGGCGTATTTAATTCCGGGAATGATCGCTTTAGGGATGTGGGGGCTAAAGCCGGCGATTGATTTTACCGGTGGGGCGGTTTTAGAGGTCGTCTTCACCGGCGGCAAGGAAAAAGCCGGTTTTGCCGGCGGCAGTAGTGAGCTGAAAGCGTTTTTGTTCGCAAAAGATATTCCCGTGGAGTCGGTCCAGTCTTCCGGAAAAAATCAATACATTCTTCGGACGAAGCCGATGGATGACAGCCGGAAAAACGAAATTACCAAAATTATGTCTGACCAGTACGGTCCAATAACGGAGCTGCGTTTCGAAACGTTGGGGCCGACGCTGGGCCAAGAAACGCTGGTGAGGGCGGCTTTGGCGGTGGTTTTAGGCTTACTCCTGATATTCATTTACATTGCCTATCAGTTTCACGATTATGTTTTTGGGGCCGCTGCGATAATTGCGACGGTCCACGACGGACTGGTGGTTCTCGGCAGCCTTTCTCTGTTAGGGCATTTCTTCAACGTCGAGGTTGATGTTCTCTTCGTGACTGCTCTTTTGACGACACTTTCTTTTTCCGTGCACGATACAGTGGTGGTGTACGACCGGATCCGCGAATCCGTAAAGCACTTTCCGCAGGCGAGTCTGGAGACGCTCGTGAATAAGGCTTCAAACGAAACGTTAGTCCGGTCGCTAAATAATTCTTTAACCGTCGTCTTTATGCTGACAGCGCTTTTTTTGCTGGGCGGTCCGACAATTAAGTGGTTTTCCCTGACCTTACTGATCGGAACTATTACGGGGACTTACTCCTCCGTTTGTACGGCCGCTCCGTTGCTGGTTGTCTGGCGAGACTTTATCCGAAAACAATTATGGAAGAAAAAATCTGGCAGTTAGCCGACAGAACAGCGGATGATCTCCTAACCCAGCTTCTTATTAATCGTGGTCTGACAGCCTCCGCCCAGCAGGAGGAGTTTTTAAATCCCCCCACCCCGGAACTTTTTGCTTGTCCTGTCCGCGTGCCGAATCTTAACCCGGAGGAATTTAACAAGGCGCTGTCAATTATAAAAAAAGCGATTGCGGAAGATCGTCCGATTGTAATTCACGGTGACTACGACGTTGACGGAATCGGAGCGACGGCGATTCTTTGGGAAACGATTTATTTCGGTTTGGGCTATAAAAAAGTTTATCCTTTTATCCCTGACCGTTTCGGCGAGGGCTACGGCCTGTCTAAAAAATCCTTAGATAAGATCAATGCGGAGTACGACGGCCTGAACGGGAATTTTCCTTTGCTGATCACTGTTGATTGCGGGGTTACGGCCCGGGAGGAAGTGGAGTACGCCAAGAAGTTAGGATTTGAAATTGTTATTATCGATCACCACGTCCGGCCTGAAACTTTGCCAAGGGCGGAGGCGCTTGTCTGGACGGATAGTTTGTGTAGCGGTGGACTAGCCTGGTTTCTTTCTTATCATTTGGATAAGGCTTCGGCCACCAATCAGCTGGATCTAGCCGCATTGACTGCAGTGGCCGATCTCCAGCCGGTATTGGGAATCAATCGGTCGCTGCTCAAAGCCGGATTGCAGGCTCTTTTGGCGGGTAAAAGGCTCGGATTGCAGGCGTTGTTGCGTTCGGCGGGAGTAGATGGCCGGGAACTGGGAACTTATGAACTTGGCTGGATAATTGCTCCGCGTTTGAACGCGGCGGGACGGTTGGATAACGCTTTAACTGCTCTCCGTCTCTTGTGTACCCGCGATCCGGACCAAGCCCAAACTTTAGCCAAAAGTTTAAACGAAGTGAATATCGAGCGGCAAAAAATTACTTTGGAGGCGTTAACCCACGCCCGAGAACATGTCTTATCGAACCAGCCCGGAAAAATTTTGGTGGTCGCGCACGAGACTTACCACGAGGGTATCATTGGCCTGGTTGCCGGCCGGTTAACTCAGGAATTTTCCCGCCCGTCTTTGGTAATTTCCAAAGGCACGGTTATCTCCAAAGGCTCCGCCCGGTCTGTGCGTGGTTTTGACTTAGTGGCGGCGCTTAAAAAAATAGAATATCTTTTTGAAGGACTGGGCGGACATCCGATGGCCGCCGGTTTTACGGTTAAGACGGAAAATCTTGATAAGTTGGCGGTAGCAGTCGCGGATTTAGGGGAACAGGAGCTTGCCGGCGATTTACTTAAAGGTTCAATAAGAATTGATGTAAAAATTTCCTTCTCCCGGATTAATTCCTCACTCCGAAATCTGTTAAAACAACTGGAACCGACGGGACTTAGCAATCCGACTCCGGTCTTTTTAAGCAAAGGCGTAAAAGTTACAAGCAGCCGGACTGTGGGTTCATCGGGGTCGCACCTTAAACTTTCGTTGGAAGAAGAGGGCTGTCGTTTTCCGGCAATGTGGTTTAAGGCCGGGGAGAAACTGGCCGATTTTCCGCCCGGGACGGTAGTTGATATTGTTTATTCGGTTGGGGAAGATAGTTGGAATGGCGCCGCCCGTTTAAGCCTGAACGTTAAAGATATGCGCCTGTAAATCAATATCTCAGTTTTCGCTAAATCGTGCGTCTCAGTTTTCGCGTC
>JBBTUG010000011.1:0-9263 GCA_038063895.1 Patescibacteria group bacterium | reverse complement strand
CGACAGTCGCAACATAATATTTTTTATTCGTCATTCTGGCAAGCAAGCACCGAGCACGTCCAGAATCAGCTTTCCGACAAGGCTTCGGTCGACTGATCGATTCTGGAGCCGCCCTCCGAATCGGAGGGCCTCCCAGAATGACGGTGTGAAAAGTACTTCTTCCATTCCGCCACGCTGTAACCACAACCTTCCACGAGGTCGCCTCGTGCAACCCCCCTCGTGCAACCCCCTTGCAACTTACTTTACCGAACGCTTTTTCAGCCACTCGTCCAGTATTTTCCGGGCCACCGGGGCGGCGTCGTCCGATCCCTGCCCACCGCCTTCAAGCAGTATCGTTAGGGCGATTTCAGGTTTATCAAACGGGGCGAAAACGGTGAACCAGGCGTGCGTTTTATATACGCCGCCTACTGAAACCCCAAACTCCGACGTGCCGGTTTTCCCGCCGGTTTTAAGAGGAAAGCCCTGCATCGGATAAGCCGTTCCGCCCGGCCCAACCACCCCCGCCATCCCCTCTTTAATCAGCGCCAGGTATTTCGGATTGCTACCTATTTTATCGATAACTTCGGGGAGGAATTGTTTCACTAGGGTTCCGGACTCGGTGCGGATTTGGGAAACCAGATGCGGGCGGTACAATGTGCCCCCGTTGGCCAAGGTCGCGGTCAAACTATTGATCTGCAGGGGGGTCGTTAAGATATCCCCCTGGCCGATGGCCATATGATAAGTATTTCCGATATACCAATCCTCCCCCCGCACGGTTTTCTTCCACTCCGGGTCGCCTACTAACCCTTCCGCTTCCGCGGGCAGGTCGATTCCCAATAGGGCTCCGAGGCGCAGTTTTTTCGCCCACGCACTAATCTTCTCCGGCCCGACCCCCTTGATCTCACCATACCCGCCGCCAATGGTGTAAAAATAGACGTCGCACGACTGTGCAATCGCAGCCACCAGCTTAATCACTCCGTGCCCTTCCGGCTTCCAGTCATTAAAAACGAACGAGCCGACGGCAATTGAACCCCGATCATCAACCGTAGTGTTTTCCGTAATTGTACCTTCCTGAAGTGCCGAGAGAGCCGTCACCAGCTTAAAAACCGATCCGGGCGGATAGGTCCCTAAAACTGCCCGGTTAAATAGTGGACGAGAAGGGTCGTTGCTCAATTTTTGGTACTGCTCCGCGCTTAAACCCTTAGAAAAAGCTCCGGGGTCGAAACTGGGATAGCTTTCCAGCAACAGAATTTGTCCGTTCTCGGGAGACTGCGCCACGACAACCCCGCCCGTTGCCCCGCTGTCCTCCACCGCTTTTTTCAAAGCCTCAAAGGCGAAGGAACCTAGCGCCGAATCGAGCGTGGTGACAAGGTTATCGCCCGCGACCGGCTCTTTTTGGCTAATCTCCCGAACAGCTTTGCCTTCGGCATCCGTTTCCAGGACCCGTTCCCCCGCCACGCCACGGAGAAATTTTTCGTAAATATTTTCCAGCCCGTCTTTTCCAACCGCCTCGCCGGGTAAGTAATTAAAGGACGGATTTTTCTTTAAGTCCGCTTCCGCCGCCTCGCCCAGATAACCTAAAGTGTGGGCAAAAACCTCCGGATTGAGGTAATCGCGGACGGCGTCGGCGGTAAACCGCAGCAACGGACTAACGGAGTCCTGGACCGCCTCTAAACTTAATGACTCATCGCGTGACAACCCACGCTTTAACACCAATTCGGAAACACCGCTGTTTTGGGCCTGCAAAGCCTTCGCCTTTATTTCCGCCTGAGAGATTCCCAGCCTTTTTTCCAGAGCCGAGTAGTGCTCCGGGGTAAGTTTCAGGGAAATCAGCATTACTTTAAACGCCGGAAAATTCCGGACGATAACTTTTCCGGTCCGGTCAGTAAACACCCCCCTTTGGGCGCTGATATATTCAATCCGCCGGCGGTTGCCCTCGCTTAAACTGAAATATTTCCCGCCGTTAACAACGGCGAGGTCGAACAGACGGATGAAAAAGAGGAAATAGACCGCGGTGAAAAAAAGCACAAGTGGAAGAGTCCGCCAGACGAGATTCTCCCGAAGAGTTTGGGAGCCGTCCTCACCAAAGCTGTCCTGAAAAACAGGATATAGGCCGTCGACCCCCGCGGCTTTGCCGGAGGTGGGGGTCTTTAGGCGTTGGCGGAATAGTTCATCAGAAAAACCATGTCCAAATTTCATAACTTAAAGTGGAACTAACGCCACGAATCTTCTTCACGAATACTCCACTAATTATTAGTGGTTTTGCTTCCGAATTATTATATCCGGTCACGAAAATCCAACTGCAGGAAACCTTCGGAAAATACCCGGCGGATTACGAAAGCGCAAAAAGGATATACGAGGAAGAAAATTAAAGTTTCCAGCAGCGTCGGCAAAAAGAGGTTGCTTAAACCCAGTACCGAAAATCCAGGTAAAGAAAGACACACCCGGATAATAAAGGAAACGGCGAGGACCGAAACTATCTTCACGGGTAGCGGATAATGGGTCAACCCTTTCAGCGCGCTGAGAATGAAAAGCGCCAGGGATAATAACAGCCCCCATAGGCCGATTGCTCCGGAAAGCCCAAAAAGATCAAGCAGAAGACCGCCAACAATTGCCGCCAGGTAGGCCTCCGCCGGAAAGCCTTGGAAAAATAGAGCCAGCGACAAAATGAAAAGAGCGTTGACGATGGTCTGTCCGCTGAAGGTCAGGTTTCCGAAAACGGAAATTTGCAGCAAAGGTAAAAGAATCAAAGTTGTGGTAAGAAAAATTATCTTTTTCATAACTAAACCCTATACCCTGTACCCTATCCCCTATTCCCTACTCTACTCCTTAACCACAAACACTCTATCAACCCGGGAAAGATCGATCAGCGGCGACAACCTAGCCCATTTTAGGATCTCGGCATCACCCCGGGAAACTTCTTTAACCAATCCTAAAACCAGGCCCCGGGGGAAACCGCCCTCTCCGCTCGTGATAATCGTCTGGCCGCGCTCTACCTCTTCCACCGGCAAAATCTTTTCCATCAGCAGCGAGGTGGAAAACTCGCCCCGGACCAGGCCTCGTGTCCGGGTCACTGATTCCGCAGACAGCGCCGGCACCCGGAACTGAGAATCGAAAATCGTCCGAACCCTCGCTGACGCACCACTGACTTCGGCCACCTCGCCCAATAAAAATTTCTTATATATCACCGCCGAACCGACTGTCACCCCGTCCCGCTCCCCGCGGTTAAGAAGGAGGTAGGAACCCGATTGGTTATCGCGGCCGACGACATCCGCTAAAATCAAGGGTGCTGTGAGTCCGGTTTCCTTAACTAACGACAACTGACTTCTAAGGAGACTATTTTCTTCCTCAGCCTCCCGTAAATAGGCGACTTGGCCGCGCAAATCTTCAACCTCACCGATTAGGCGGAAATTTTCCTGCCGTAACGAACCGATACTGGTAATCAATCTTCCCGCCTCAATCACTTTTTGGCCGAGTACCGACATTCCGTACTCAATCGGTAAGACCAAAGGGGTAACAAAGTTGCGGAGGCTTTTTAAGACAACGGTCTGGCCTAAAATAAATATCGCCAGGCTAAGAAGGAGGAAACGAATTGACGCACTCATTAGCAATTTTAAATAACCCTCACCCTCTTCAATAACTTAGGACTTTCGAGGACCATGGCGGTTCCGCGGACCACGCAGGTCATCGGATCTTTCGCCAGGACCGTTTTAATCCCCGTCTCCTTCGTCATTAAAGCCGCGAGCCCGGGCAACTGCGCGGAGCCTCCGGCCAGCGTTATCCCACCACGGATAATGTCCGCCACCAACTCCGGCGGGGTTTCCTCAATCGTATTTTTGACTGCTTCCGCAATCGTCATTAAAGTGTATTGTAGCGCTTCCCGGATTTCCGAGTAACCGACCAGGACAGTTTTCGGCAAACCCGAGGCCAAGTCGCGGCCGCGCATCTTAACCGCCCGGGTCGCTAAATCTTCCGAGGGCCGGTCCCCGTTTCCGAATTGCCGGATGTTTGAATCATCAGTCGAGACAGCCGTTTCGTTAATAGTCATTTCACTTTTTTCCCCGTCCACGCCGGCACTTTCCTCCATCAGTAAACTCCGCCAGCGGATTACCCGGGCATCCTCGGAGCCAGTCTCGCCAGTTTCCAGCGGATAAGCATTGCCAACTGCAATCTTCACTTCCTCCGCCGTCCGTTCACCTAAAAGTAAGTTGTAGTGGGAACGGGCGTAATCCATTACCGCCTGGTCAAGCCGGTCGCCGGCAATCCGCAAGGACTTAACCGAAACCAGTCCGCCCAGCGAAATGACGGCCATCTCGGTCGTCCCGCCGCCGATATCCACGATCATCGAACCCTGTGATGTTTCCACCGGTAGCCCGGCTCCAATCGCCGCCGCCATCGGTTCTTCAATTAGAAATACTTCCCGCGCGCCGGCCGAAACGGCTGCATCCGCCACCGCCCGCCGTTCCACTTCCGTCACCCCCGACGGAATCCCAATCACCACTTTCGGCCGGGGAACCTTCGGAAAAAAACTCGGGGACTGGTGGACTTTGTGGATAAAATATTTCAGCATCCGGGCCGTAATATCGAAATCGGAAATGACCCCTTCCCGCAGGGGGCGGACCGCGAGAATATTCATCGGCGTTTTTCCGATCATCTTCTTAGCTTCCGTTCCGACGGCCAGCAACTCCTTACTTTTCCGGTGAATGGCGACGACGGATGGCTCCCGAATTACGATCCCCTTCCCTTTGACATAAACAAGCGTATTCGAGGTTCCGAGGTCAATTCCAAGGTCGTGTGAGAGTAGTCCGAATAAATTTCCGAGCATTGAACCCATTGTGGCATAGTAAGGGACAGGGGGCAAGGCTGAAAATTGAATTAAATTAACGGGAACGGTAGAATTGAACCATGATTAAAATTATCACTGTCCCTAATCCCATTCTGAGAAAAATTGCAACATCGGTCACGGCCTTCGACGGGAAACTCCGGCAACTGCTCGGTGAAATGACCGCGACCCTCAATACTTCCGGCAACCCCGCCGAAGGAATTATCGGGGTTGGCCTGGCCGGCCCGCAAATCGGGCAAAGCGTCAGGATAATCCTCGTCCGGAAAGTTTCGGGCCGAGGGGAAGAAGGTCCGGTTATTACATTAATCAATCCGGAAATAATTAAGGCCTCGACAATAAAGGAGTTCGGTTACGAGGGCTGTCTGAGCGTTCCCAACACTTACGGTAGCGTTGAGCGCTCAAAATGGATAAAAGTAAAAGCTTATAATGAAAAGGGTGATGCAGTCGGCTTTAAGGCTGTTAACTTCTTCGCCCGGATAATTCAGCACGAGATTGACCACCTTGACGGAATTCTTTTCACCGATAAGGTTGTCGGCCGCCTCTTTACCGCTGACGAACTCGGCACGGTGCTGAAAGAGTAAGGAATACTAACTAACCCCCTAAGCTCCAACTTACGAGGATTTTTGAAGAAACGTCTTGGCCAGACTAATAGATTCGCTTTCAAAATACATTTTTACTTTTTCCCAGGCAACGGGTTTTAGCATTGTAAGTTCTTGACCCGGATTTTCTGCTTCTTCAAAATAACTTAGGCTTCGAAGGACATGGAACGTATTTTCGGAAAGCCCCGGATATTTTGCTAAATAAAACTCCAGGCACTTTCCGAGAGAATATTGTTGGCAGATGAAATAAAGATCAACAAAATCTCTTTTCGTGCCTCTGCCGGCAATAGCGTCAATTTTCATGGCGGCAATATCCTCAAGAGAAGCCAATTTTATGCCTTCGTAGTTAACGATCTTTCCTATCGGCGGATATTTGTAAGTAAAAAATGATATTTTGGTGCCGTTAATCATACCCAAAAGGGTATCTTCCGCTAGCCGGTCAAGTTTATAACCGCCGAGAGTCCGCAGGTTTTCGTTAATTATTTTTTGGTCGAATTTTTCGGTTGAGAAAAAGTCTAAATCAAAAGACAGCCGGTGCTGAAGCTGCAACGCCAAGGCCGTGCCTCCGGCTAGATAAAACTTATCCAGCCAAGAAAATTTATTTAATAGCTCCAATGTGAGGCTTGCTGATGGGGAAACCCCCGTTGTAGACATAGTATCTTCGCTTTGGGCAGTTTATAATAATTTGCCCAAAAATTAGCTGAGCGTTTCGACCAGCCGCGTAGGTCGGTTAAACTCTTTTTAATATCTTGGCGGGAGAAATTTTCAAGGACCCACCGGGCCGCCGAAAAGTCATTCCAGTCTAAAAGCCGTTGAATTACCCATAAACTATTTTTTTTGGGGTCAATATTTTTAGGGTCGACATCCCAAAAGTAAGACCAAAATTTTTTCGGAATTCTCTCAGCCACGACGGTTAAATTATAGCACAAATTTGAAAGACTGGCGGGGTATTACGGGAAGTTAGGGGCCTATCTGCTGTTTCGGGCTAAACTAACAAAAAAACCTCCTACACAACTGTCCGGCGGCTTGAAGGTCTTCGGCGGTTGCATTAATCAACCGGGCCACGTCCAAAATTTCAGCCACGAGAACCCAAAGATCGCCGCGAAAGCGGTTGATCCACTCAAAGGTCCGGATAAGGCGAACCTTATCCCAACTCTCCCCTGCCAGCTCATTCGGAGCGAAGTTGTGCAAAAAGACGCTAATACCTCCTTCGTCCAACTGAGCAAGCATCTCCTCGGCTTCGGCGGGATTTGTTCTCAGGAGCGAACAAACATTGTCGTTAAAGTCCGCCTCCGAAAACGCTCCCTTAAAATAACGGAGCAAAGAGGCAACATCATAAAGTTCCGAAGCCATGTTGCCGGTCCACCACCCGGAGTAAGTCTGGGATCCTGCTTTTGTTACCATCTCTAATCCCTCCTCCCGTCCAGTCTTAAAAGGCAAACTCCCGTTTGTCTTATAGCAGTCTAAGTTGGGTTCTTTGTTTTGTCAAATACGTGAAAAGAAAAGCCGGGAGTGGGCCAAACTCTAAAGGTTCGCACGATCCAATAGGGTGCTATACTGAACAGAGATTAATCAATGAACATTGTTTTTTTCGGCTCGGGACACTACGCGCCAATTGTTTTACGCTCAATTGTCAAGGACCAAACCTTAAAAATTCCCTTGGTCGTGACCGGCGACCTTATCAAGAAAGGTCCGGCCCAACTTACGGCCAGCCTCTCCCGGGAAAATAAGCTGCCCCTCTTTTCTTGGACTAACACGGAACAAAACATCGAGCTAATCAATAAAATCAAAAGCCTTGGGCCTGATTTTTTGGTCGTCGCCGATTTCGGCCATCGGAAAAAACCGATTCCGGCCGAATTATTAGCTCTCCCCCGCTTCGGGGCTGTAAATATCCACCCCTCGCTTTTACCAAAATACCGCGGGACGACGCCAGTCCAAACCGCAATTATCAATGGAGACAGGCAGACCGGAGTGAGCTTGATTTTAATGGATGATAAGTTTGATCACGGGCCGCTAATCGCCCAGACTACGCTACCATTGGGTCCAACCGCCACTTCCCCCAAGCTTTACGAAAAGTTATTTGAACTTGGAGCCAGGATGCTTCCTTCTGCTCTACGTCATTGCGAGGCTGCTTCAGGCGGCCGCGGCAATCACACTAAGAACAGATCCCTCGACGGAGTTTACACTGAGTCCGACGAATGTGCTCGGGATGACCGGAGAGATCCCTCAGCTGCATTCGGGACGGATCTGCTGATCCGGATTGCTTCGGATGCACTCGCAATGACGGGGAGAGTTAAATTCTATTCTCCTCCTAAAGCCCAAGACGAAACAAAAGCGACCTATACCAAAATGCTGAAAAAAGAGACGGGACGGATTGACTGGACGAAATCACCCCTTGAAATAGAACGAATGATTCGAGCGTACTCGGGCTGGCCGGGGAGTTGGACTACGCTCGCGGAGCTTTGCTCCGCCCATAATTCCAAATTCCTAATTCCTAATTCCAAAAGCAAAAGAGTAAAGATCGTGAAAGCACATTTGTCTGAAAGTAATCAATTGGTAATCGACCAGCTCCAAATCGAAGGAAAGAAACCGATTAGTTGGGAGGAGTTCGGGAGAGGTTATCTGAAATAAGGAACTAACGCCACGAATTTTCTTCACTAATTGACCACAAATAGATTCGTGGTGTATTCGTGGAGGAGATTAGTGGCGTTACTACCAATTATTTTGCTTCGACGGTCTGCTTAATCTTACTTCTTAAGCAGGTCACGCAAACCCGCAACTTCGTTATTTTCCCCGCAATCTCGACCCGGACGGTGCGTAAATTCGGGTGCCACTTTTTCGGGTGTGACGGGCCCCGAAGCGCCCACATCCCGCCGTGCCGGTGGGTCTGGTCTTTGCCGTTAATTGTTCCTTTGCCGCAGAGGGCGCATGCGTAAGACATAAGAATATAAAAATCGACTGGACCATGTTAGCATATAGGTTAGGAGAAATCAATGGAAATACTTACATTCGCAACTACTATCATCTTCAGCGTGGCCGTCGTGGCTTTAATTATCTCGGTTCACGAGGCCGCCCACGCCTACGCCGCCCACCTTCTCGGCGACGATACCGCTCGGGATTTCGGCCGCCTAACCTTAAATCCCCGCGCCCACATCGACCCTTTCGGAACGATCATTCTCCCGCTCATTCTTGTTCTTTTCGGCCTGCCGGTCTTCGGCTGGGCTAAACCAACCCCGTTTAGTCCTTTGAACTTACAAAACCCCCGCCGCGATTCGGCCTTAATCGCCATCGCCGGTCCGGTTTCCAATTTACTGGTCGCTTTCCTTGTCGCAGTGTTGTCCCGGCTGGTTTTCGGCAATAACGTCGCGACCATGTTCGGCTCCGGCATCTTTACGACATTTGTTTTCCCGATAGTCCTCTTTAATGTTACGCTGGCGGTTTTTAATTTACTCCCGGTCGAGCCGCTTGACGGCTTTAAGGTTGTCGGCGGCCTGTTGCCGGAAGCTCTTTCCGCAACGTGGTACTCCCTCGCCCATCTTGGCCCGATTATTCTTTTTATCCTTCTCTTCACACCAGGCACGGACATTATCGGTCGGATTATCTCCCCCCTCACCTCAACCATTCTTTCCCTCCTCCTCGGCCTCCCTTCGTCCCTCTAAGCAACTTGCCAAGTATCTATAAGTCGTCTACACTATCCCTGCACCAAGACTAATTCGCTGATATTCGTGATACCAGTGGCTTATATTCCACGGTATTCGCGCTGATTCGTGTTGGAAGGAAAGGAGGCTGGTTTAAGTAAAGTTATCTGTTGGTTTCTGGAGTAAATTTGGGGAATTCTTTCA
>JBBTUG010000010.1:19641-31684 GCA_038063895.1 Patescibacteria group bacterium | reverse complement strand
TCTCCGTTTTACGGTCCGCGGCAACTGCCACGCTGGTATCCGTGTGAGGGATATAGGCCAAGGGCGGCGGTGTGACGGACGGGGTTACGCTGGGGGTCGGCGTCGGGGTGTAATTTGGTGGAGGCTCTACCGGGAGTTCCTCGCCGGGGCGCAGACCGCGTTCGCGGATAAAATCAACGACGTTTTTTGCCCCCCCGACGAATCGCAAAGCCGCTTGGGCTAACGGGAATTCTATCCGCGCCTCGGGAATCCATTTCCACTCACTTCCCGTATTGACCTGGAACCCGAGAACAAGGTTAGCCTTCGCGTCACCGGCTTGCTCCGGCGGACTTTCATCCCCCGGCCGCAGAAAGACTTTATTTAACCCGCCACTGGCAAAAGCTGTATCCCGCTTCGCGGCGGAGTCAGCACTTTGCGTATCGGTCGTACCATAGCCGCCAACGTAAGCCCCCAGCCAATCGAGTTTATCCGTGAAAAGATTCATTACTCTGTCTAAACCCCCTTCGGCGAGCGTAAAAAAATCGTTAATTCCGGCCCCGTCCGTTTCCGCCCCGTCCGTTTCAGTGAAACAGGCGTTTTCCGTAACCGTCGAATAGCGGATGTCACTGCAAACCGGGGTCGCGCTTCCGAGAACATTACCCGCCTTATCTGCCGGTACGGCGCTGTATGCCAGTTCATTATTTGAGTTTAAAGATATTAAATCTTCGTCACGGAGCGGACGAGCCGCCCAGCTTTTGTGAATTCTCTCCGCTCCGAAAGCGGCGGCAGGTAGGTTTTCTAACGAACCTTTAGTCAGTTCCGTTTCGTTTTGGTTATTAAGATTAAAAGAGTATTGGGCGGCCTCTCTCCTTTTTTGTATTTCTTCCGTTTCTGTCGGAAACTTTTCGGCGATTTCGTACGGCGGCGCCGATTTAAAATAAATACCCTTATCAACTTGTCCTTCCTGATCCCGGCCAAAAAAATAGTCGGCAATTTTTTTCGTATCGGTGGTGGTTTCAAACTGCGTGATCCCCAATTTTATCCGCAACGGAAGAGCTTGAAAGGGAAGGAGGAGTGTTTTAATAAGGGGGCTAAACGACCAGCTTGTGCCTTCCGGTTTAGTCGGACAGCATTTAGTCAGCGAAGTAACAGGGGCCGGGGCTTTGCATGCGCTGGTACTGATTTTTAGACTTCCCTGCGCTGAGCAAAATTCACTTTTATCCAGTTTATAGGTAATTCCATCCTTAATCCGGTTAGTGGCCACATCAAAAAGATACTCGCCGTTGGCGATTTTCCCCGCCAGATCAAGTTTCCGTTCGTCGGGGTTAAAAGAGAGCTTGCCGGGACCATAAATTGGATTTATTCCGTACGGCCCCGTAAGACCGCTGACAGTATCGGTGGGGAACGCCGGCACACTCTGCGTTTCCGGCTGGTCAAAGTTGTGGAAGGCGCCGAACTGGATGGTGTCGTTGCGTAACGCCGAGAAATTACTTGTCCACTTAAATTCATCCGGTTTGGCAAATTTATTCCGTAAATAAGCCTGAGTTGAATCGTAAAGGCAGGCGTCGGCTTGGACCTCACCGGCATTGAAACAGCCGGGGGTGCTGATTTCGAAAGTCTGGCCGTTTTTCGTGACTAGCGTCGTGGCTTGAACAGTATACTTATCATCAATCGCCCCGCCGCTTTGGAGAGCGGTTAGGCTGGTTTTACTGGGTTCAAGAAAGTAGTCGACGAATCCGGTCCCACTTTGACAACTCCCGCTGAGGACCGTGCCGTTGGTTATGGCATCGCACTCCTCGACAAAATCAGTAGAGGATGTGTAACGGCGGACAATAATGTTGGCGTCGTCGGCTCCGTTGATAACGGCCCCCGTTCTATCCTGGCGCATAACTTTAAAGCGGAGGTTCTTTTGGTAATGGCTTTTCAGAGGCTGACTGGATCCTGCTTCGTAATAAGTGAACGGATCTTTATCGCGGTCGGCGATCATCACGGTGGTTTCGAGATAAGGGCAGCCGACGACGGTTAGATTTGCCGTTCCGTAAATGCTCTGACTTTCGCAAATCGGGATATCCGCCCCGGTCGGGTCAATCGGAATGGCGTAAAGGATATAGGTTCCGGCGGCGTCGGCGGAATTATAATTCCAGGTGAAGGATTGGTTAAGCATCAATCCGTCGCCTCCATTATAAAGGGACTGATTACACTCCCCGCCGCTGTTGCACGCGGTGCCGGCATTATCGGTCAGCTGAATTAATTGGTAGCGAACCCCGCCACTTGGAATGTCAATGCCATCCTGATCGCGGGCGAAACTGCTGACCTGGCTGTTGGTGGCGACGGTTAAATCATTACTTTCCGGTTCCGTCCCTTTTTTAAAAAAAGCGTTGACGGAACTGTAGGGACAAGGCGGGGGAGGCGGAGGAGGAGGAGGAGGAGGTGGGGGCGGCGGCGGGGTTGAGGGGTTCCCTATCGGGATAATACTGCCGCGGTTGGCGTAGAAAACGCCGTCCTCAAAACAACCGCTTGGGTCGGGCGCGACCGTTATTCGGCCGTTGCTGCCGCAGTAGCCTGGATCGCAGATGTAATAGTCTCCGTCGGTATAGCCGAAATTACCGATGCCGAGACAGTCGTTATACCGGTAGCCGTGGACCTCGACAGGGTCCCCGTATGAGTAGGCGAACACGGACTGGGGAACTTTCAACGCAACGAAAGCGGGAAGAAGATAAACAATTAAGATAAGGGCAACGGGCAGAAGGTATCTTAGCATTTTTTAGCCGGGAATTGTAAATGTAAAGAGAGCGTTACTGTTAAAAATATAATAACTAAGAATACTCAGCAGACCCCAAACCGCGACCACTAGTAGGAGACCGGTGATGGCCCCAGTCAGCATCTTTCTTGCTTCCCCAACAGCTTTTTCATCTCCACCGGCGGTAATATACTTAAACCCGCCCATAACCAAAACAATAAACGCCACCACTCCGGCCAAAGCAAAGATAGCCTTCAAGGCATTATTAAAAATACTTTCCAAGCATTGGAGGGTTGGTATTGCGTCTGGATTTGCTGGGCACGCTACCTGGGCGGCTACCGAACCCCTGAGCCCGACAAAAACATACCCCACCAACAGCAAAGACGTAATAAACCTCTTAGTCTTTTTCACAGTGGGTTTCTTTCTATTGTCCGGCCTTTATTCCCGGTCCCGGCCAAGTTATACCGGAAACGATCGAAACACCAAAGATGGTTTCAATAACCCGTGCCCCGGCGTAGGCCGCGGCGATGATGACCATTCCGATAATAGCGTAGGTAATTTTATCCCGAGCCGCTTCAGCTTGAGCTTTCTCACCTCCGGAGGTAACGTACTGGAAGCCGCCCAAAAGCAGAAAGATAAATGCAGCCAAACCGGAGATAATGATAGCAACCTGCAGCAACGTCCCGACTAATTGGCCTAAATCCTGGTAAGGGATTTTGGCCGTATCAATATTGTTCGTCACGACGTTGGTTGCGACTGCGTAAACTTTTTCAATAAACATCGATTGTTAATTCACCTCCTTCAGAAAAGATAACTAATTCTAAGCCCTGACTGGAACTGATTCAAGGGTTGTTTAAAATCCATTAGATTCCGGGCCCTCCTGCTGGGGGTGATGAAGCGCAGTTGGCTAGCGGCCCCGGCCAACAAATACCCGAGACAATCGAGATTCCGAAGACCGTTTCAATAATTCTGGTTAAGACGTAACTGCCGGCGATGATTGTCAGTCCGACGATAGAATAGGTAATCTTATTACGCGCCGCTTCAACTTGGGCTTTTTCGCCGCCCGAGGTTAAGTATTGAATCCCGGCCAGGATCAGAAAAACGAAAGTGCCCAACCCGGCGAGGATAATAACGGCCTGAAGAAGAATTGACATCAACTGCCCGATATCTCCAAAATTCCACCTTGCATTGCTGGGGTCAGGTTCGATTGGGATAATTATGCTACCGGCGAGCAACCGAGTAATCATTATGGTCCTTGAAAAGTCGGATTAAAGATAGAAACTCCAAAAACACTTTCGACGATCCGGGCGATACCGTAAGAGCCGAGGACGATTAGAAGGCCGATTACAGCATTAGTTATTATTTTAGTCGCCGACTCCATCGCTTTGGCGTCGCCAGAAGAGGTTAAATATCTTAAGCCTCCAAGAATTAAGAAGGCGAAGGTTGCTAGACCAGAAACAAGGAAGACAGCCGTGACAATGTTGTGAATAAAATTACCGATACTTTCTCCGGTTGCTGGTTTATTGTACTCACCACTTAGGTAATTGGCTGTAATGTTGCCGAAAGGTAATGCCATTTTTAATCTACACCTGTAATATGTAATCCAAGTACCGTTTCGATTATTCTGATAGCGAACCAGGCGCCAAAAACGATTACCAATCCAATCACCGCGTTAGTTATAATTTTCATCGCGTCGGCCACGGCTTTTTCGTCGCCCCCGGCGGTCATATAGCGAAATCCTCCTATTATTAGAAAGATAAAGGCAGCCATTCCGGCTAAAGTTACCGCCGCCGGCAGTAACGTTGAAATCAGGCCACCGAGGTTTTCAAATTTAGTCGGTAAGCCGATATCTAAAGGATTAATTGTGTAGGCCAATTGTTTCATTTGGTTTGCTCTAAGTACCTGGGACATTGAATCCCCCGCCAGAGTTGTTGATGACCGTGATGGCAGGGATACCTAAAATATCCACTCCAATTACCTTTAATATTAACACAGAAAAGATGATAAGAAGCAATCCGGAAATCGCCGCCGTAATAATTCCCTTAGCTTCTTCCACCCCCGTTTTTTCTCCCCCAGCCATTACATAAGTTAAGCCGCCATAGAAAAGTAAGAGAAGAGCGATGCCGCCGGCAACTCCCGCGACAGTCCGTAAGAGCCACGGAACGATATTTTCTAATTTTGTTGGAATACAGCCAAGGGCAGTATTTATACATTGACTGCCGAATCGTGGTAAACAGTCAACTGGTCTAATGATAATTGGTGAGACACTAGTAATTACACAACTACACTCCAAGGTGGTATAGGAGCCGGTGGTAGATTTAACACACGGGGCAGAGGCCGGAGTGGGTTGGCAATTTATCGGGTTAATTGGGCAATTCGCAGTCGCGCCGCAACTCTTTATCGTTTGACAACCGAAACCGCTTGTTGTTGACCAACCCACACAGAAGCCTGCCGGCGGAACTGTCGGGGTAGCGGTTGTGGTTGGAGTCCAACCGGCTGGTTGGCATGTTCCGACGCCGGGCCCGTCACCCCAATCAGGAAGTGAAAAGCAAGTAGTAGGACAGGCCGAGGTAATAGAGCAGACCTCTGTTCCCGGGCAACTTCGGACCGAACAGACCCCGGCGTTTGAAGTACAGTTATTGCATGGCGCGCCAACAGCCGCTGCCGGAGATTTAGGGACGGCGACAACAAAGAGTGTGAAGGAAAGAAGGAGGTTGAAAGTGAGCAGAAGTTTTTTCATGGTAGAATTAGGAGAGATACGATTGCTTCATTGTTTTATTGTTAAACACCCGTCTAATATGCGACTAAAATTAATTCTATCACTTGTTCTTATTTTAACTTTCTTGGTCCTGCCCGTCAACCGGAGCCGGGCAGAGGAGGCTTGTACGAGCACGGAGGATTGCGACGCGAAAAAAGCGGCTAAACAGTTGGAGCTGGAGGCGCAACAGAAAGCCAAGGCCACGACAGAGCAGCAACAAGGCAACATCGTCGGAACGCTCTCCGCCGTCGGGACGCAACTGGAAAGTGTTAACGGTACTCTCGTTCAAAAAAAGAAAGAAATCTTGTCCTTAGGCGAGGAGATTAAACAGAACGAAGCGGCCAAGGAGGAGGAACTCACCCGCCGGAACGGGTTGCTAAGAACCTGGTACAAAAGATACCGGATTACCCCGATGGAGTTATTTTTATCCGCCGGGAGCTTTTCCGAGTTCACTCGGCTTTTCGCCGGGTATAAATCAACGGTACTGCAGGGGGAGCGGGAGATTAATTTATTAAATCTGAAAGTGGCGAACCTCACCGACACTTTAAGCAGTGAACAGCAGCGGAAGCAAAAAATTGAGGGCGAGGTTAAAGCACTGGCGACTAAACGGGACACACTTGTTGGCGAGAAAAAACAAGTCGAATCGGTTTTGGCCAATATCACGTCGCAGATTACTAATCTTGAAACCACCATCGCCGGCATTACGGCCAAGCAAGACGAACTTCTCCGGCAGAAACTTTCGGCGACGGCCTACTTCACTTCGGTTGGTGATACGGAGCAGGCCAGACAAACTTTACCCGACCCCCCATTCTCACCGGCTTTCGCGATCGTTTCCATCGGCTATCCGCACCGGGTGGGGATGTCACAGTACGGAGCACTGGGGCGCTCCAAAGCCGGACAAAGTTTCGAAACCATTCTTTCCGCTTACTACCAAAACTTTTCCCTAAAAAGAGATTATCCGGTTCCGGGGGCTATCGAGGTCGAAGGTTACGGACGGATTCCTTTCGAAGAAAACTATCTTTTCGGGATTGCGGAGATGCCGACGCGGTGGGCAGATCAGGGAGGCTTCGAAGCTCTAAAAGCCCAAGCGATTGCGGCCCGTTCCTACGCGCTGGCTTACACCAATAACGGGGCCGGTTTGATTTGCTCCACCCAATGGTGCCAGGTCTACAACGCCGGCAAAGTTAACGACGGGTCGGCTGAACGTTGGCGGCAGGCGGTTCGGGACACCCGCGGAATGGTGATGATCGACGGCTCGGGCTCTCCCTTGAAAGCTTATTACGCTTCGACCGCCGGCGGATACACTCGGCTGCCGACGGATTTTGACGTCAAATGGAATTTTTCCGCCAATTTTCTAAAAAGGATTCACGACGCGGACAGCGAGGGCAAGGCTTATGACGGTCCTTCCTATGGCAACTCCCCGTGGTATTATCGAGCCTGGTATGATCCCGCCAGCGACGGACACCCATGGCTGAATAAAGGCGAGATGCTTGATATGCTTAACGCCTCGCTACTGCCGGATTCCTATAATCAATATTTATCTAATGAGAGTAATGGAGGGTGGGGGAAGCAACAAGTGCGTGAGGCAGTTAGTAAGGAGGGCGCTAGTCCGCTAGATGATCTTAGTAACGTCCAGCCGATTTTTGCAGACGACGGCTATACCTTGATTTTAAAGGTAACGACGCCGAGTGGGACTCGGGAGATTGACGGGAAACGTTTCCGGAAAGTTTTTACACTTCGTTCCCGCGGCCACCTCGCCCTTTGGTCCTCGCTTTATGACATTATTAAGAGATAATCGTAAGCTCCGTCATTGCGAGTGCAGCCGAAGCAATCTAGATTGCCGCGTCGCAGACTTCTCGCAATGACGAAAACGTAATTCTAAGATGAGAACTTTAATAATAGTATTCTGTTTGTACATTATAGTTGCTGTCCTAATTACGTACCCCCTGATTTTTAACCTTAACACCGTTATTCCTTACTTCCCCAATTGGCTGCCCGTGGGCGCTAAGGGGGCAAAAGACTGGTTCCCGTCTTTTGGGGACAGCCACTATTTTCCCTGGTTTTTGTGGTGGTTTAAGAAGGCTCTGTTGGACTTACACCAGAATCCCTTAACCACCGAGTATCTTTTTGCGCCGGGGGGAGTTTTCCTCGGCTCCAGTTTGGAAAACCTGGTTAACATTATTCTTTCTTTACCGCTGCAATTATTCTTTTCCGTTATCGCCTCGTACAACCTGCTGATAATCTTTAACTTTGCTCTGGCCGGAACGGCCGTTTATTATTTTGCAGACTACTTTTTGAAGCACGGAAAAACACCCGCCATTCTTGCCGGTTTATATTTTATGACCTCCTCTTATATGGTCCTCCGTTCTCTCGGTCACTTTAATCTCCAAACCACGGCCTTTCTTATTTTCTTTCTCTTATTTTTTATCAGGATGTATGAGGAAAATCGCCGGAGGAATTCAGTTTTGGCCGCCGTGTTTTTGTTTCTGACCGCCCTCTCGTCCTGGTATTACTTTTTTTACGGCTTTGTGGTTGCGTTGGTAATCACCCTGTATTTCTTCCGCTGTCGTGTACCTCCACCCGGAAGGTCAGGGCTCCCCGACCTTCCGGGTGTAGCAGTGTTCTCGTTTATTTCGTTCGTCTTATTACTTCCTTTTCTTCTCCTCTTATATATATCCAACCGCGCCGGGGTTTTACACGGACATTCGCTTTCCTCTTCCATTGTTTACTCCTCCGACTTTCTCAGTTACTTCTTACCTCACCGTCTGGGTTTTCTTTTCCATTCAGTGGGGGAGTGGGCGGACAGGTTTCTCGGGCTTTGGCAATACGGGGGTAATACAATGGAGAAGACGGCTTTTTTAGGCTTCACAGGTTTGGGCGGAATTATATTCTATCTAATTAAAGGAAAAGCCGATCCGCGCCGAGGGCTTTGGCTTTTATTGCTGTTAATTTCCTTCGTCCTTTCTCTTGGTCCTTTGCTGACCATCGCCGGCCAAATTTTTCCTGTGCCTCTGCCCTACGGAATTCTTTATTATTTCCTTCCCTTTTTCGGTTTTTTGCGCACGCCCAACCGGTTTTCCGTTTTTGTCTTTTTACTGGCCGCTTTGTTTTTAGGGTATTTCGTCCGCTCAATTAGTAGCTTTAACTTAACGTTCGAGGACGTCGGGACGAGAACTTCTCACTTCGTTCGAAGGGTAATAGTTATTGTTATCGCCGGATTGATTGTTTTGGATAATCTCGTCTGGCCGTATCCGTTAATCAAGGTCGGGGATACCTCTTTTTACCAAAGGCTGAGGGCAGATAAAGCCGATTACCTTATCCTTAACTTACCCCTGCGCGAATATAAAGCCGCCAATCATCCTTATCTCCTCGCCCAAACCTTCCACGAAAAAAAAATGATTAACGGCGCGGTTCAGCCGGTCGGTTATACGGGAGATTTATTAAAGACCATCCGTAGTTATCCGCTAAGTTTATTGAATTGCGATTATCAAATAACGGCGAAAGAGGCAATGAATCAAAGTATGTGGCTAGGGGATTTGAAGAATTATCTGGTCAGCCAGAATGTCCGCTACGTGATCTGGCATAAAAATTTACCTGTCTTGAATGAAATTTGTCCGATGGTGGTAAGTAATCAAAACTTGGTTATAAATGGTGAGGGTATGTCTAAGGTTTATGAAGATGAGGAGATTTCCGTGTTCGCGACCGAGTTACCCTTCGAACGGAGTGAGAAGCTCTGAAAAGGAGGTTCTCTCCTTCGACAAGCCTTCGAGGCCGTGAGCCCTCAGGCCGAATCGGCTCAGGATCGAACGGTAACCAACCAGAATAAACCCGCCTCTCTGGCGGGTTCGCCGAGGAGGCGAAAGAAAAGCGCCCATTCGATTCCTTTCCTTGCGGATTGGTCTCTCAGGGCGCATTCTGACTCTAGATTTCCCGTCATCGCGAGCGTAGCGTGGCGATCTCGTTGAGATTGCTTCGTCGCTTTGCTCCTCGCAATGACGTTTTTTTACCGACCGCGGGTGGGGGTTCGCGTCGGTGTACTTTTTGCCGCGGGCTTCGTTGCTGTTGCCGTTGGCGTTGGGGTCGGGGTGGTGGCCGGGGTGCTGGTGGGGGCGATGCCGTCTACCGTTCCTATCCCGAAATACACTATCAGTTCGAGGGGCGTAATTCGGACCGTCATTGCATCCCATCGCTGTATTTTTTGTTTCAGTGCCACCAGACGGTCACCCACCTTACTGACCGTCCACACCTCGGGAGCCGTATCTTCACTCCCTGAATTCATATCCAACTGCGTCGTTGGACCGATTACCAACTCGACCAGCATCCGGTGATCATCCCCCTCCCGGATATCGACATTGGTTTGCTGATAACGGACAACACCCTCCGTTATTTCCAAGGCTGGCAAGACCTTGAATTGCCCTTTCATTGGGATGTCAGCGAAGCGTGGCGGGCGACACCAAAGAGATCCGCAGCTTCCGTCGAATTTAATCCACCACCCATTGCTTTTCCCATCCACCACCCCGTAAGTTCCAAGGGCAGTGGAATTACTGATGCCACTGATGATTACTGCTGGTGGCATCTCAATCGTTGTCGTGCCGGTCATTGGCTTAACAACGATTGGGGTTGACGTCCGCGTTGGTCGCAGCGTCGGTTGGGGGGTGAACGTCGGCGCGAATGCCGATTGCCCCGTCGCCGTTTCCGGTGGAAAGTACAAAGGCACGTTGCCAACTGGACTAATGAGCATGGGATACTTATCCCTAAGCATCCCTGCCCATCTCTCTGGGATTATTCCTCCACTTATGATTGTGGTAGGATCGAACCCCGGAAGGTCCTTGAGATAGTTCACGTACTCTTGCGGTACGTAAACCTGGCTGGTCCCCGACGATTCCTGTCCGCCACCGCCGAAGGAAGGTAGTGAGATCTTCCCTCCGAAGCGGAACAGGAGCACCAATACAATCAGCCCACCAAAAATTAGGGCTTTCTTTCTGTTGTCCATTTTTTCTCCTCCTAATTGAGAAAGTGTGTTTAGTGCATTTTTGATTTGTTATCATTTCGCCGGAAGCCTAGTTTGGGCTTAACCGGGCGGAAAATTTCGGTAAGGATCGAATTTCATCCCTACCCTTCTATTATACCACATTCTACCCCATAGTGGTAGAGTGGGGAAGGTAGATTTGGCTTGGGTACGGGATATTCTTAGGGGCGTAATTATGGCGTGGTGACGGTGAGACTCGTCATCCCGAGCTCTGCCGAGGGATCTCTCGGCTTGTCCGAGTTAAATGCTCGCATCCGCGAGAGATGCTTCGTCTTCGCTACGCATCGCTCAGCATGACATCGAAGGAGCGATGAAACAACCTGCCTCGTCGGCGCTTCGGCAAGGCGGGTGAAGCAATGAATCTGTAAATGTTAGATAATACAAAGGTGAATCTTTTCCGGCAATCAGTTACTACCCGTTACAACCTGTTACTTGCCGTTACCTTCCTCGCCCTCTTTTTCTTCTTCCTCCGCCCGCCGACGGATCCTGATTTAGGCTGGCACCTCCGCTACGGGCAACAAATGTGGGAAACCCAACAAATTCCGCGGACCGATACTTTTTCCTCAACAATGGTCGGCTACGCCTGGGCCGACTCCTATTGGCTTTCGGAGATTTTTATTTACGGACTTTTTAGCCTCGGTGGTTACTATCTTTTGGCCTTGGTATTTTCATTGATAGCGTCCCTTGCCGCGGTCCTTACTTTTAGCTCTTTTCGAAAAACACCTTTAAGGTCGGGGAGCCTTGACCTTAAAGGTGTAGATAGCTCTTTTTGGGGAGAGGGTGTGAATCTTGTGCTCAGCCTTTTTCTCGCCGTCCTTCTAATTATTTCCTTCGCCGGTACCCGCCCGCAAACCATCAGCTTGTTATTTTTCGCGATGATCTTATTACTACTCCGTTACCACCGTTACCGTTTCTTACCCTTGCTCTTTCTTTTTTGGGCCAACTTCCACGCCGGTTTTGTTTTAGGCCTGGCTTTGGTCTGGCTGTGGTTTGTCGGGGAGATACTAGGTAATCTGAGAATCAGGGAATTAGGTAATCGGAGAAAGTTATTTGGTCTAGTTACCCGATTAACAAAATATCCGATTATCTGCACTATAATAACCCTTCTCAATCCCTACGGTCCCTTTCTCTGGCACAGTATCGCCAGGGATGCCGGTTCGGTTGAAATCAAACAATACATCGCCGAGTGGGCGCCGCCGCTTTTACGTTCCGATTTGGGCCTATTATTTTTCCTCTACTTAGTTGTTTTCCTGATTCTTCTCGGTCTGAATTTTAGGCGGGAGAAACTAAGCTTTTTATTGCCGGCGCTGTTTTTTACTTTTCTCGCTCTCTCCGCCCTTCGCCATATCCCCTTGTTTGTGATTTTAACTTTGCCGTTTTTCTATCAATCTCTCCCCCGGCTTTCTTACTCCGGAACTAAATATACTTTCATTTGGATCCTGCTCGTTTTTCTCATCGTTTCCGTTTTTAGTTTCGCCGGATTTCTCGTCCCTATCGTCAACGGTGAATGGACTAGCCGCCAGACGAAAGGCTTTGG
>JBBTUG010000010.1:2191-19541 GCA_038063895.1 Patescibacteria group bacterium | reverse complement strand
TTAGAAAAAACACCACGGATCATGTCATAAGTCTGCGTAATTAGTCGTGATTGAGAGAGGACTAGGTCTTTCTTGTTCGGTCCGGTTAACACTTTGTCCTGCTCTTCGCCGTCGATTTGAAAGGGAATGGTCATGAATTTGTGTGTTTTCGGATCGGCCTTAACTATTTGGATCCAATTCCCATTGCAACTGGAGTAGTCAAGAACTATAAATTCGTAACTGTTAAGGTCACCATCTATCTCGTAAGTATTGTAATAGTAATAATCGAAGTTAGGAGGGTGGCCGATGACGAGTGAGGGGATTGTCAAGTTTATCTCATCTTCTACCCTTCCGGAAGTGTCAATGATTCGGGCTTTGGCGCTTCCCCGGTAATCAAGAAAAAAGGGGGCTCCGCACCAATACGCTCCGGTCTCCGGCTCCTCTATTGACGAGATCTCCACACTAACTGCGAGTTCCTGGCCGTATCCCAGGAGCAATACATAGCTGTACTTAGGTGGTTTCCTAACCGTTGCCAATTTCTTTACGTCCATTTCGGGTTTTTGCGGGGAGCGTCTTTCGGTTGCCGACGGTGTTTCTCCAACCCAAACAACAGACGACGCTATGATAAGCGCTAACAGAACAAATCTTGATGTTAATTTATATTTCTCCGCCCAAATTACTTTGATTAGATGTAACATCCAAAATAAGTTTAGCCGTACTTGTGAGAACAGGCAATCAAATGTCCCTACTTCTATTGTATGAAAACTAGACATGCTATAGCCTTCTCCAGTTTCAGTGCCAGTTCTCACTTTATTGTATGTTTCCAGGGCGCGGTCGGCGACTCTCCGGGTGTGATAGAATTCCCTTTAGATGACTGCTCGTTTGGAAGTAACTAATGAACAATTTTGTCGCGGCTGCCACCTTTGCTGCCTGGCGTGGGCGCGGATTAAGTCAGGGACTATCTCTCTAGCGGAAGTGCCGGTCCGTGTTCAGCGGGATGGGCAGAAGTTTTTTATCACGCTTGAGGGAGTTGTCGGTGAGGAAGGAAACTTACTCGTACAACGCTGTCCGCGTCATTGTTTTTCACTTACCCATGCTGGATAAAGATAAAACGACTATCCTCTATATTGATCTCGAAAAGAAAGAAGCGGAGGTCAAGGTGCATACCGACCTGACAGACTGGTTGGGGGGACTCGGCGTGGCCGTCAAATTATATTCATTATTTCCCGGCGAAAGTCCGGTGGTTTTTACCAATGGTCCGTTTACCCTCACTTTCCCTTTCGCGCCTTTTACTTGCACCATCTTCCGTTCCCCCGGCACCGGAAAAATTGTTGACGCCTACGGCGGGGGGTCTTTCGCCGCGATGTTGGGTTTGGCGGGTTACGACGGCCTGGTTATCCGGAATAAAGCCCGCCGTCCGATGTACCTAGCGATTGAAAATGAAAAGGTGACCTTCCGGACTCTTCGGGAGGGTGAACAAGCTTGGCAAAAAGAAGGTTTAGCAGGGATGCGGTCGGTCTTAGAATCCGGCGCCGGGGGAGTAACGGACGGTTACTTTCATTTCGGAACGGATGAGTTGGGGGGTGTTCTTCGGGCCAAGAACTTATTGGCGGTAGTTGTTTCGGGAAGCCACGGATACCCCCTTTCGGATCTGGCGGCTTATTCTTCGGCGTATGAGGAGACGCTTGCCCAAAGTGAACGGCTGCCGGTGAAAAGTAGCAATTTCCCCAGCTGTTTCGGTTGTCCGCTTGGTTGCCAACATTCGGGAAAAGGACTGAGAGAATCGGAAAGCGACCTGGCGCCCTTTCTCGTCAGCTGCCCTTTTATCGGCGGCTTTTATAAAGAAGTGCCTCTTGTCTTTTCCCTTTTGTCCGTCTTAGGCCTGTCTCTGCCCCACGAACAGTTGGAGGCTTTGCCTTTAAGAGTGGCGGAATTACGGAGGACCTTGATGTGAGAAAGTTTATTATCGCCAACTGGAAAGAAAACAAAACGGTGGACGAGGGATATACGTGGCTGACGGCTTTCCGCGCCGTGGCGGGTGAGACTGAGGACTTTTCAAACACCATCCTGTGCGTCTCCGCGCCATTGCTTTTTCCTCTCCGGGAAAAAATCAAAGAGTTGAAAATGAATATGGCTTTGGGAGCGGAAGATATCTCGGGTTTTGACCACGGCGCCTTTACGGGGGAAGTTGGCGCTTTTCAGGTAAGGGGGCTGGTGGATTATGTTCTCTTGGGTCATAGCGAACGGCGGAAGTTTTTTAAGGAAACGCCGGAGACCATTCAACTTAAAGTAAAACAGTGTACAAAATACAACCTCCGTCCGATTATTTGCCTCAGCCGGCCGGAGGAGTTGGCGCGAATCATTCCCGACCCTAAGGGTTCGGAAATAGTTGTTTACGAGCCACCCACAGCAATCAGTTCGAATGGGGTTTTCCATCCCGAGTCATTGGGGGCGGTTCTCGCGGCGGTTTTTAGGATCAGGGAACACCTCCCCCCGGGACACCCTATTCTTTACGGCGGCAGTATTAACCCCGAAAATGCGGCTGATTATCTGCTTCGGTCTGAAATCGGCGGAGTTCTAGTCGGCGCCGCCAGTCTCGATAGCCTGTCTTTTGCCGCCATTTACAAAATCGGAAAAAGGTATGAAACCGACTAAAAAATCCAAGAAACCATTATTAATTACAGTTTTAATACTGGCCGTAATTTTGGTGGCTTTTCTTCTCAATCCGCTCCGCTTTTTTAAAGGCTTACTAATTCCGGTTTCCGTTTTTTCCCAGGTCACAGGACAAAAATTGCAGTCAACGGACGGACGGACTAATATCTTAGTTCTCGGCCTTGACCGGCGGGAAGGGGAAAACAGCGGCCGGACCGATACGATTCTAATCGGCTCCGTCGGTCTGACAACCGGCGACGCGGCGCTGATTTCCGTGCCCCGGGATTTGTGGATCCCAACTTTGGCGGTTAAAATCAACGCCGCTTACGTTTACGGCGGGGCTGCGTCGGTTCGCGGAACGCTGGAAAAAATATTGGGTTTGCCAATCCACTATTTTGCCGTGGTCGACTTTTCAACTTTTGAAAAAGCGGTAGATATCATCGGCGGGATTACCGTTAACGTGGAGAACCCGTTCACCGATAAATACTACCCGATTGACGGCCGGGAGGATGACACTTGTGGTTTGGAGGCTTTGCCGGAAGCGACTGAGAGCTCTGAATTTTCTTTTCCCTGCCGCTTTGAAAAAGTCCAGTTTGCTAAGGGTGAGCAAAAAATGGACGGAAAAACGGCGTTGAAATTCGTCCGTTCCCGCCACTCGGTGGGGGATGAGGGGACCGACTTTGCCCGCTCGGCCCGCCAACAAAAAATTATTGAGGCCTTAGGCAATAAGATCCTTTCGTGGGAAGTCTTGGCCAACCCGCTCCGGGCGGAATCGCTTTTTTCGACTTTTAAAACCGGCCTGGAGACGAATATCGGGTTTTTCGAAGCCGAAAAGTTTTATGCGTTAGGCAACAAAGTTGACCTTAGCCTGGTGCGGACCGTGGTTTTGGATGAAGATAATGTCCTTTATAACCCGCCGATGGGCCCTGTCTACGGCGGAGCGTGGGTGCTCATTCCCAGGGGTGGCGATTTTTCCGGAGTTGCTGATTTCGTCGAAAAGTTCGTCTTTAGCGAGCCGACGGCGCCATCTCCTTCATCTAAATTATGATCACCCTATTTTACGGTCCTGACTTGTCCTCCTCCCGCCAGGAGTTCCTTAGGTTTAAAGCGGAATTTGCCCCAGCCGAAGTGGTATCTTTACCTGAAGATACTAAAGCAGTCGCCATTCTTGCCGCTTTGGAGACATCGCCGCTTTTTGGTCCGCACCGGTTGTTTACTATTGAGTCCTTCTCCGGCAAGGTACCTCTTTTTAAAGACAGTTATTTTCTCGATTATCTCCCCCGTCTGCCGGAAGGCTCAGCGATAGTTTTTTGGGTGGGGGAAGGCCTCCTCGAGAGCAGTCTTTTTATGAAAACTTTGCGCAGCCTTAAAGCCGACGTCCGGCAATTTAAAGAAAAGAAGGCCGGCAGTGTTTTTCCTTTTTTAGCCGCTTTGCTATCAGGGAACCGCGCGGCGGCCTACCGGGATCTAATAAGCCTGATCCGGGAGGAACAAAACGGATTTTATATCTTAACGATGATTGCCTGGCAATTGCGGCAGCTGCTGACTTTTTGCTACGATCCTAGATCCCCGCTTATCTCTTCCTTTGGCCGCAGCTCTCTTTCGGCTATCGCCAAACGTTATCCCGTTTCCCGCCTCGAAGCTCTTTACCGGCGGCTGCACCGGACAGACCGGGAAAGTAAATCCGGCGGGGACATTAACTTTGAGCTTTTTAAATTCGTGGAGACGGTGAACGGATGAGTCTAAGAAGATTGCTGGCCGTTATCCTTATTTTTTCCGGCGTTTTTATTTTAACGTGGTTAATTATTTTTCCGATCCTGTCCGGGTCTTTTGAATCAACGGAAACGGAGATTATCTCCCCTCAGTCGTTCCGACGGCGGGCGAGTACCGGTCTTAGCGACCTGTCCCCGCCCCTGATCCTTAAAGAGCAGGAAAGCCCTCTAATTCCCGGGGAATTCTTTCTGACAATAAATAAATTAGGGATTAAGCGCGCCCGCGTCTTTACGGACTTGGATATTACCACTCCCGCCTCCTACCGGGAACAACTGAAGAAAGGTCTGGGGCATGTGAAGGGATCCGTCTACCCCGGAGCGTGGGGAGCCGCTTTTATTCTTGGTCATTCCGCGCTTCCGATTTTTTACTCACCAACCAATTACGAAACGATCTTTTCGAAACTCAATGATTTAACGCTTGGGGATATTCTCGAAGTCGAGTTCGGGAAGACCCGTTTAAATTACCGGGTGGACGAGAGAAGAGTGGTGGAGGCCGGAACCCTGCCGGAGGACGTCTTAAGCGGCGCCGGATCGCGGTTGGTTTTAATGACTTGTTTCCCGCCCGGTTTCACTTTTAAACGATTGCTAATTAATGCGCTGCTACAGAAAGAGAGTAGTTTAACGGGTGAACTTACTTTAGAGAATTAGTTTCGCGCCAGAACAGACGGGCGCCGAAATAAATGAGGAGAAAAGCAACTGCTAAAAGATAGAAAGTCGGAGTCGTACTTCCAACCTCAACACCGGAGCCGGTGGCTCCGCCATCAGCGAAGGCGCGCTCGATTGTGGGCAACCAATTCATCATCAACCTTAATATAATATTATTCATCGTCTTCCGTCAACTGCTCCCCTGCCTTACTTGACCTCTTCGTGGCGGGTTTTTAAGACGGTGATAATTCCCGTATCCAAATCGGGAGAAAAAGGCGAGAGGTCGGCCGTATTAAGGGAGGGGACTGAAGGAGGAGCGACTCCTTCTATATAAAAGAGCAGAAAGAAAGGTATTACGACTAGGACCAGAGTGATCAGCAGTGTGACTAATCTTTTTTTAGTGTTCATCGGCGGCGCCTTTCCGGTAGTAATATGTTTTTAAGACGAGGTTGGCTTCAAGCTGAAAATCTTCCCGGCGCCGGCTAATTCTCAGGCTGCCCATGTCAAACTGCTGAGTATCTGTTTCAAACTCCCGCAGGACCACCGCAATGTTAGGGTAAAAACCGGTGAACTCCAAGTAGATATTGATGGCGGTAACTTCATTCTTTAAGACGGTGGCCTTATCCATCCGTAAGGAGAGGAGGGTTAGCTGCTGTTCGCCTAGGATAAGATTTATTTTATTGAGGAGCTGGGCAGGAGATTGTTCATCCGGTATCGCCAGGTCGACTCTCGGGCGGTCTTTTTCAAAAGGGGCTAAGGTAGCGGCGGCTTCTTCAATATTTTTGATTTTTTCCGATAATATATTCGATTGCGATCCTATTAGATTAAGCTGTTTAGTTAGGGTCCGGCCGGTTTGAATACTCAGTAACGACATAAGCGGCAGGATAACGGCGGCACCTAAAGTTACCGCCAGCAGTTGAAATCCTTCTTCGTGCCAGAATCCAATCCAGATCCGTTTCATTTTACTTGTATTCATTTGAACAAAGACTCACTGATTAAAGGAATTTCCAAAGAGATTCGGTAATATCTTTCGGACGCCAGGTATTCGCTTTCCGTGAGGATAACTTCTTTGAACTTTTTCGATTCCAGAAGATTACTGACCAGAGTAGCAAAGCCGCCAATGGCCTGGGTTTGCGCGGTAATCCGGATACTTTCTGTTGAAACCTGAATCTGATAAAAGGAGACGCTCTCAGGAATTAAAATGGCAATGGTTTCCAAAAGCTTACTGTAGGTCCGCCGTTCCCGGTTAACTTCCCGCAGCGCGGCGCTTTTTTGTTGAAAATTACGAAGCTCCGTCTCCGTGGGTTGAAGGGTCCGGTATCGGGCGACTAAGTTTTCGAAAGGCTTCTGTGAGGCTTTGACAAGCAGGAAAGAGCGGGCGTTGTAGGCGAGCGCCAATAATAAAACTATTTCCAGAAGAGGAATGAGAACCGTTGCGAAGTTGGAGGAGAAAGAAAGAAGCGCCTCTTTAATCTGACGCGGCCGTTTCTCAGCCTCGGGGAGAAGGTTAATCTCGGTGGTCATGGGGTTTCCGGGCGGTCCTGCAAAACTTTAGCGCATTATCCTGGATTTTAGCCGCCGGGCTTTATTTTTCTTAATGACTCCGGCCGCGACCGCTTTATCCAAAGCTTTTTGGAGAAGGGGAATGCTTTTTTTGTCTGCCTCTTTGGCAAAATCTTTCAGCTGGCGCTTAACTTTCAAAAGAGCGCTGCTTCTCTTTTGATGGCGCTTTGCTGATTTTCTTATATTTTTTCTGGCGGAAGGCGTATTAGCTATGACCTAATATTAGCATAAGCTGGACTTAAGTTTCAAGGCAAAGCTATACTGGGCTTAAGTATGGTTAAAAAACTCTTCCGCAACGGCGTCGATTTGTTTCTGAAGAAACAGACGACAATCCTCTCGGCGGCAGCAATAATCTCCGCGACCTATCTGCTTTCTGCCGGGTTGGGCCTCGCCCGCGACCGGATGATGGCGGAGCGTTTCCTCCCTTCCCTACTGGGAATTTACTGGGCGGCCGACCGGATCCCCAGTTTTATTTTCAACCTGGTGGTTATCGGAGCCTTATCCTCTTCTTTTATTCCCGTTTTCACCCGTTGCCTTAACCGGGATGGCCGGCGGCAATCGGAAGAATTTGCTTCGGTTATCGTAAACATTACGTTGTTAGTTTTCGCCGCCCTATCGTTGCTGGTGGTTATTTTTTCCTCGCCGCTGTCAAAAATTATGGCCCCGCCCGGAACCAGCCCGGCGGACACCCATCTGTTGGCCGATCTTTTATCGTTACTTTTTCTGGCGCAATTTTTCCTACTCCTCTCCAATTTCGTTACGAGCGTTCTCCAGTCTTTCCAGCGGTTTCTTCTGCCGGCGCTTTCCCCTTTGTTCTATAACCTAGGGATAGTCCTCGGGATACTCTTCTTAAGCGGGAAGTTCGGAATTTACGCGGCGGCCTACGGCACCATTATCGGCGCGCTTCTCCATCTTCTGATCCAACTGCCTCTTTTGCCGGCGCTTAATATCCGTTACCGCCTGTCTTTTAATTATCGCCTGGCCGGCGTCGCGGAAGTATGGCGTTTAATGGGGCCGCGGATTTTTGGAATTGCCGCCAGCCAAATTTCATCTCTTGTTGACACCCTGCTTTCGGCCTCGATTTCTTTCGCCTCGGTAACCTATTTCACTTTTGCCCAGCACCTTCAAAATTTGCCGGTGTCGCTTTTCGGCGCGGCTATAGCCCAGGCGGCCTTGCCGATTCTTTCTGTCGAAGCGGAGAAGGATGATTACAGCTCTTTTCGAAAACAATTCCTGACCGCCCTCTATCAAATGACTTTCTTACTCGTCCCTGCTTCCGTCGTTATTCTGGTGCTGCGTTTGCCGGCCGTCCGCCTGGCTTTCGGCGCCTCGCTTTTCGATTGGACTGCGACGGTGGCTACCGGCTACGTTTTGGCATTTTTTGCTTTATCGATTTTAGCCCAAGCCGCCG
This sequence comes from Patescibacteria group bacterium, assembly GCA_038063895.1. Lineage (GTDB taxonomy): Bacteria > Patescibacteriota > WWE3 > JAMCXX01 > JBBTUG01 > JBBTUG01. The sequence continues at coordinate 11,519 of JBBTUG010000010.1, read as the reverse complement.
TGTATCTTCTTGCCCGTTGTTTCTACGCCCTGCACGATACGGCGACGCCGGTGAAGATCAGTTTAGTCACTGTCCTGGTTAATGTTTTTTTCAGTCTTCTGTTCGTCAAGTTTTATCATTTCCAGGTCTGGAGCCTGGGTTTATCTTTCTCCCTCTCGACCTGCCTTAACGCTCTGCTGTTGGTGTACTTTCTCGGCCGGAAGGTCGGCGGCTTTAATCTGAAAAAAGATGTGCTGCCTTTTATCAAGATCGGCCTCTCTGGCGTGGCGATGGCCCTTTCCATTTACCTGCCTCTGAAAATCCTCGATAAAGGCGCCTGGGGTAAATACCTTAATCCGCTCCCTTTTTCCCTGCCGGAGAATTTCGATGTGCTCATTCTCGACACGCGCTATACCGGCAACTTAATAATTTTAACGGCGGTTTCCGCCATTTCCGGGTTTTTGGTCTATTTAGTTTCGGCTTACTGGTGGCGTCTGCCAGAGCTTAATGTTTTTTGGGAGTTGGTGGGCAGTTCTTTCCGAAAAATTTTCAGCCGGGTAAATTCCCTCTTATCGCGGACGGGCCCAATTAATCAGATCGAATGACAGACCATATCCGTAACTTTTGCATCTTAGCCCATATAGACCATGGCAAATCGACTCTGGCCGACCGTATCCTTGATTTGACCGGAGCGGTTTCGCCTCTTAAGATGCAGACTCAGTTTTTAGACAGTATGGATCTCGAGCGGGAACGGGGTGTGACCATAAAAATGAAAGCCGTCCGCCTTGCCTATACCCTCCGGAATATTCCCTATACCCTTAATTTAATCGACACCCCGGGCCACGCCGATTTCTCTTACGAGGTTTCCCGCTCGTTGAACGCTTGTGAAGGAGCGCTCTTGCTGGTTGACGCGGTTGCCGGAATTCAGGCGCAAACCCTGTCTCATTATGAGCGGGCCAAACAGGCCGGTCTGACAATAATTCCTGTGCTTAATAAAGTTGATTTAGATAACGCTCGAATTGAAGCGGTATTAGACGATATGGTCCGGACCTTTGCTTTCCGCCGGGAGGAAATTCGGAAAGTTTCAGCTAAGTTAGGTTGGGGAGTTGAAGAGTTGTTGTCGGTAATTATTGAGAAGGTTCCTCCGCCGCGGGGGAACGAAAAGGCGCCTTTAAGGGCTTTGGTTATTGATTCCAAATACGATGAGTACAAAGGGGTGATTGCTTACGTGAGGGTAGTGGATGGGATAATCAAATCGCAAACACCAAATCACAAACCTCAAAAGTATTTATTGGTGGGGACCGGGACGGATTTTAGTCCAGTAGAATTCGGTTACTTTCTTCCGGAATTAGCTCCGGCCGCGGAAATTAGAACCGGTGAGGTCGGGTACGTCGCCACCGGCTTGAAGGAGATCCGTAACGTCCGGGTGGGCGATACTTTAACAGAATTTTTGGCAGACGCAAGTGTTAACATTGAACCCCTTCCCGGTTATCTGGAGCCGAAAAATGTGGTCTTCGCCGGTCTGTATCCGGTTAAGCCCGACGACTTCGGGCGGCTCAGGACAGCTTTGGAGAAGTTATCGCTGACGGATGCGTCTTTGACTTTCCAGCCTGAATCTTCAGGGCTGGGCCGCGGGTTCCTGGTCGGTTTTTTAGGTACTTTTCACGCCGAGATTGTGAAGGAGCGTTTGGAGCGGGATTTCGCCCTCGAGCTGTTACTAACCCGGCCGAGTGTCGAGTACGAGGTCGATTTGGCCGGCGGGGAGCGGCAACGGATCCGGGAAGCGCAGGATTTTCCCGACCAACCGCTCTCGGCGAGCGAGCCCTGGGTTGCGATTACCCTTTATTCCCCCGCCGCTTTTCAGGGAAAATTGATGGAACTGACCGAAAAGAAAAGAGGCGTTTTTCTCGGTCAGCAGTATTTCGGAGAGAGGCTGCGTCTAGAATATGAGATGCCTTTGGCGGAAATGTTGGCGGATTACTACGACCAGGTAAAATCAGTTTCTTCCGGCTTCGCTTCTTTGGATTGGCGGCTGCTTGCCCCCCGCTCTGCCGCTCTTGTCCGTCTCGACGTTCTGGTTCACAACGAACGGGTGCCCTCGCTATCCCAAGTCGTTCTCCGCTCCCAAGCGCATAAGTTCGGTGGGACCTTAGTCAAAAAATTAAAAGATATTATTCCCCGCCAGCAGTTTGCCGTAGCTCTTCAGGCGGCGATCGGTGGAAAAATTATTGCCCGGGAAGACGTTCCGGCCATGCGTAAAAATGTTCTGGCTAAACTGTCTGGAGGTCATCGGGAGCGGAAGGATAAGGTACTGGACCGGCAGCGGGAGGGGAAAAAGCGGTTAGCTAGAGTCGGCCGGGTCGATATTCCTGAAGAAGCCTTTCGGTTTATCCTGACGGATTAAGTTTTGCGGTGGCTTATTTTTCGGGAGTGGGCTTTTAGCCAAGCGGCGATTTTATCTAATTCGGGGTTCTCTAAATCGACGCTCAACGCAAATCTAACGACCTCTTCTTGCCCTGCTTTCAGGTGGTAATGATTAATTTCCAAGAAAGTCATTGCCGAATAGATCCCGGTTCTTTTATTGCCATCAACAAATGGATGGTTCTTAATTAAAGAATGCATCAGCCCGGCCGCTTTGAGAAACAATGTGGGATAAAGATCCGCCCCGCCGAAGGAAGCTTGGCAGCGGTGAACAGCAGAATCCAACAGCTCCGAACTTCTTAATCCATGAACTCCTCCGGATTGTTCGACGGCTAAATGATGAAGAAGGAGAACGTCTTCTACAGTAAGGTATCTCAATTTATTTTTGACAGTTTTTTGAAGGCGGGTAAATAGTGACGGAGAAGCCTTTTGGCCACTCGATAGACTTCCGGATCCAAACCTACCCCAACTTTTCCGCCTTTGTTTATCGGTTCAATGACCAACTTGTTGTGCCCTTTGACTGCAGTTGTTTCAACGTAATCGCCCAAAGACAGATCCCAGCGTTCAAGAAGCTGTCGGTTGAGAGTTACGGCGGCGCTGTTGCCGACCTTAATAATTTTTTGAATCATGTTATAACAACGTTATAACGGATTGGATTCTTTGTCAAGTTCCGGGCCGCCGGTTAGAATAATGATAAATGCTTAAAGCGTTGTTTCTCCTTCTTTCATTTCCTCTGGTTATTCCCTGGCAAGTATATAAAAGGAAAGGAAATAGGTTATTGCGGCTAATGGTCTTCCTGCTTTCCTCTTTTGTTCTTTTACCCCTTTGGTTGCTGGCACTTTTTTCCCTGGTCTTTATGATTACGGTCAGGGCTAACCGGCTGGGTGTGGAGTTGGGACTGGTTACGGAAACCGTTTATGTCTCGGGGACCGGCTCGATGTATCCGACTTTTCCCAAAGGGGTAAGTGCCAGCCCTACCGAGCAGGCCAACGAATTGGTGGCGGCGCCCCGGATGCGGCGGTTCCCGGGAGGTTTTTCCATCTTCGGTTATCCGGTATTAAAATATCAGCTTCAGCGCGGGGACATAATAAATTTTGTTAATGCCCGGACGAGTGAAATCACGCAAAAAGAATATGGTCACCCCTCCGGTTTTATTAAGCGGGCGGTAGCTTTGCCGGGGGACACGGTTGAAATCCGCAACGGGTATCTGTGGTTGAACGGCCAGCGGTTAGTGGAGCCTTATACGGCCTCCCCCCGGTCAACTTTCGGTGGCCAATTCCTGCCGGATTGCCAAAAGATTACCGTCCCGGGAGGGAAGGTTCTTGCCCTCGGAGACAACCGGAAAGGCAGCAGCGACTCCCGCCACGAGATCGGGTATGTGGAGATGCAGGACATTGTTTCCGTCCAGACTCTTTCTCAGCAACTTCCTTACCGTCATCTTTGGCGCGACTCCTCCCGTGATTTTGAAACCGCCAGCCAACCGACTCTCGATCCGGACAAGTATCGGGAGTTACTTAATAAAAAACGCCAGGAAAACAATCTTGCGGCCCTGGCAGACCGGGAACAACTCCGGCAGTCGGCCGCCAAAAGAGCGGATGTAATTTTAAAATACAATGACTTGTCTTTTGAAGCGACCCGTAGCGGTTATACGATGGCGAAAGCGCTCTCGGAAGTCGGTTACAGCAATATCATTTGGGGCGAGGCGCCGACCATCGGTTACTACGAAGCGGAGGAATTGCTTGAAAATTATTTTGAATTTCCAGCGACGAAAAAATTTCTTCTGGATAAGGACTTCCAGGAAACCGGCTTGGCGGTAAAGATGGGCGAGATAAACGGCTGTCCGGTCCAAGTCATTGTCCAGCATTTAGCCGGATATGTTCCACCCAATTACAAGGCTGAAGACCTTAATTCCTGGCGCGAGGCCTTGGGTCAGCTGGAAACGGTCTCAATCAGCTGGCTGAAATTAAAAAACTACGAAGGAATTGACCACGCCCGGCTGGACCGACTGCTTGATCTTTTTAATCAGGAAAAAACCATCGCCGAGGCTACTCTTAAGAAAATGGAAGCTAATCAGTGGCTTACAAAATCGGAAGAAGCAGCAATTGAACGCTATGGCAAACTTCTTGACCAGAGTCACTCCTTGGCGACGGAACTTAATCAGCAGATATCAAACCGATAGTGAAATATAAAAATCCCCCCTTGATTTCTCTGGCAATCAAAGTAGAATAATGCCAAATGGAGTTAACGGAAAGACAGGTCCAATTACTGAAGATTATTATTGACGAATATATAAAAACCGCCAAGCCGGTCGGATCAATTAATCTGGTCGAAAAACAAGGACTACGGGTTTCGTCGGCGACGGTCCGGAATGAGATGGCCAGGTTGATTAAAGAAGGCTACCTAAGCCAACCCCACACGTCCGCCGGCCGGATTCCGACCACTCTAGGTATTCGCTACTACGTTAATTATCTGTTGCCGGAAGAGGAGTTGCCGGTTCTGAAGGAAGTCGGTATTAAGCAAAGACTCTGGCAGGAAAGAGTGGAGGTCGATAAATTGCTCCGCCAAGCCGCGTTGTCGCTCGCGGAAAATAGCGAATACTTTGCAGTGGTCTCCGCCGGGCCGGGGCGGCTCTACAGTGCCGGGGCGGTTAACCTTCTCGAGCACCCCGAGTTTTTCGATATTGATGTGGCCAAAGCCTGTTTACGGTTGGCCGATCACGAAGATGACCTAAACGCCCTGCTTAACAGAGCCAAGGAAGAAAAAGAAGTCCGGACGCTAATTGGACAAGAGACCGATTTAGAGAAGATGAAAGACTGCGCCCTGGTTTTTTCCCCTTTTACGAGTCCGAAATATTCCGGCTCCATAGTTGTTATCGGTCCGGCGAGGCTTAACTACAGTAAAGTAATCCCGCTGGTCCGCTATTTTCGAAGTCTCCTCTCCGAAATCAGTCAAGGGTGGTGAAAAGAAAGGAAAAAACGCCACGAATCTTCTCCACGAATCCACCACGAATGATGGAAGAGATAATTAGTGGTTTTTAATTACCCTTTGATTTTTTATTTTTGATACTATAATGGTTGCGTATGATAGATGAAGAAATGCAGGAAAAAGACAACCCCGATTCGGAGGAAAAAATCAATAAACTGGAAGAAGAGATCATTGAGCTGACCGGGGAGTGGAAGCGGATGGCGGCCGATTATGCCAACCTGGAGCGGCGGGTGGCTCTCGAAAAAGATACTCTGACTAAGTACACCAACGTTCTTCTGCTTTTGAAACTGTTTCCGGTTTTAGACAGTTTAGTAAAGGCCGAGACTGCTCACCCCGATGATGAAGGTTTAGCTGCAATCGTCCGCCAATTTAAGGCGGTTCTTGCCAGTGAGGGCGTGGAAATCATTTCGGCGGCCGGAGAAGATTTCAACCCGCATTTGCACGAGTGTATTGATATTGCATCCGGGGAGGAAGATGATAAGATAGTTGCGGTTCTGCGTGAAGGTTATAAAATAGGGGAAAGGGTTCTGCGTCCGACCCAAGTGCGGGTTTCCAAAAAGCAATCCGGTGGTAAGGCCGGGGACAGCGAAGATTCTCTATGAGTAAAATAATCGGAATTGATCTAGGAACAACTAATTCTTGCGTGGCCGTAATGGAAGGCGGCCGGCCGAAGGTAATTCATTCCGCCGAAGGGGAAAATATAATTCCCTCGGTGGTTGATCCTTTGAAAAATATTGTCGGCCGGGTGGCAAAACGTCAGCAGATCGTTAATCCCCGAAATACCATTTTTTCGATTAAGCGCTTAATGGGGCACCGTTTTTCCGATCCTTCAGTGCAGTTTGATATGAAGTGGTTGCCTTATACGGTTAAGGAAGGAGTAAACGGCACCGCGGTGGTTGAAGTGGAGGGCAGAGCCTTTACGCCACAGGAAGTCTCCGCTAAAATCCTGCAAAAATGTAAAGCCGACGCCGAGGCTTACCTCGGGGAGAGCGTGACCGAAGCGGTCATTACCGTCCCCGCCTATTTTGATGATTCCCAGCGCCAGGCAACTAAGCAAGCCGGGGAGATTGCCGGACTGGAAGTGAAGCGGATTATTAATGAGCCGACGGCAGCCTCTCTTGCCTACGGTCTGGACAAGAAAAGTTCAGAAACGATTACCGTCTATGATTTGGGCGGCGGAACTTTCGACGTTTCCGTCCTGGAAGTCGGCGACGGCGTTTTTCAGGTTAAGGCGACCGCCGGCGATACCCATCTCGGCGGCGACGATTTTGACCAGAAAATTATTGATTATCTTCTGGTTGAATTTAAAAAGGAATCAGGGGTTGACCTGCACCAGGACCGTCAGGCGATGCAACGGCTTCGCGACGGGGCGGAGCGGGCGAAGATTGAACTCTCCGTGTCCTCCGAGACGGAAATCAACATCCCTTATATTACGGCGGATGCAACGGGTCCGAAACACTTAGTAATGAAACTGACCCGGGCGAAGCTGGAGCAGTTGGTTGACGAGCTGGTCGAAAAGACTTTTACTGCGACAGCCCAAGCGCTGAAGGACGCCGGCCTAAAACCGTCCGATATTAATGAGGTGGTCTTGGTCGGCGGGATGACCCGGATGCCGAAAGTTCAGGAACGCGTCCAACAGTTTTTTGGTAAAGAACCGCACAAGGGGGTAAATCCGGATGAGGTCGTAGCCATCGGGGCGGCGATCCAGGGCGGCGTTTTAGGCGGCGAAGTTAAGGATGTCCTGCTTTTGGATGTAACGCCTTTGACTTTAGGAATTGAAACAATGGGAGGGATTAGAACTTCCCTGATTGACCGCAATACGACTGTCCCGACCCGGAAGTCCCAGATTTTTTCCACAGCCGCTGATAGCCAGACTTCCGTGGAAATAAATGTTTTGCAGGGAGAGCGTGAGATGGCCGCCGATAATAAATCGTTAGGCCGTTTTATTTTAGACGGGATTCCGCCCTCGCCCCGCGGAATGCCCCAAGTCGAGGTGACTTTTGATATCGATGCAAACGGTATTCTTCACGTTACTGCTAAAGATAAGGCAACTAATAAGGAGCAGAAGATTACGATTACCGGCTCAACCGGTTTATCGAAGGAAGAAGCGGAGAGAATGGCAACTGAGGCGGCCGCGCACGCTCAGGAGGATAAAGTCCGCCGGGAGCAGGTTGAGGCCCGCAACGTGGCTGACACTCTTTGCTATACCGCCGAGAAAACACTCCGGGAGGCTGGGGAGAAAATTACCGGTGACGTCAGGGCTGAGGTGGAGGGGAAAGTCAAAGAATTGCGGGGTTTGCTGTCGACCGCCCCAACCGAGGAATTGAAGAAAATAACCGAGGAATTAAACCTGAGTCTGCAGAAGATTGGCCAAGCAATGTACGGTTCGACAGGTTCCCCCCAAGGTGATCCGTCCGGCTCCGGCAGCGGGCCGCAGACGGGACCAAGCGACGGACAACATGCCGGACCGCAATCCGGTCCTACTAGTGGCGGCGAGGAAAAAAATCCCGAGGGGGAAGTTAAAGAAGGCGAAGTCGTTAACGAGTAAAAAATAAGGAAATAACGCCACGAATCTCCTACACATATAAACCACAAATAAGCTGACTCCGTTCCTTATTCTGCTATACTTCCTAATGTATTATGACTACAACCCGAGATTACTACGATATTTTAGGTGTTTCCCGAACCGCTTCCGAAGACGAAATAAAAAAGGCGTATAAGGATCTGGCAAAGCGCCACCATCCGGATATGGCTGTTCCCTCGGAAAAGAAAGCGGCGGAGGAAAAGTTTAAAGAAATTAATGAGGCTTTCCAGGTCTTGTCCAATGGTGAAAAACGACGTCTTTACGACCAGGTAGGCCACTCGGCTTTCCAACAGAATGCTTCCGGAGGCAATCCTTACGGCGGCCGCGCCGGGCAGTGGGGACCGTTTTCTTACTCCGGCTCCGGAGCCGGTGGTGGTTTTGACTCCGGAGATTTCGAGGATCCTTTCGACATTTTCGAAAGCGTTTTCGGTTTTCGCGGATTCCGGGAAAAGGCTAGGAAAGGAAGAAGTCTCCGTTTCAGTTTTACGATCGAGTTTCTCCAGGCCGCCCGGGGATTGGAGCAGGAGATAACGGTCTCTGGCAAAAAATTGAAAATCAGGATTCCGGCCGGGGTTAGGGACGGAACGGAGTTGCGTTTTGCCGGCGAGGGCGAAGCCGGGCCTGCGGGCGTTCCGTCGGGGGATCTTTATCTGACAATTCATATCCGCTCCCACCGGATTTTTTCCCGGGTTGGGGATGATACTTATTCTCCCCGGGAAATTTCTTATGCCCGGGCTGTGCTTGGTGATGTTATTGAAGTGCCGGTTCTTTCCCCGGAAAATAATGAGGGCCAAACGCTAATTAAACTGCGGATTCCGCCCGGAACCCAACCGGGAACTGATTTCCGGCTTCGCGGCCACGGTTTTCCCCGCCTTCACCAACCGGGCCGGGGCGACGGCTATATTCGGATTTTTATTAAAATTCCGAAGAAAATTTCCAAAGCGGAAAAGGAATTGTTGGAGCGGTTGAAGGACCTTGGTTGACAACTTGGCTGACCCTCCTACGCTTGGCTTCGGAAGGGTTGATGGTTGGTAAGCTCAGGAACTCGCAAACCAACCAATCAAAAAGAAACCAGTCTTCCTAACGACGACGTTGTCATTAGAAAGACTGGCAGTACAGAGAGATCCCGGTCCGCGGAGGCAGTGCTTCTTTTCCGGTCCACACGTTCTCAAAACCAGGACCTCTCAGGCGGGGATGACAGGATTCGAACCTGCGGGCTTCACGATTAAATCGTACGTTCTTCCTTGAGTCGGATGGTCGTGCTGATTTTTTTGTCCGCCTCAACTAAACCTCCATCCCCATCCTTTTTTCATTTTTGTGCAACAAGTCTTCCTATTTCCCTCCAATCTTCTTCAATCT
>JBBTUG010000010.1:0-2091 GCA_038063895.1 Patescibacteria group bacterium | reverse complement strand
ACGCCGGCCTCATCAACAAAACTGACCATCCGGCCGACAGTTCCATCGGTTAACATTACTTTGTTGCCGCGGGGGTGGACTTCAAAAGGATTACTGAGAAGGCGGGAAACAACGCCGGTGGTGAGTTTGCCGGTGCCGTAATTAATTTTTTCGATAACATTGACACGGTCGCCGATTTTTGGAAGTCTGATCTTGGTGGTCACGTTCGGATGCGCAGGTGGCGAAAACTCTCGGCAAATTGAATATCTTTATATTTTCCTGCCCGGCTGGCGGAGCGTTCAATCATCTTTCTGAATTCAGCTAACCGTTCCGCTTCCCCGATTTCTCCCCCGACCTGGCTGCGGTGTTGGCAAAGGGCCCGGATCTTCAGGTCGAGAGTAAGACTGATATCAACCCAGGTGTTCGGCTTTTCGGGGTTGGCGAGATAGATATCCGAAACTTTGTGCGGCTGTAAGCCTTCATGCCGGTGGCTGTGAAAATAAAGATAATCGCGGGCGGAGGGGTAAACTGCATCCAATACGGCCGTTCCCATCACCCGGTGATCCGAATGGCTGATATAATCGTAGCCATCCCAAGAGCTCTTGCGGATATAGACGGTGGGGTCGAAGGTGACGACAATTTCCGGCCGGTATTGGCGGATAACTTTGACGATTTTCTCCCGCAAGGTCTGGGAATTTTCGAGTTCCCCATCGCGCTCGCCCAGAAAAATAACCTCCCTCACTCCCAGCACTTTTGCGGCCTCTTTTTGTTCGACAAGACGGATTTGCGCCAGCTTCTCCGAAGTTATCTGCGGGTCGGATGAGCCTTTATCGCCCAGCGTGGCCAGAATGTAGTAAATTTCTTTGCCCTCTGAGGCCCATTTGGCGATTGTGCCCGCGCTGGAAAAATCGGCATCATCCGGATGGGCGAAGATAGCGAGGACTGTCGGTTGCTTAGTTTTCATAGCCAATTCAGATTATACTCTCATTAATTTTCGATCGGAGCAAAACAAATCAACGCGCAATTTCCAAAGTCGAAGTCAGGCTTTGTTGGCCGACAAGGTCCTCTTTGTAGCGCTCCGCTCCCTGCATAAAATCAAATTTGAGAAAGCCTTTGTCGATGGCATCCCGGATAAGGTAGGCCGTGAGAACGACGCCCGGGGAGAGTGCGGATAGATTTCTGTCAAAGCCGGAATTGTAGAGCAAAAGCTCTTTTTCCCAAATAAAAGAAAATTTGGCGGCGATTGGTGTGTTATTTAAAAGAAGGAAAGCTAAGGACAGCTTATTCTCGTTAAAAAAGGTATGGGCTAATTCCCGGAAAAAACTTTCCATCTTTGGATCCATAAAATGGGCTTTATCCGGACTGCTTTCCCGGTGGAGGCGGAAGAAGACCTTGAGATCTTGAGCGAGCCTGTCAGCTGAATCAGTTAGGTATAGCGCCACGGGACCGGTTTCCTGAAGACGTCTGATTTTCCGGCGGAGCTCGTGTCGATTTTTCCCGGTCAGCCGATTTAAGTACTCTTCGAAATTGACGGGCAGGAGTACCGCAAAAGCCGGTCTTCTGACCTCCGTCTTATATTTCCAGCCTTTCTGTCCGGCAAAGCGGGAAAAATATTTGATTGTCGGGGAATTCGGCGGGAGGGGGAGAAGGCGGAGAGTACTCCACTTGAGAGAGGCTACTACTCTCCAAAGCTGTCGGTAAGTTTCTTCCTCTTCTTCCTGGTCGACGATAAAATCGAGATAATCCGCTATTTCTTCCCCGCCGATTAAGGACAAAATTCCGGAATCATGCATCAGTGGCGCGAGGCCGACTAAAAGGCCGTCATCTTTTCGGAGGGTCACTATTTGTAAGTCCCCCCGTCCGAAATTACGCCACCAGATTTCCTGGAAAGCCGGGGAAAGGAATAAGTGATTGGCGCCCGAGCGCGATAGCAGTGATGACCACTCTTTCGAAAGCCGCGAGAAGCCCTGGCTCTGCCTGATAATTTCTACCGTCATCAAACGCAGTATAGCATTCTATTTGACACCCCTTCCCCATCCGACTTAACCTAAATTACTTACCTTATGCCCATCCCCTTGAGACAACTCAAGCCTGTTCTCCTGTTATTCCTGT
>JBBTUG010000009.1:0-15337 GCA_038063895.1 Patescibacteria group bacterium | reverse complement strand
TTTTCGGCGCTGACCGCTTATCTTTTATTTTTTGAAATCAGCAAAAACCGCTTGTCGGCCGCTGTTTTCAGTCTTATTTTTGCCTTCAGTCCTTACCATTTTTGGAAAGCTTACAATCACCTGGATTTGGCGATGATCCAATACATCCCGCTCTATTTATGGTCATTGGTGAGAATCGTTAAAAACCCCAATTTTAAAACGGGGCTAACCGGCGGGGCGTCTTTAGCTCTGCTTCTTCTGCTTAATTTTTACTACGGTTATTTTGCCCTGCTGACGGCCGGTTTGTTTTTTCTTTACTTTTTGGGGGAAAGTCTTCTCCGGAAAAAATTGCTGCCACAACTGAAGTATTTTATTTTCACGGTTTTTGTTGGTCTGGTTTTGTCCCTGCCCTTTGTTTACGAGGCTGTTCTCCCGTCGTCAGCTACCGCCACACTCTTGCCAGAATCCCGGCGGGAAACGTACACCCGGCCGTTGGATAATCTCCTACTTCTTTCCGCCCGGCCCTGGAGTTATCTGTTCCCTTCAATCGACAACCCTTTCCTCGGAAAGCTTAGCCTTTCTGCCTATAAATTCATCGAAACACTCAGCAACGACTTTAAAACCCAAATGCCTTTTCCAAATGAAGTTACGATATACCTAGGTTTATTCTCCTTCGGATTTTTTGTCCTCAGCCTCTGGTTTTGCTGGAAGCGAAAAATTGAGCGGGGGCTAATTCCCCTTCTGCTTTTCGTTATAGCAGGTCTGTTTCTAGTCTCAATGCCACCTTTTATTGTTTTCAAATCAGTAACTATCTATTTGCCGACTTTTTTCCTGCACAAAATTTTTCCGATGTTCCGTGCCTATGGTCGGTTGGGAATTTTCATTCTGCCGCTTGTTTCGGGGGTAGCTGTACTCGGTTTTACATATCTTTTCGACAGATTAAAACGCAAAGGAAAAATTATTCTTACGGCTTCATGCTTTCTTTTTTTTCTTTTAGAGTTTACCAATATCCCTCCCTTCCGGGTTACTGATTTTTCTAAAATTCCCGACGCTTACGCTTGGTTAACGGAACAGCCGGGCGATTTTACGATTATGGAATACCCGAAAAATTTCAACCTAGCGGAAGGGGAGCTGTTTCAACGGGCGCACGGAAAGAAAATGGCCAGCTGGTACTCAACCTCGCCTTACTATCAAATTTGGACTGAAGTTGAGGACATTTATAACTCGGAAAGCTACGAAATTCTTTCGGCCTTAGGGGTTAAATACGCCGTGTTGCACAAGGTATTGCTTTTTCCTACCCCGAATCCGGTTGATGAGCTCTGGTGGGCAAGAGCTTACCGCAATCCGATAAAATATGATCAATTGCCAGGAAATACAAGTTTGGTAAAAAGTTTTTTCGGCGAAGATGTTCTTGAGATTAAGTCAGACTCGGGTCTTTACCGCCTGGCGGTTATTACAAACCTTACGAACGGGAAAAATAAAATAGAAATAATTAACAATTTATGGAATCCGGAAAAGCCCGGAAAACTATTTATTTTCAATTTAACCGATGGAGAGGTCAGTGCCGGATTAAGCGATGGAAAGGTTGAAAATTTGTTAACTTTGCCCAAGGGAAAGACGATAATTAAGTACGAACCGGGAAATTACGATCTGAGGATCATTGCCGTTTCAATATGAAAAAGCCCTTTCTGCTCCTTGTTCTTTATTCCTTTGCTGCTGTTGTTCTGACCTTTCCGTTGGTGACTAAACTCAGCAGTTCAACTTACGGCTATGCGGGGGATAATTTCGGGGCGATTCACTATTTCTGGTGGTGGAAGCAGTCGCTGTTGGCGGGCCTAGACCATCGCAACAGCTTTTTGGAAGAAGCGCCCTTTGGGGTTACCCTCGACAACGAATCCGGAGCCATCCTTTATTACCTGCCGGTGAAACTGCTTACCCTCCTGACCGATGCGGTAACCGGTTACAACTTAGTTCTTTTATTAAGTTTTCCGGCCGCGGCTTTGGCGATGTTTTGGCTGGCTTACAGGGTGACCCGCAACAAAGCGGCCGGCTTTATCGCCGGTTTGATTTTCGCTTTTTCCCCGTACCATTTTTGGAAAGCGTACAACCACTTGGATTTGGCTTTAATTTGGCCTTTACCTCTTTATGCATTGGCTTTGTGGAACCTGCTTAAAGAACTGAGTACGAAACGGATGATTATTTTCAGGGGGAGTATGGCCGGCCTGGCTTTGGCGGCGTGCGTCCTGACCAACTTTTATTACGGCTATTTTATGCTTCTGCTGACGGGGGCCCTTTTGTTATCGAACGGCGTTTACGGTTTTTGGCGCCAGCGGAAAGCTTATTTTCCGGAAATATTAAAACAGTTTCTAGCTTTACTCCTCGCCGGTTTTTTGGCGCTTCTAATTTCCGCCCCTTTTATGTATAAAACTTTGCTTTCTTTCCGCAACCCGTCGACTAGCAGCGAAAGTTTATTTAAGCAGGAGGCATTCCGCCGCCCCTTCGATAATTTAATTTCCTTGTCCGCCCGGCCGTGGGACTACCTGATTCCGTCCCAAGACCATCCGCTGTGGGGAAAATACGTGCCAATCCTCTACGATTGGATTAAAACCAAATCAAACGACTTTAAGACTATCAGCGCTGTTCCGCACGAGCGAACGATTTACTTGGGTTGGGTTAGTGTTGTGTTGGCGGTTCTGTCGGTTTGGCTTTTGCGAAAAAGCAGCTCCTTCCGGGAAAAGTACGGTCGGGCTATTTTCGTCTTTGGATTAACGGCTTTGACCCTCGTTCTTATCTCTTTGCCGCCGTTTATCATCATTAAAAACGTGCAACTCAATCTCCCGTCCTTTTATCTTTATAAACTGTTTCCGATGTTTAGATCCTATGCCCGGCTTGGGGTTGTGGTTTTAATGTTAGTCGCGCTTTTAGCTTCGACGGCGGTCGCTAAGCTGTTGGAAGTTACTTACGCCAGCTTACTTTACAAAAAGTATTGCCGATCGTCGCTGGTTTATGTAATCTGCTTTTTGTCATCACTGGTCGTTTTTGATTTCTTGAATGTCCCGCCGGCAAAAGTGACCGATTTTTCGACAGTTCCTCCGGCATATCTTTGGCTGGCTAAACAAGCCGAGCCGTCGATTATCCTCGAGTGGCCGCCGACGTTTAATGTCGCCGATGGGCTGTTAATGCAACGGGTGCACCAAAAGGGGATGGCGAATTGGAGTATTCAGTCGCCTTACTTCGGATTGTGGAAATACGTTTCCGACTTGTACCTTCCGGAAACAGCGAAGAAATTAGCAGGGCTGGGGGTCAATTTTGTGTTTGTCCACACCCAACTGCTTTTTGGGCAGGAAAATCCGGTGGATGATTTGTTCTACACCCGCGCCGTGCCCGATTCGGAAAGGTACCACTCGGTTCCGCCGGGAATGTCTTTAGCGTTCAGCAGTCCGTACATTACTGTTTTTTCTGTTGAAAAAATGAATGTTGCCAAAATGGCGACGGTTATTAAAAATAATTCCGGCTTTAACATAAGATTGCCGGGAGGGAACGGGTGGCAGTTGAATAATGACGAAAATACTTTTTACTTATATCTTTTTGGCTCCCACGACGACGTTCCTGCGGCTTTATCATGGAATAACTTAAAGGGGGGTAGTTTGGAAAGTTACATGGCAACTTTCAACGCGGAAGACGTACCAATCGAGAACGAAATAATTAAGTTAATCCTGAAACCGGGAGAGAATAAGTTGTCGATGTCACGCCTAAGCTCGTGTCCGGAATGTCCACCGACAACTCTTAATAGTTTATCCCTCCAGGTCATAACTCAGTAACCTCATATTAGTAGCAATCCCTTCACTTAAGCTATATAATCGGTATACGAGGTGTTTATTCCCCTATAGTTGACAAAACTCTAGGTCTGTGCTATAATTAAAAGGTAAATGCAATAAGAGAAGGTCAGGCTACAGGTCCGTAGTAGCCTGTGGAGGGGAGCTGCCATACCCACCATAGATAGGCGACTTTTCGCCGTGAATAAAGGAGGGGGCGTTATCTCTTTCACAGGCTTCTGCTGATCTGTGTGGGGACGCGAGTTGAAGGCAGAAACCTGCCTTTGTAGATTCCGGTGGGGAGGGGCAGGCCCCGTTGGATGAAGCGAAGGCAGGTTTTTGTTTTTAGGTGATTTCGGTTACTTTAGGACTGACTATCCGTTTGTAATCCTCCGACCGCATCGCCACCGAGAATCTCTTATCGCCGGCATTAAATATTATTTTTTCATTATCAAAAATTGACGGATTGGCAAGAACCTCCAAGCCGAAAAGGTTGCCGAAGGGCGGAACCCCGCCCACCTGAACCCCACTTGTGAGTTCCACAATTTCCGCTTCCGTGGCGAATCTGATTTCCTTCACACTCAGCGCCTGTTTCACCTTTTGATTATTAAATCGTAAATTTCCCGGCAGAGCCAACATTACGAATTTCCCCACGCCACCGGTATTCTTTACTTTAATAATCATAGCTTTAACCCCCTGACTGAGCCCGTAGCCAGTCCGGATAGCGGCAGCCTCTTCACTGGTCCGAACCGGTGCGTGCGCGAAGGTCTCGTACCAACAGTTATTTTGTTTCAACAATTCCAGTATTTTGTAGGCGGTAGGGTGGTAGTCCATTTAAAAAATTATAACCCTTCTGTGCAGGCAAGCTCAATCAATTCGGCGATATCCGTCTTTTTTTGCTAAAATAGTAGGGAATGAAAGTTAATTATTCAATTGCGGCTAAATTGGCGGGAGGGGGCATCGGAACCACCTCTTATAACGCAGTCTTTGGCATCTTCCGCCACGGTTATCTCAACCGGGTTTTTTGTACCAGTTATAACCGGAGTAAAATCGGACAATTGCCCAATTTTCCTTTATTCGCGACCCATACCTCGCTCGTTGAACGCTTCTCCTTTCTTTCCCCGTCGGTAAAGTGGCAGCTCAAAGACAGTTTTCACGATTTATTCACCAGTTTTATCGCTCCTAAGGCAGATATCTTTCACGGCTGGAATGGGCATTGTTTAAGAAGCCTCGCCGGGGCTAAAAAAAGCGGGGCTGTAACTATTGTCGAGCGGGCTTCATCGCATCCGGATACCTACGAAAAGTTGCTGCAGGAAGAATACAGCCGGTGGGGGATAAAAATTAACCCGATTGAGCCCGCCGTAAAACACCGCTTACTGAAAGAGCTGGCAGAGGCCGACTACATTACGACGCCGTCGGATTTCGCGTACCGGTCAATGATTGAAAACGGGATACCGGAAAAGAAATTAATCAGGCTGTCGTTTGGGACGGAAACGGATAAATTCAAAGGCTTGCCTGCGCACTTGCCTGCGCAAGCAGGAGCAGGGCAAAACTCAAAATTTACTGCATTGTTTGTCGGGCAGGTGGGGATAAGAAAAGGAGTGCCGTATCTTCTCGAAGCCTGGAAGAATTTAAACCTGAAAGATGCGGATCTTTATTTGCTCGGTGAGGTTGAGAGCGCAGCGAAGAAAATTATTGCCCCCTACCGCGATGTAGCCTCGATTCATTTCGAAGGGTATAAAGACCCCGTCCCGTATTTCCAAAAAGCCGATGTTTTCGTTTTTCCGTCGATTGAGGAGGGCAGTGCTTTGGTGACCTTTGAGGCCCTGGCAGCCGGTGTGCCTTTAATTACGACCTTCAATTCCGGTTCCGTGATAACGGACGGGAAAGAAGGCTTTCTGGTTCCGATCCGTGATAGTGCCGCCATCGCGGACAGGCTTAAGGAACTCTACCTCAACGAAACTACTAGCCGGGAGATGGCCGTCCGGGCCGGAGAGACGGGACGGCGTTATACTTGGCAAGCGTATGGAGATAGTCTTGTCCAGGCATATGAAAAAATTGTCAATTGAGATTAATACCGTTCGAACGTAGTGAGAACATCGTTGTTTAATTAATGTCAGAGCTTCTCGCTTCGCTCGAAGAGTAAATTATGTACAGAAAAAAAATCAGGGATCTACTACCTATATTATTTCTGATCCTGCTATCTTTATTCAAGTTCTATCGTCTGCCCGGGGGAATTAATCTAGGCGAACCGGACGAGTTTATCCACGCAGAAGTCGCTAATAATTTTCGGCTTGGTTTTTGGCCGCGCTTTTCCGGCGGGTATTGGTTTTTTGAGCTACCGTTGTTTCCATATTTAGGCTATTTAGTTTCGTTAATCTACCCCGGGAACTATGTGGGCCTTCGGATCGTATCAGTAATTTTCTCTATCGTTTTGGCGCTCGGAATTTATTTTTATTTAAAATTTAAAGTTTCGGCGCGGGCAGGGCTGTATGGCAGTTTAATTTTTATTTTCAGTCCAATGGCCGTTTATTACTCGCGGTTGGGGCTTTTGGATATGGGGACAGCCGCCTGCGCAATGCTCTTTCTTTTTTCCCTTGATTACGCCCTTTCCCGGCGGTCACTGTCTTTTTCAATCTTGTCCGGAATCTTCCTTGGAGGAGCTCTGCTGATAAAATACTCCGCCCTGATTTATCTCGTCGTTCTCGGGCTTTATTGGTTAGTCCGCAACTTTAAATTTTTTAAGGAAAAGTTAAGTCGGTCTGGTTACTTCGAATTGGATACGGTGACGACCATCCCTCTAATTATTACTTTTTTGTTAACTGTCCCCTTGGCCTTCTTCCTCCGCCGGTTGGATCCGTTTCAATTTAAACTCCAACTCTTTACCAGTCTGGGCTTCGTCCGGGATTTTTGGCGGTTGAAGGGCGGAGAATTAACGTTAGCCCATTACGGTGGGGATATTGTCTGGTGGTTAGGCTGGCCAGTGATGCTCTTGGCTTTATTCTCTCTCGTTTATTTATTTAAAGAGTGGCGTCGGTTTCTCGTCATTATTCTGGGGCTACTCCTGACCGCACTGTTCGTCCTCCCGCACACCCCATTTTATCCGCGCTATTTTTTTCCGCTAATTCCTTTCGCGGCGGTTCTGGCTGGATTAGGGAGTGAGTGGTTATTGATAAAGCTGAAGCTTTCGCGGGTCGGTTCGTTATTATTATTCGTCGCTCTGCTGCTAAGTTTAGTGCCCTCAGTCTATGAAGCCTGGGCATCAACTCAACATAGGTTGATTGAAAATACCGGCGCCTACATAGACGGCCTTTCACAGTCACGTAACCCCTGGATTTTCACATCCTATTGGCCGAACTACTTTGGCGTAGCGGCAAACAGTACCCGCGCTACTTGGTTAACTAGTTCAGCTTGGGATGCCGGCGCTTACGTCAAGGATATCTCGGCGTCACCTTTAGAACTATTGGGAAAGGCGGGTGGATTCGTGGTGCTCGAAAATCTGTATTCTCCCTCGCCGATTTTTATTCATAACCCCGAAAGGATATCGGCATGGAAACTTATCCGGGAGCAGTATTCTCCGGCAAAAATTATTGAGGATAAATATCCGAACTTTCCCCATTTTTCTAATAAAAAGAATTCGGCCGAAATTTATTATTTTCCGGGGGAGTAAGTATTATGAAAAAGATTTACGGGCTGCTGTTTGGAGCTGCTTTTTTGCTGATTTATTTTCTAGTCTTTCGTCCCTTGACGTCAGGGTTCACGCTCGGCGAGTCGGACGAGATTATCTACATGCAGATGGCGGAAAATTTCCGTAATCTCCACTCGCCGGTGTTCGGGGGCCAGCCTTTTTATTATGATCTGCCCCTTTACCCGCTTGTCGCCGCTGGCCTTTCCCTTCTTACCGGTAATTTCCTGTTCGCCGTTAAACTGCTGTCCTTCCTCTCCGTTCTGTTAAGCGCGGTTCTGATTTTTTTCTATTTGAAATTTAAACTCGGGAACTCGGTTCCGGCCTTCGGCGCCGGCCTGCTCTTTCTTTTCTTTCCTTTGGTTTTATACTACGGCCAGATCGGGATTATTGAACCGTTTTTAGCGTTTCTGCTGCTTGCCGCAGCCTTCACTCTTGATATGGCTATTAGCCAAGGAAGTCTCCGCTTCGCCGTTTTAAGCGGTTTTTTATTGGGTGGGAGTATCCTGACGAAATATACCGGGCTGATTACTTATCTTTTTATTGGCGTTTGTTTGTTTATCCGTTCTTTGGATTGGAACCGGCGGCTGGGGTGGAGAGACTCGTTGAAAGTTGACCGTAATTCCTTTTTAATCTTGGCCTTGGCCACAAGCGTGTTTCTCCCGGTAATTATTTATTTTAGGATTTTTGACCGTGAAAACTTTACTTACCAAACCGGAACCATTTTCGGTTTTTGGGACAAGCCTTCCCCGGTAGTCTTTCCCGCCTGGTTCAACTGGGACAATTTTTCCTATTGGTTAACGCCGGTTGTCTGCGTTCTTATATTTGGCGGGCTCTTTTTCTTTTACCGCCAGCGGAATCTGCGGCTGATTTTCTGGCTATCACTTTTAACCCTCACTGCCTTAATGGCCCGGCCGATTTTTCATCTCCGGTATCTTTACGTCGTCCTTCCTTACGCCGCCATAATTATCAGTCTGCTGTTCTGGAAAATAAGTTTCCACCGGCGGGCACTGTACTTACTTATTCTGACCGTATTGCTTCTTTATCTGGCGCCTTACAATGTGACCGCTTTCGCCTCCGCCCGCCACCGGCTTTTAGAAAGAAGTGTTGCCGCGGTTGGTCTGCCCCGTGCGGACTTTAATGGGTTTATTTTCAGTAATTTCTGGCCGAATTTTTACGCTTCCTTAGCCCGGACGGACAGAGCTTCCTGGTTGTCCGACGATAATCGCGAAGTGCAGGCCTTTTATCCGAAGAGTGAAAATAATTCTTTTGAACTTTTGCAGCAATATGGCGGTTATGTTTTTGTCGATAAGCTCTACTCCCAAAAAATAGGACACCCCGAGGCTAGGCTCCGCGCTTTGGAGAAAATTAAAGAGGAAAAAACGCCGTTGATGATATTATCCGAAGAGGGGCCAAACTTCCCGTTCTTTCGGGAAAACCTGGATACGGTGACAATTTATGAGTATCAGTAAAAGCGCTCTGCGCAGTACATTGTTTGTGGCAATTACTTCTTACCTGAGCGAGGCTGTAAATTTCGTCACCTCCATTTTTCTCGCCCGTCTCTTACTCCCGGAATATTTCGGAGTTGTGGCGCTGGCCCTGTTTTTTAACGAGCTTTTCGGCCGGGTTCGGGAGTTCGGCTTCGACCAGGCATTAATTCACCGACAGACCGAACTTGAGCGCGCCCGCGCCAGCCATTTTATTTTGCAGGTCGGCAGCAATGTTCTAAGTTTTCTTCTGGTTTTAGCTTTTTCCCCGGTGCTGAGAAAATTTTATCCGGAGGCGGTCGTCAATACCCTGCTGATTTTTTCCCTAATCTACATTGTAAAGGCCGCCACCGCTACCCAACGGATCGTTTTGGAGAAGGAGCTGAAGTTCGCGGCGACGACGATTGTTGACCTATTTTCCCTGTTGATTGCCTCCGTCGCGGCCATTTGGCTGGCGGTACACGGCTACGGGTTGATGAGTTTAGTGGTGTATCAATCTGTTAACATCCTGATTTCTTTTATTGCGTTGTGGGTGCTTCGGCCCTGGCGCCCCTGCCTAAAAATCGATTTAGAAATGATAAGGTGGTACTTAAAATTCGGCTGGTTCTTGTGGCTGGGAGGAATTACGACTTTTGTCATTTATAAATTTAACGACTTTGTCACCGGCACTTTTTTAAGCACCGGGGTTTTGGGTTTTTACTCGCGGGCTTTTACCTTTGCGCAGCGCCCGACCTCCTCGGTTACCGGGGTTGTTTCCCGGGTAGCGCTTCCGACTTACGCCAAGCTGCAAAAAGAAAAGGAGAAGCTTTCCTTTACTTTTAATCTGGTTTTAAGAAATATCGTCCGCGTTTCCGCCCCGCTCTCGCTTTTTCTATATCTTTTGGCGGAAGACTTTACCCGGATTTTACTGGGGGAGAAATGGCTGCCGATGGTGCCGATTTTTAGGATCTTACTGATTTACGGTTTTTTAAGGTCAATTTTCGACGACGCCGGAGCTTTTTTAACCGCGATCGGCAAGCCGAATCTGGTTTCCCGCTATCTGGCCGTCCAGGCGCTGATAATCCTTATTACCACCCCGGCGCTGATTTATTTTTACGGAGTTAACGGGGCGGCATGGAGCCTAAATATTGTTTTGGCGGTCGGGCTTATTTTAGCTTATCGCTACGTCAAAGTTTTCGTCAAAGTTGATTTCCGGGATATATTTATTCAGGCAATGGCACCGGCTGTTTTTACGGCTTTTGCTTATCTGACGGTTATCGGGCCGAATCTCGCCGCCGGGTCGCTCCTGTCCTTAGTCCTGAAATTTTCTGCCGTCGGGTTGACTTATCTTTTCCTGATGTTGCTTGTTGAAGGCAAGTCGCTTAAACAGGATCTTCTCTTTCTATTTAAAATGATGAAAGGCTAAAAATGTTTATCAGTGTTGTTATTCCCACCATCGGGCGCGAAACTTTAAATGCGTGTCTGCAGTCATTAGGGGCGCAAACTTATCCGCGGGATTTGTTCGAGGTGATTGTGGTCGAGGACGGCGTCCGCTCGGTGGAGAAATCAGTCAATGATTTTGGCTTCCGGTACCTGTCTCAAGAGCACCGCGGCCCGGCCGCCGCCCGTAATTTCGGGGCCCGCTCTGCTCGGGGTGATGTCTTAGCTTTTACCGACGACGATTGTACGGTTCCTTCCAATTGGCTGGAGAAGCTGGCTGACGGCTACCGGAGGCATCCCGACGCGGTCGGGGTTGGGGGTTATATGGAGGCGCCTGAGGAAGTCCTGGCGGCTAACCCTTTCGCCGCGTACGAGAGTTACATGACCCGGCAGGTTTATAAGGCCGGGGACTTACCGATTTTCGGCGGCTTCGAAGTCCCGACAGGCGGGACCAACAACTTATCCTACAAAAAGGAAATTTTCGAGAAAGCCGGCGGCTTTGACGAAAAGTTTCCGGGCGCCGCCGGCGAAGACGCCGACCTGAAAAAAAGAATTACCGGTGCCGGAGCGAAGCTTCTTTATATCCCTTTGAAGGTTACACATTTTCACCGCTACCGTCTGCTTTCGTTTATCCGGCAGAACCGCGATCGGGGATTGGGTTCTTTATATTTTCAAAAAAAACACGGCGAACAATTGGGGAGAGTTTCCCTGCTCCGAGGAATTATTATCTCACCTTTAAGTTTTCTTTCCGATTGTTTTGTGTCTAATATGAATTGGCGGGTGGCTTTTTTAAAAACTTTAGCGCAGAAAGTCAACTACCTAACCCAACTTCTAAATTATGGAAAAGTATAGCCGGAAATCCGTTATCTTAATAAAAGACATGCACTCCGAGGGGTGGAAGAGTATGGATCGGTATGCGGATAATCTTTATCACGCGCTGTCCGGACAAAGTAATCCGGCGGAAGACTATTCTTTTTCCCTCTTTACGGCGGAAAAAAGCGGATTCATTCGGCCGTTCCGACCGCTACTGAAGCTTATTCCCGGGGCTGCCACTTATGCTAATGATCTATATTTTTCCCGATTTATTAAGTTCCCTTTTTTAGCCCAAAAATTTTCCCGGGGGTCAGGGCTAGTCCACGTTTTAGATCACAGTTACGCCCATGTTCTAAATTGGATAAAAAAGCCGCTGAAAGTTGTAACCTGCCACGATCTTCACCCGTTATTTTTTGAGACCGACCCGCGGATATTGAAACTATTCAGGAAGAGCCTTTTGGGAATGTTTAAGGCTGATTTAGCTATTTCCGATTCGCGCGCCAATCGGAAAGACATGGTGGAAAAGCTGGGAATACCGGAGGACAAAATCCGGGTAATTCCGCTGGGAGTGGATGCAGGGAAATTTTGCCGGAGAGAAGATCCGGTGGAGATAGCCCGCCTCCGCAAGACCCTCGATTTACCGGAAGGAAAAATATTGCTTCACGTCGGTAACAGCCTGCCTTACAAAAATTTGGAAATTGTTATTAAAGCGTTAGGGAAGCTGGTCAAAATAAGAAGCGAAAGGATTAATTTTTTAAAGATAGGACGTTTTACGGGTGCGCAAAAAGCGCTAGCGGCCGAATTGGGGGTTGAGGATCGGTTGGCGGAGATAACGGATCCCTCCGACAGTGATCTTGCCGGTCTCTACAGCCTCGCTGATTTGCTGGTTCAGCCTTCGCTTAAAGAGGGTTTTGGTTTCACCGTACTGGAGGCGCTCGCCTGCGGGACGCCGGTTTTAGTTTCCCGGGGAACCAGCCTGACCGAAATCGCCGGAAAGGTTGGCTCGGGGGTTGACGGGCAGGATTTGGATGAGGTCGTCCAAAAGATTTACGAACTTCTCTTTAACTATAATTTTTTAATCCATCCGACCCGGGAGCAGATGCGCCATCAGGCGGAGAAGTTTACCTGGAAAAGAACCGCCGAAGAAACTTTGCGGGTTTATTCGGAGCTACTCACTATCCGATGATGAAAAGAATTTTAATTATCTCTCACGCCTACGTCGAAGAAGCTAATTGGGCCAAGATTGAACTTTTATCGCAGTTTGATGATTTAGAGGTCGGGGTATTAACTCCGGAAAGCTGGCGGACATGGCATGGGGAAGATAAAAATATCGCAAATTCCAAACCTGCCTGCGCAGGCAGGTCGCAAATCTCAAATGTTGAAAGGTACAAAAGATTATCTTTGCCCGTGTATTTTTCGGGGGATGCGGGGCTGTATTTTTACCACCCTCTAAAACTGTTTCGCCTGTTTAAGGAATTCAATCCGGATATTATTCACCTTGAAGAAGAGCCGTGGACACCCGTTGCTTTGGAAACCGCATATTACTGCAAAAAACTGGGCAAGAAACTGCTGCTTTTTTCCTGGGAAAACATCGATCTGTATCTTAATTTCTGGCGAAAGTGGGTTGAGCGGTTTGTTCTGAAGAATACCGGTTATTGTCTTGCCGGCAACGAAGGCGCCCTCATAAGGCTGAAGGAGCACGGATTTATAGAGGGGATTACGGTCCTGCCGCAATTCGGGGTCGACACGGAGCGGTTTCACCCTTCTAAAAATGATAACGGAACGGCGTCCGATTCTTCTCAAGCCGCGAACCACTTCCGTATCGGTTATGTCGGCCGTTTAACGGCGGACAAAGGACTGGAAACTTTATTCAGGGCTTTTGCAAAGTTGGGTAAGAGCGAAGCTGAACTGGTTCTTCTCAGCAGTTCTGCTAAGTTGCCGGAATACTTCCGGGATTTAGCCGCAGAGCTGAAAATTACCCGGCAAATTAAATTAATTGCCGGAGTTTCCCATGCCGATTTTCCGGGCTACATCCGTGCATTCGATCTTCAGGTCCTACCGTCCCTGACCACGCCGAGTTGGAAGGAGCAATTCGGGCGGGTGATGATCGAGGGGATGGCCAGCGGAGTTCCGATAATCGGCTCTTCCTCCGGAGCGATTCCGGAAGTTTTGGGGGATTCCGGATTATTATTCAAAGAGGGCGATTCGGGCGAACTTTACGAAAAAATGAATCAACTTTACATCGACCCCGTCCTCCGGAATAAACTGGGGGAGGCTGGACAAGACCGGGTGAAAAAGCTATACTCGTATTCTGTTATTGCGCAAAAGACGCGCGAAATTTACCGAAGTCTTTGATCTTACTTTGAGGAGGTAGTCAATGCCAGGCGCACCCTTTGTTTTAGCTTTAGGAGAGCAGCACCACTTACGCCGTGGAACCACCTATGTTGTCCACCAAGCGCTCCAGCATTCGCGTCAGCTTCGGGTGGTCACTTTTTTCTCGACGGCTGCGATGCAACCCCATCACTTGATGGAGGCGTCAGTAGCCGTGGTTTTTTGCGACGGGATGTTTTTCACTATAGTTGGTCCTCATCTGCGGGAACAAAGGCCAACTTTGCCGGTCATCGTTGTTTGTCCGGAAGCGTTTTCTATCCCGGTAAATGATGGAGTAACTTACCTTCCCGGGTGCACAGATTACTCGGTCCTCCACGAGGCACTTTATAAGGTGATGGGGGTTCAGTAGAACTGCAACGTTTCTTTCAAGGCATAACCTTTTTTGGTTATGCCTTTTTTTATCTGCTAGGTGGTTGAGTTTAAAGTCGATAGGTCGCAATGGTGCCGTCGTCAAAAATTTTATTGCCGAGAAGCACCTCAACAATTAATTTTTCGCTTTCCCCGAGCGGGAAGTTTTTATATTTATCCCGGTGAACAACAATATATTTAATATGGAGCTTGTCGCTAAATGTTTTTCTCACCAAAGCGCTGTCGGTATCTTGGTCGTCGGGCGCACTAGCCGGGTTGAGAAAGTATTTAATTAACGGTAATTTCCGGTAGTAATCAAACGCCCAGGCGGGCAAACGGGCCACTGTACCCCTAAAGGACGGCTTTTTATAGTAGACCTGGTAGAACTGCAGACTGCCGATTGGGGAAGGTCCTAGGGCAACCTGGCCGCTGTTGAAGCCTAAGGGAAGGCTAAGAACCGCAAAATCGCTTCTATCGGCCGTAATCTCTGCGTAGGCTTTTGGGGCCATCAGGCGGGTAGTCGGGAAGGGAGCAGGGAAAAATTCAAGTCCGAGAGCAATAATAAATATAGCGTAGAGGATAACGACCACTTTCCGGTTGTTAACAAGGCTGAAGATTCGAACCATCCCACTCCCTGCGATTAGAGTTAACGGCATCATTAAAAACGGATTTAAGCGGGTGGTTTCCTGCACCTCGCCGATGAGCGGAACTTTGTGCAGAAGAATCCACGGCAGGGGAATGGGGAAGTTAAAGTTGAATAGGGAAATACGGAATTGTCCGAACAGGTGGAGGAAGGGACCGAGAGAAAGGATGAAAAGAGATATAAACATCAGGTGCCAGAGATTCGGCTTCCGGAATGATTTTTCCTTATGATAGAAAATAACGGAAAGGATGGCGAGCGCTAAAACAGTCCAGCCGAGGAAGACAGTTCCTTCGACCATGCCCCGGGGAGAGGTGTAGCTGACGGACCGGAAAAAAGTGGAAAGACCGCTTGGGAGAAAGAAAGCGGCCAAATCTGCCGCCCATTCGTTTTGGACCCAAAGGGGCGAGCCGGCCCGAATTCCCAGTTTTTGAATTTTGACCAATTCAATAAGAATCGGCAGACTGAGAAAAACGGCAGTTAAACCAATGGTTAGAACGGGTTTGGCCATCCGCAATAACGCCCCCGCAATTTTCTTAAGATCAGCTTCTCCGGCCTTCCGCAAAAGGTAAAAGACGAGAATGATTCCGGTTTCGAGGATAAGAAAAGAGGTGTAAGTTAAATCATTGTAGAGTTGCAGCGTTGCCAAAACTCCGGTTATCACTGCATTCCGGGTTTGCCGGTTTTCTTCTTTTAAAGTTTTTAAAAGAAACAAAGTATAAAGCGGAATTATCCAAACGGTGATTAGATTGGTATGGCC
>JBBTUG010000008.1:0-6921 GCA_038063895.1 Patescibacteria group bacterium | reverse complement strand
GTCATCCTGAGAAGTCCGCGACGAAGGATCTCTCGACCTGCCTGCGCAGGCAGGCTTGTTCGAGCCCGCATTCGCGGGAGATCCCTCGACAAGTCTTCGACGGGCTCAGACCGTGAGCATGTCGAACGGCTCGGGATGACACCTATGATCTTTTTAGTTGTTGCAAGGAGGATAACAAATCCAGGCAAGAATAAAAGCGCGTAAACCACGATCCCCACCACTCCCCCTTCCGTCACCCAATTGAAAAGAGTGCTAAAGGAGGTTGATATTTTTGTATTCCACAGCGGACTGGAATTAAATCCCGCTCCACGATAGGCGTAAAATGAACTAGCGTAATGGCCGAAACCGGCACCAAGAAGCGGCGAATGAACCAAAGTTTCGCTAGCAACTTTCAGTGACGTTTGCCAATCCGGGCGGATGGGATTAAATTGTGGGGCGACGAGAGCTTGTGCAACTTGAGCCACCTTCCAGGTGGAGCCCAAGACTCCCGGAGTCACGGCTCCCCGACTCCGGGAGTCTGTAATTGCCCGTAACGCTAGTGGTGAAGCAAAGATGAGGTACAGCAACCCAAAGACAATCAACCCGCTAAGCCAGGCTTTCTTGATTAAAGTATATCCGCTCTTCGTCATTGCGAGTGCCTCCGAAGCAATCTGGCCGCAGCGGTCATCCCGAGCGGAGTCGAGGGATCTATCCCGGTCGAGGTTGCCTCGGATCAGCTTTTTAGCCGCCAGGAAAAACAAAAGGACTAAAACCACCTTCGCCTGCGGACTAGCTAGCGCCACCGTGGGGTTGGCCGAGGTCAGAATCATGATTAAGGTCAGAACTAAGGCCAGCAAGACGGATGATGGAGGACGGAGAACGGATTTTATGACCGTCATTGCGAGGCCGAAGGCCGTGGCAATCTGGGATTGCGGAGCCTGTCCCGAGTCGGACGAGGGATCTTTTCCCGCAGACTCCCCTGCCTCGCCGGCAGACTCCTCGCAATGACGCGAAGAGCCTGTGTTTCCAATTGATCGAACGGCCAGAATCAAATAAAGAACGCTGGTGGCAACTAAAAGTAGCGCCGTTTGGCCCGCCATGGCGGGGTCAGAGGAAACCGGCGACAGGGCAAGGGGCATTAAGATCAGTGCGGCGGCGATAATTAAAACACCTATTCTACTCGTCATCCTGGCACTTCGACTTTGCTCAGTGTCTTGAGCCTGTCGAAAGACTTGTCCAGGGGACGTCATCCTGGTAAGGCCGCCGCATCCAGGATCTGCAGATTCTGGAGTCGTCGCAAACTCCTCCCCAGAATGACGGTGGGGTTTGGAACGAAGTCTTCTACTAAGGAAGTGCTTAACGCGGTGGTGGAGATGTTTTAGATGATGTACAGGCAGGGGCATTACCTAGGAATATTAACATATTAATTTGAAATTTGAAATTCGAAATTTTTAATCAATGACCTAATTTTTAATGTTTCAAATTTAGCAAATTATATAATTTCAAATTGAATTCAAATTTTAAATTTCAAATTTCAAATTACTCCACCCTACAACACCGAGAGGGGGTTTATCGCCCTTGCCCCATGCTGAATAGTAAAGTGCAGGTGGGTTCCGAAAGAATGGCCCGTATTGCCGGTCATCCCGATAACCTCGCCCCGCGCCACCAATTGCCCGATCGAAACGTCAATCCGGGACAAGTGGCCGTAGGTCGAGGAATAGCCGTTACCGTGATTAATTCGGATGTGGTTGCCCAATCCCCACGGGTTCCACCCCGACGCCACAACTTTTCCGCCGTCGGTCGCGTAGATCGGTGAATAACCGCCGATGTCGATGCCGTTGTGGTAGGAAGTAAAGTATTGGGTAATGTAGCGTGGCGCCACAGGCCAAAGGAACTGGCCGGTGCCCCCGACAATCGGTCCGGTTGGCACGGCGGCGTAGTACGGCTTAGGCTTTGGCGCCGCTTGCGGTATCTTGGCGTCCGGAACAACCACTTTATCCCCGATTGAAAGCGTAAACGGCTCGAACAAATAATTGAACTCGATAATCGCCTGGGGCGGGACGTCGTATTTTTTCGCGAGACTTTCAACCGTGTCGCCCTTTTTCACCGTGTGCAATACTCCGTCCACCGGCGGGATCGTCAGCTTTTGCCCCACCGACAAAATTCCCCCCTCCTCCAGATTATTGGCGTAAAGAATCGCGTCGGTACTCAACTTGTAGGCTGCGCCGATTGAACTTAGCGTCTCGCCCGGTTTCACTTCGTAGGTTAGTGCCTCCGCGCGGATAAAGTCGGAAGTTTTAGTTTCCGGAGCCGGGGGAGCTGAGAGCGTATCCGGAGTAGTGATAAAGTCGGAAGCTTCCGCCACGCTGATCCGACGGATTAGGGGGGAGCCGGAAAGAACATTCCCGGTGATAAAAATCGCCACCGCAAGGGTGACGACGGCGACGTGGCTAACGGGCTGACCCAGTGCCCCGCGGCCAAAAATCAGCTTTCGGGTGACTTGGAATTTCGTCCAGCCGATAGCCGAAAGGGCTGAAAAAATGACCTGCCCGAAAAAAGACAGGAGGGATAGGGCTTTGTTCTTAAAATAGAGCAGTAAAAAGACAAGAAAACGGAGAAAATCGGTCAGGGGCGGCCGGGAACGGCGGTTGGCGGGGAGCAATAAGTAGTTAGTCATTTTCGTAAGTTTTGAAGTTCTCCCCCGCTGAGCGGGGTCGAACGGTAAGCCCTAACCCTTCGAACGAAGTGAGAAGTTCTGAATATCGTGGCTGGGTTTAGGCTAACAAGAGGCGGTCAGGATGTCAACGCCACGAATGTCATTCACAAATATTCCACAAATATATTTACTATTTGTGGTTAATTCGTGGAGAAGATTAACGGCGTTACTACCTTTTATCATTTACTCTCGTGAAGGGTATCCAAAAATTCCTTATTGGTCTTGGTCTTTGAGAGGCGGTTGATAATCAGCTCGGTGGCTTCATTTTCGTTGAGCAAGTCAACCATCCGGCGCAGTTTAATAATCTGCTCGTAAGTTTTCTTCTCGAAAAGCAGTTCCTCGCGGCGGGTGTGCGATTTCGTAATATCAATGGCCGGGAAAATCCGCCGTTCCGCCAGCTTCCGGTTGAGATGCAGTTCCATGTTCCCCGTCCCCTTAAACTCTTCGTAAACGAGGTCGTCCATCCGGGAGCCGGTGTCAACGAGTGCGGTCGCGATAATGGTTAAACTGCCGCCGGGGGCTTCGAGGTTTCGGGCCGCGCCGAAGAAATGCTTCGGGGGATAAATGGCAACGGGATCAAAGCCGCCGGAAAGCGTCCGGCCGCTCGGCGGGACGACCATATTGTAGGACCGGGCAAGACGGGTAATCGAGTCCAGTAAAATCACGACATCCTTGCCGGTTTCCGCCAGCCGCTTGGCTTTTTCCAGACAAAATTCTGCGACCCGCGTATGCTCCTCCACCGGCTCGTCGAAAGTGGCGGCCAAAACCTCGCCTTTCACGGACCGCTCGAGGTCAGTGACCTCTTCCGGCCGCTCAGCAATCAGGGCAACTAAAAGCACCACGTCCGGGTGGTTTTTCGTTATACCGTTGGCAATCTCTTTCAGCAGCCACGTTTTCCCGGCGTAAGGCGGCGAAACTAAAAGACCCCGCTGACCCAAGCCAATGGGGGCGAATAAATCAATTAAACGGGTGGACAAAATTTCCGGCTTGGTTTCCAGACGGAGCGGTTTATCGGGATAAACAGGGGTTAAATCTTCAAAATGCGGGCGTTTTCGCGCCTGTTCCGGATCCTCCCCGGCGACTTTTTCGACTCGGAGCAAAGAAAGATATCGTTCGGCTTCCTTCGGGGGCCGGGCGAGCCCTTTGATTAAATCCCCCATCCGCATGTCGAACCGGCGGATTTGGGACTGGGAAACGTAAACGTCTTTCGGCAGCACCGACGGATTTCCGGCCTGATTAACAAAATGGACGCCGGCGGTGCGGAGAATTCCGTAATCGGGCAAGACTTCGAGATGGCCTTCAACAGGGAGATAATCGCCATTGGGCGCGGGCTCAGTGTTACCGTTATTGCTGTTGTTCTCATCCACAGGCAACCGCGGACTCCCGGAGTCACGGCTCCCCGACTCCGGGAGTCTTCCCTCGGAGCGTTGGATATTTGGATAGTTATTTCGCGGATATTCTTCTGGCATGGTAGTTGGGATTAAGGCAAAAGTGACGCAACAACGTCATCGCGAGACCGCTTTCAGGCGGACGTGGCGATCTCTATTAAGTTGAGTTTATTAATTAATTGGGAAAACATCTGTAAACAAGCTAAAGAAGACAACCTACCGGAACAAATCACTTTACCACAACTCTAAAAGCGCTGTCAATGGATAGAAAAAGAAACGAACTGGGATGCAGCCGAATTCAGAGAAAGTCTCCAAATCCACCAAAGAAAATAGCTGCTTAGGCTCCCAGTTCGTAACGAACGCACGTTGAGAATTGCGCGCCGAGACAACTGGCCAGCCGTGAACTTCGCGCGTGAAAAGATGCGCGTATCAAGGACTTTTTTGCCTTGATGTCACGGGAAGGCGCTTTTTGCACGGCGCAAGATTCGAGTTGCTTCTCAACATGCACGCGCTAAAACAGCGTTAGTAGTCCCGGTTTCCAACCGTGGCTACCGATTTCCCGTCTTTTCGAGGACAAGGAAAACGCCGTAATAGCGCATCAAACCCAAACGCTTATTCAGCACGTGTATTATAGCATTAAAACTCATAGTTGTCAAATACAGTTTGTCCCCTGTCAAATATTGTCCAGAGAAGTTCAAAGGAGCAATTAAAGCTTTTGCTCTTGATCGGGAGCATTTACTACAATATAATAATCTTAAATAAATAAAATCCAAAATGAGGTGGGCCGATGAAATACAGAAACGATAGTAATCATGAAGCCAGTTTACCGATTAACTTCCCTCTTAGCCTACGGGAGAAACTCCTTCTTTACCTTTTAAGTTTCGGGGCGATAGTTGAATCGGCAGTCAACGAATGGACCACTCCCGCCTCCGTCGGCGCCTACCACTCCTTCGAATACCAGGAATTTGTCCGGGAGAAAAGAGCCTCGGTGCAAAGCACCACTTCTTACCT
This sequence comes from Patescibacteria group bacterium, assembly GCA_038063895.1. Taxonomy (GTDB): domain Bacteria; phylum Patescibacteriota; class WWE3; order JAMCXX01; family JBBTUG01; genus JBBTUG01. Next base: position 1,827 of record JBBTUG010000008.1, on the reverse strand, counting down.
TCTCGCCAAAAAATTTATTGAAGCTCGCGGTAAGCAGGGAAAACGTGAATATCAGCTGACGGACAAAGGGCTGGACTTCCTATTTAAGAAACTGCCCGACCTAAGATATAACGGGCAGAAATGGGACAGGTATTGGCGGGTTGTGATCTACGACATCCCTGAAAAACAAAGTTCTGTTCGTGACCACCTCCGCGCCGAGCTAAAACGCCTGGGTTTTAAGTTTATGCAAAAAAGCGTGTGGTTAACTCCCCTCCCCGTCGAAGCCGAGCTGGAAAATTTCCTAAAGAAAGAGGGGTTGTGGGGGAAAATATTAGTCATGAAATCCCTCTTGGCAATATCGGAAAGTAAACGATTGGCGAAAATCTTCGGTTATTCCTCACTGCTCACGGATAGAAACTTCAAGCGGAGTTGAACCGAAGAGATTTAAGCTTTTGCTCTTGACCTGCCCGCCATAGCCTCGCCCATTGGTTACAGTGTCAACCGTTTCTGTCTCACCACTCTTTATTCTCCTTACCCTAAGTTCGGAGCGGAAAGGCGTGGCAGGCGGGTCGGGAGGAAAAGCTTTAACTTCGTTAGTAGCGGTTCTTTACTTTAACAACGCGCCGAAGGAAGTTGTTATAGCGCCGGAGGGAGAACTTGAAGGAGAACCGACCCAATTCGAGGGCGCGGGAAAAATCGTCGTAGCTTTCGAGGACGAAGAAAGGGCCGAAGAGCTCAGAAGCGGGAGAGTGTAGTAGGCTGCCGTGAGGAGAGCAACTAAAACCACCGCGTTACGGACGGTCAGAGTTAAAATTTTCAGACTGCGTTTTGGAAGATATAAAGTGGTATACATAATTACTTCCAAGAGCGGGGATGCGACCACTGCCCCTAGCCACATCCCCACTCTCGGGGGCAACTGTTTACCACCCCATTGGGAGTTTAGTGATGTGGAGCCGTTTGGCAATCGGGCGCAGTTTGCGTAATTTCAAACCGATCCCGCTGCCGAGCATTCCGAGCAGACCGGTTAATTTTAGGAAGTCCTCGCCCCCACCGGAAACCGGCAGACGGGTTGGCGCCGTTGTACCTAAAATCTGGCCCGCGGCCGGAGTCCCGACCCAAATGAAGGTCGAAGCCCGTCCTTTTTCGCTGTTATTTTCGTAAAGAACCGCCGTGTTTTGCTGGCTGTGCAAACCGGCCGGAAGGCTGCTCGCCACCTGCGCCACGTAGGTTAACGTAACCGACGCACCGGCGTTTAAGGTCCCGATGGTGAAGTTAACTTTGTTGGCGCCGGAATCGTAACTGCCGTCCCCTTCTTTCCACTTTAAGAAGTTGGGCAAAAAGTCAGTAACGGTAATATTATTGGCTGTGGCCGACCCGCCGTTACCAATGAAGATACGATAGGTGACCGTTTCGTTAGGATTGAAAACGTGGGTCGCGGAATCGACACTAAGGACTTCGCTGTTGTTGTAGCGGATCTTTTTCGTAATCGACAACGAAGCACTGCCCGGGCCGGGGGTTGGGGTCACCGTCGGGGTGGGCGTAGGAGTAGGTGTCGGGGTAGGCGTAGGTGTCGGAGTCGTAAAAGTCACGTTTACCGACGCGGCGCACTGAAGCCAATTCGGCGTTTCCGTACTCTTAGCTTGAGCCACGTTCTCAATTCGTGTTCCGTTGGGGGTATTGGCCGCAATGGTTGCTTGGAAAGTTACCGTCGCTGATTGACCGACAGCAAAAGTTCCTAAATTAGTTCCCGTCCCGGAGGAACCAAGCCAAGAGTCGCTCAAAGTGATAGTTGTACCGCCTTTAGTCGCCCGGGAAGTTCCGGCGGTGTAGTTTAAATATTGGGGAATG
>JBBTUG010000007.1:72973-77507 GCA_038063895.1 Patescibacteria group bacterium | reverse complement strand
CTAAGTTGAAGTCAACTTAAATGTCAGGTGTTGCACTTCCACTGCGAATGTACCGTCGGGTAACTGTGTCCCGTTTCAAGCCTATAATATCACGAGGTCTCCCCTTTGTCAAATTTTGCTATTTCGGTAAAGTTTCGTCACAGCGGGTCGGTTTGTGATTTACCCACTCTCTCAAGGAAGTCTTTAGGCCGGAGGATCTTAGTGTCCCGGAAGGATTTTAAGGTGAGAAGGTCTTTATCGCCGGTGACTAGAAAACTCGCCTGACCTGCGAGACTTAGATCGAGGATTTGATTGTCTTTAGGGTCCCGGCAATAGGAGACTTTTAGGGGCGGAATGATTTGGAGAGTGTGGTTCTCCAGCAAGGAGCGGAGTTCCCGCAGATCTTCCTCGGTGTAATCAAATTTCTTGAGGGTTTTTAGGATTTCGGACAGCAGAAAAGGAGAAAGAAGTACGACAAACCTTTCCTCGAGCCATTCGGCGACGACTTTTTGGGGGATGACATCCCAAACAAAGGCGGAAACGAAGACATTGGTATCAACGACGACCCGTGGCTTGGGCAATGATTTTATAGACATCCTCTTCGCTTTTCGGTTGGGATTTGCGGTTTTTCTTTAACCATACCTTAAATTTTTCTTTTCCCTTACCCATTAGTAACTGCACTTGTTCCCGCCACTTTTCTTCCTGCAACAGGTACTCCGGCCAGGGAATAAGCACAGCTTGGGGGCGGCTTTCACGGATGAGGATGAACCTTTCTTTTTTCTTGGCGACCGCGTCAACTAACTGGCTGAGTTGCTGGCGCGCTTGGGTCACGTTAATAATATTCATGTAATCTGTAATGTACACTATATATTACAGTCTGTCAAGCGACCGATGCGGATTAGTCGGGATTAGTCGGGAAGACTCAGCCAGACAAAGCAAACTGGAAGTAGCTATTAGCTGGGGAACAAAAAAGCGATAGCTGGTTAGGCTATCGCTAGAGACTGGGATAAAATCTTGCTGATCTGCTCGTACAGGGAGCCGATCGGTTTTTCCGGTGGAAGAGAGAACTCAACTGTCCTTTCCCCGCGCCGGATGGTCCACACGTCGAGACTCTTTGGTTCATAAGCGTCAATCACTTGCTCGCATAGGAGTCTTTTAAGCGACCACTGCGTTCCATCCCAGAGAAAGTGGTCGGCGCCGGGGGAACGCAACTCCTCCGTATGGAGAAGGAACCAAATGCGCGCCCAGGCTTCGTCCGGTGTGGAGTCCCGCCGAAGAGTTAACAACTTAATTCCACGGCTAAAATACTCTTTCCGCTCCTCACCACGGGTACGGACCTTTCCGCCGTTGTTCCTGATAAGTCTCCTCTGTGGGCTACCCTTGTGGCTGCCGCGGTGGGTACTCTTAACCTGCAGGTACAAAGGGGAGGAGTCCAGTTTCTCGTGGATAATAAAGTCCACCCCGTTCCGATCCAGCTCTGATCCGGGCTTGGTTTTTTCGAACCAGTAAATCTGCCCGGTCACGACCCGCGCCATAAGAGTGGCTTGTGTCAGGTTCTCGTAAAACCGGTCAAATAACAGCGTATTGCCGGCTTGGGCCATAAGCCTCCTTTTCTTGCTTTCAGATTTATCTTTCTTCTGACCGGTAGTATAACACAGAGGCCCAATAATTGCAAGTTGGTCTACGCTTGCAATTTCGGTAAAGTTTCGGTATCATGATCAAGGCGAGAACAGAGTCCGGATAAACAGATAAACGGAAAGGGAAGTCGTCATGCTGAGCCTGTCGAAGCATCTATTCACATAACATGCACGGATTGGAATTCTACCCTTCGAACCCCTCGATCTTGCTCGGGGTAAACTCCGTGAGAAGCGTAAGTCTCGAGTTGGACGAGAGATTCTCGGCCTGACGGCCTCGAACGGTAAATCCAAGTCCAACCTGAGAATGTTTTCTGTATAGGTCGCCAAAGGCGACCGCAGGTTTACGCTAGCGCTAGATCCTTCGCTACGCTCAGGATGACCAGCAACCTAATCTGTTCCTCTGCTCATATGGACTCTGTCCTCTACTAATTATGTACCGTGGCATTGCTACCTTCGGTTTAGATTACGGCATGTGTCCCAAGTGGCTGTTCGAGCGGATGGTCAAACTGGGGCGGGAGATGACCCAAGTGATTATTGCCGAGTACGGCCCGACGGAGTATATCCGCCGCCTGGCCGATCCGGTGTGGTTCCAGTCTTTAGGGACGGTCCTAGCTTTTGACTGGAATGCCTCAGGCCTCACGACGATCCTGACCGCCGCGTTAAAAGAAGCGATCCGCGGTGAAGAGCAGGACCTGGGAGTTTTCATCTGTGGGGGCAAAGGCAAGACCTCCCGGAAAACGCCGGACCAAATTGCGCAGTGGGGCGCCTACTTAAATATGCCCCAAGAAGCTTCGAATAACCTCGTTTACAACTCGAAAATGAGCGCGAAAGTCGATTCCAGCCTTTTGCAGGACGGTTACCAGCTTTACCACCACGCTTTTTTCTTCACCAAAGACGGGGCTTGGACGGTGGTGCAACAGGGGATGGACACCGAGAAAGGTATGGCGCGGCGCTACCATTGGCATTCCGCCAGTGTGAGGGACCTCGTTTGCGAGCCGCATTCGGGGATCGTCGCAGCGCAGAAAGCCCATTTTCTCAACCTGGCCGCCAAAAACAGTGAACCGACGAGGCAGTTATCCACTGAGCTGGTGCAATCAGGTTACCAGGCCGTCATGAAAGAAATAAAAATAATCAGGAAATATTTTACGCCCTTATCCCAGACCGTGACTTTAAAAACCGGTGATGAACAACTGACTTTATTGAATCTCGAGACGAAAGAATTTTCCTACCACCCGGTGGTTGAAGAAGATTTCAGCCGGAGCCATTATTTGGAAAAAGTTTTGGGCGCGATCTGTGAGGTCAAACCAAAAAATTACGAACAGCTGTTGGCGGTTAAAGGCGTGGGGCCGAAAACCGTGCGGGCGCTGGCCCTGGTCGGGGAGGTGATCTATGGGGCCAAGCCGTCGTTTGAAGATCCCGCCCGCTACAGTTTCGCCCACGGCGGGAAAGACGGCACCCCATATCCGGTGGACCGGCAAACCTATGACCAGACGATTATGACGATGCGTGATTTGGTGAACAAAGCTAGGATCGATTGGACTGAGAAGAGGAAGATTCTTGATCGGCTCAATAAACAAAACTAAGTCCTTCCCGGCCTCTCTCTGTCATTCCCGCGAACGCGGGAATCTAGAAGAAAGAGCCTGGATCCCGGCTCGTGGGCCGGGATGACAAATGGAAAGTCTGGATCCCAGGTCGTGGCCTGGGATGATAAAATGGAGCTCGGATGCCGATCGGTGTCCGGCATAACAAAATAAGGTTGTCATTCCCGCGAACGCGGGAATCCAGGCTAAAATAAGACTGGATCCCCGCTTACGCGAGGATGACAGAGAATAATCATATGAAACAATACTTCGTTTACATTCTTGCTAGCCGAAAAAACGGTACCCTCTACGTAGGTGTTACCTCTAACTTAATTAAAAGAATTTGGGAGCATAAAAGGGATTTGGTGGAAGGTTTTACCAAAAAATACAACATTCATTCCCTGGTTTATTACGAAATGTACGACGACCCTAACTCGGCTATTGCCCGTGAAAAGCAATTGAAGAAGTGGGAAAGAAAGTGGAAGTTAGAGTTAGTTGAGAAAGATAACCCGCAGTGGCGGGATTTGTACGAAGGACTGATATAGAAAGACTGGATCCCGGCTCCTGGGCCGGGATGACAACAGCGGAAGGGAATGACAAATAGAAAAAAAGAACCAAAGCTTTTAAGGCTCTGGTTCGGATAATAAGAATTCAATGTCACCAAGTTCGCCGCGATCGCTTTCTTGTGGTTAACGGGGCGCCGCAAATCATTTCCGTGGCCTTTTGTACACTCGTGCCTTCGGGAAAATGAAGGCGCCGACTCTCGCCACTGGCGAGCGTAACCTCCCAAAACCCAAGGGCCACCGGTTCGTAATGGCTAACCACACCCTTGAGCTCCAACTGCTCGAGGGCGATAATCGACTCGGTCCAGCCATCTCCACCGGGCAGGGCCATGAGATCGAGGACGTTTTGTAAGAACCAAATCATCGCCCAGACTAAGTCCTCCGTAGAGAACTTGGTCAACATTAAAAGCTTGACGCCCTCGTCCACGAGGAAAGCTTTATATGCCTGTCTCTTTTTGCCCCTGTCACTCAAGCGAAAACGGGTGCCCTTCACTTGAAGAGTAAGGGGTGGGCTGTCTTTAAAGTAAACGATGAAGTCTTTTTTCTCCTTCGTATCGGCTTCGGAGCCTCTCTTTGTCCGTTCATAACGGACGATTTTTCCTTTGGCCAGGCCCCCTCGAAGAACCTTTTCAACGAGGTCCTCGTAATAATCCCTAAAATAATCCTGATCCGAAGTAGGGCTCATGCTCCTCCTTCCCCTCGCGGTAACTGGGTATTTTGTGCTCAAATGAACTTCCGGCAAAATATTACACGATATTAATGGTGATGTCAACTA
>JBBTUG010000007.1:25312-72873 GCA_038063895.1 Patescibacteria group bacterium | reverse complement strand
GGCGCGAGAATTGGTGAACAAGGATCTCCGCCCACTTGACTATAAGAACTTGACTATAAGACAACGGTTTGGTAAAGTAGTTCTGTTCTTGGCAAACCGAGGCTTTAGTAGAGTAGAAAGGAGGAGTGTGGAATATTACTGCATATGCGATCGGGGGAAAACGAAGCTTTTGCTCCGAAAGATCGGTATTTCCGGTATACATTTTAACCGTCGTGGCAAGATCTCCAGAGAAGAACGCAATCGGTTAATAAAAGTCTTTTGGACAAAGAAGGATAAGCTCTCCCTTCAGGAGATCGCCGATTGTTTTTTGATCACGCGGGAACGGGTCAATCAAATCGCAAGGAAGTTAGGGTTGACTACGAATCCCAAGGAGAGCGCCACTTTACTGGTTCGGCAGTGGGCAAAGGGTTTTACGACCCAATCCGGGCAGCGGCACTTTTCGAAGGTAATGCGGCAGGCCGCCCGTGAGCGGCGATTCTGGGCGAGAGCGGCCTCGTCGGGAAAGCGGGGACGTTTGAGAAAGCTTCGACTCCAACCCGTTATGGAAAGTCTCGGGCTGGCCGAGGTCTTGGACTCCTTTGGTGGCCTAATTACCAGAAGCTACGAGCAGAGAGTGCTTTACCCTTACGCTTGGGGAGAGCTCCGACGCCTTAGCATCGTCAGCGAAACTGACCGTATTGGCGTGGTTCTTCTTTACGGGTTGGGAGAAGACCCAACAACGTATTTGCGAAGGGAGTATGTCGATAAGGGTAGATCACCGGAAAGAATTATCACGGTGATTAATCGGCGGGCCGTCTCAAGAGGCCTGGTTACGGCCGGGTGCACTGTCGCGCTGTTCATGTTTCTAAAGAAAAAAAATATTCACCGGAAACTGTAGAGTTTCTCAAACCTGGATGGCTCGGCCTTCATCCAGGTTTTTTTTATATTTATTCCCCATACCGGCGGACGGACTTACTTTTATTCCCTCAGGGTTTGACAACTACAGGGTTTGTGGTAAGTTGGAGAGGCACGAAATTATGGAATCGTGAGCCCATTAGATTAGTAGAAGAGGAAAGGAGGAATTAATGTCACCGATTGGAATGACTAAACCACGCCATGGTTTACGAGTGGAAGAACCTTCTTTTAAGGAAGGGGATGTGATCGTCCGAGTTTTAAAGACCGGGGAAGAGGGTGTCTCCGTCGCTCAGGATCGGGCTGTTCTTTTGAAGAACGACGTTTCCGGACCTGGAGATGGGTGGTGGGCGCTTTGCTTTGTTCGTCAGGACGCTTCAGGCACGAAGTCGCTTGAGCTTACCGGCCTCCGGGAGAGTGCTTTTGAATATTATCGACTGGCTGAACCGGAGGAGCGTTTCCAAATCCTATCAGCCATGGTGGGTCTCAGTTTCAGTACTTACCGGGGACCGAAACACTTCACCCGCTGGCAACCGAAATTGGAAACAGTGATCAAGCTATTGATTGATCAACTGAAAAAATGACACGAAAGTAATTTTACGGTGTAACTTTAAGAAGTTACACCGTGTTTTTTTGTCGCCGCATACTAACTGTGTTATATTACTAATTGAGATATATTTATTATGATCCGTGAAAATTTGCGATTACTTAAATCCGTGTCAATCGGTGTTTTCCAATACAAAGGAGGTGCTTTTATGTATGCCAAAAGTCGAAGTTCGCTCAGACGAAAGTTTAGATCAAGCCCTAAAGCGGTTTAACCGCGAAGTTTTGCGCGAAGGGATTATTAAGGAGCTCAAGAAGCGGGAATTCTACGAGAAGCCGTCGGTTGCGAAGAAAAATAAGCGAAAGGAAAGTGCCCGCCGGATTTACCGCGAGAATAAATATAGATAAAGATTAGTCTTACCCTTCGACCCTCCGATTCGGAGGGGAGAAGTTCGGATTGGAAGTTCTCGTCGGTTGCTTTCTCGAACGGTAGGGTTGTTTTAAAATGCTGAAAGAAAAAATCGCTGAAGATGTAAAAGTTGCAATGAAAGCCGGAGACCCGAAGCGGGTGTCGGTATTGCGTTTACTTCTTTCGGCTCTGCGCAATGTCGAAATTGAACTGCGGACTACCGGAAAAGAAGTGACGGACGAGGTCGTGCTCACGGTTTTGGGCAAACAGGTAAAACAGCGGCGGGAATCGATTGCGGCGTACGAAGCCGGCGGTCGGGCCGATTTAGTCGAAAAAGAGAAAGAAGAATTGGCCATTTTGTTGACCTATATGCCCGTCCCGATGAGTGAGGACGAAGTTCGAAAAATCGTGAAAGACGCTGTGGCGCAATCGGGAAGCCGGGAGATGGGAGTCTTAATGAAAGCCATAATGCCCTTAGTTAAAGGCAAAGCCGATGGGAGTTTAGTGAGAAGGTTGGTTGAAGAAGAAATGCAAAAATAGGTAGAAACGCCACTAATCTTCTCCACGAATTAACCACTAATCGTAATTTTATTTGTGGACTATTTGTGAAGGAAATTCGTGGCGTTGAATCCCTTTATTTTATGTCCAAGCTTCACTTTACCGTTTCCATTGTTGACGATAAGAAGATGCGCTCCTTGAATGAAAAACATCGGGGGATAACTCACCCGACGGATGTACTTTCTTTTGAGCTGAGCGAGAACTTGCCCGACGGAACGAAGCTGATGGGGGATATTGTCGTTGACGAAGACTACGCGCAGCGGCAGGCGAAGGAGTTAGGGCACAGCGTTGAAGAAGAAATTGCCTTTCTCGTCGCCCACGGCACGATGCACCTGATGGGAATTCATCACGAAGACGTATGAAATTAATTGTCGGTTTAGGAAATCCGGGGAAGCAGTACGAAAACACCCGCCATAATGTTGGTTTTTTGGTGCTTGATACTCTGATTAACACGGATCAGTGGCAATCCGTGTCCGGTTGGAAGCATGATAAGGGAAGGGAATGTGAAGAGGCGATCGTGAAGATGCCAAACGGTGAGACGGTGATTCTGGCCAAACCGCAGACAATGATGAATGCCTCCGGGCGAGCAGTCAGTAAACTTCTGAACTTTTTTAAAGTTACGCCGAAAGATTTATTGGTCATCCACGACGACTTGGATCTGAAGTTAGGCGAGTTTAAGCTGCAACTGGCCAAGGGGCCACAAGCGCACAACGGAGTTAATTCCATTGAGGAAGTCCTCGGAACCACGGAGTTTTGGCGCCTCCGGGTCGGGGTGGACAATAGGGAGCCGGTTAACCGCACCCCCGGGGAGGAATACGTTTTGCAGGCGTTTCGTCCTGAGGAACAAATGATATTAGATAAACTGATTAAGGACAGCTTGTTAAGTGAGTTTTCGCAATGGTTGATGGTATGAAACTATCTCCTGCTATAGCGTGACTTAGTTTCAGTAAGCGCGGGATAAAATTTCCTTCCCACAAATCTCCGAGCAGAGTAAAATAGATTGTTATGTTCTACACAAAATACCGCCCTCAGAAATTTTCCCAAATCGTCGGGTTGGAAAGCGTTGTTAATTCTCTAAAAAATCAGGTTAAAACCGGAAAATTCAGCCACGCCTATCTCTTTTTTGGCCCCCGGGGAACGGGGAAGACCTCAATGGCGAGATTACTGGCCAAGGCGGTTAACTGCGAACATTTAGCCGATGATGGGGAGCCCTGCGGAGAATGTGGGACCTGCAAGTCCGTGCTCGAAGGCCGTTTTTTAGACATCCTGGAAATCGACGCGGCGTCGCACCGAGGGATTGACGATATCCGCCAGCTACGGGATAAGATCCGGTTGGCCCCGTCGGGGGGAAAATTTAAGGTTTACATCATCGACGAAGTGCACATGCTGACGATTGAGGCCTTCAACGCCTTACTGAAAACTCTGGAAGAGCCCCCCGCCCACGCCATTTTTATTCTCGCCACCACCGAAATCCAAAAAGTCCCCGAAACGATTAAGTCCCGCTGTCAGCGTTTTGAGTTCAGTCGGGCGACCCTGTCTGATTTGGTCAAAAAACTAAAATTTATTGCCGACAGCGAGGGGAGTACGGTGGCCCCGGAGGACCTCGAACGGCTGGCCAAACTGGCTCAAGGCGGTTTTCGGGATGCGGAGACCCTGCTCGAGCAGGTTTTAACCGGCGGCAGTAGTATTAACGATTTACGCAAACTGACGCCGGAAGGACCAGCTCGCTTTTTAGCCCTGCTTCTTGAAGGAAAGAATAGGGAGAGCTTGATTCTTATCAACTCTCTTTATAGCGAGGGGCAAAACCTGGGTGAGTTTATCAACGAGGTGCTCAGGTATCTTCGCGACCTTCTTTTGGTTAAAGCCGGGCTAGGAATAGAGTTAGTTGAACGACCACGGGAAATAATTGAGGAAATGGGTATATTATGTACTCATACCGATGAGAGGGGTATTATGCGTCTGGTTACTCTGCTAGAGACCGCCGCCCAATCGCTAAAGTGGTCGCCGGTGCCCCAGTTGCCCTTGGAGATGGCAGTTTTGGAGTTCGCTCACCATGGGGAAGATGAAGGCTTACACCTTTCAGGTCATGGCTCCCCAGACCTGAAGGGTGAAAGCAAAGGTGAGAGCAAAGCTACCACCGAAGGACAGGACGTCGGAGTAAATGTGAATTGGGAAGAAATCCTCAAAGCCGTCAAACCGCTAAATCATTCGCTAGAGGCTTTCCTTCGGTCGGCGAAACCGGTTGAACTGAAAGCGAACAACTTACTTATCGAAGTCTTTTACCCCTTCCACCTCGCCCGCCTCAACGATAAAGTCAACAAAGAGCTTGTGCTTCGAGCCGTTCACCAGGTTTTGGGAGAACAGGTTATAGTCGAATTCCGTTTAGGCGCTGGAAAGAAAGCGGAGCCCGTATAAAAATTCCTCAAGCGGTTGAAAACTTAATTGAAGCTTTTGAAAGGTTGCCCGGAATCGGACCGAAAACGGCGCAAAGATTGACGTTCTATCTTTTGCAGGTGCCGAAGGCGGAAATCGAGGCTTTTGCCGGTTCTTTGCGGGAGTTAAAGGAGAAGACGATTATTTGCCGGGTCTGCCGGAATATCGGTGAGTCAGAGTCCTGCTCGATCTGTTCCGACTCCAGCCGGGACCGTTCTGCAATTTGCGTTGTTGAGAGCGCCCTGGACGTTATTGCCCTGGATAAAGTTGGAAGTTTCAAGGGGCTGTACCACGTTTTGGGTGGGTCGCTAAATCCCCTGGAAAACATTGGTCCGGAGGAGTTGTTTATTCGGGAATTGATGGTGAGATTAGAGGAGGGTATAGGGGACAGGGTACAGGGTACAAATGAAAAAGATGTGACTGGTGCACCATCGCTAAACCCTAAACCCTATACCTTACACCCTATCAAGGAAATCATCATCGCCACCAATCCAACAATGGAGGGGGAGGCGACGGCGATGTATTTGAGAAGATTAATCAGGGAATCGGGTAATCAGGAGGTTAGAGCGATCAAGGTGACAAGGATTGGACACGGACTTCCGATTGGGGCTGACCTCGAATACGCCGACGAAGGAACACTCGGAAAAGCTCTCGAGGGTCGACGCGAATACTAGAAATGAAGATCCCTCGAGTTCTACCCCGTCTTTTTTTCACCCGAAGCACAGTAATCGTCGCAAAACAACTACTGGGTAAGTACCTGGTTTTCCAGACAGCTCCGGAAACTCCTCTCGTCGGAAAAATCGTCGAAACGGAAGCTTACCGTGGGATGGAAGATAAAGCTTGTCACGCCTCCTGGCGAAAGCGAGAAAGCTGCGAAGTGCTTTGGGGAGAGCCCGGCAAAGCTTACGTTTATTTAACCTACGGGATGCATAACATGTTTAACGTTGTCACGGAAAAAGACGGCCTTCCAGCGGCTGTTTTGATTCGGGCGCTAGAGCCTGTTGAAGGGCTGAAATATATGGAGAGCAATCGGGAATTATCCCACTCGTCATTGCGAGTGCACCCGAAGCAATCTCAAAGTGATTGCCACATCTCCGCCAGCCGGCGGATCCTCGCAATGACGGGTCACAAAACTATGGATACCCCGACGATACTTTATCGTCTAACTTCCGGCCCGGGTAAACTGACCCAAGCTTTTGGAATCACATATAAAAATCACAATGGTTTGGACGTAACTTCCGGCAGGATTTTGTGGATTGAAGACCGGGGAGATAGAGTGAAACCCTCCGAGTTGATGGTGGGCCAACGGATCGGTGTGGCTTACGCTGGGGAGTGGGCGACGAAACCATGGCGGTTCTATATTCGTGATAATCCGTATGTGTCGAAGAAGTAGTCTACCCTTAATGTGTTATTCTAAGGGTAAGATTGTTCCATTGTTTCATTGTTCAGCTGTTGGAAACTAGCTATCCGTCTTTTTGCCATGAAACGACGAAACAGTGAAGCAACAGAATTTCGATTATGCGTTTATACAACACCCTCACCCGCCATTTAGACGAATTTAAGCCCATGGCTCTTGGCAGAGTCGGGGTTTATTCCTGCGGCCCGACCGTTTATTGGAACCAACATATCGGGCATATGTACGCCTATGTTCACTGGGATGTCCTCGTTCGTTTTCTCCGTTATCTTAGTTTTGAAGTGAAATGGGTGATGAATGTGACGGATGTTGGGCATATGACCTCGGATGAAGATGCGGGGGAGGATAAGATGGAAAAAGGGGCGAAGCGGGAAGGGGTCAGTGTTTGGGACGTCGCCAACAAGTATATCGGGCAGTTTATTGATAGTTTGGAATTATTAAACGTCCACCGCCCCGACGTCTTGTGCCGGGCAACCGAGCATATCGCCGAGCAGATCGGGTTGATCAAAAAAATTGAGGCGAACGGTTTTACCTACCGGACGGGCACGGGTATTGTTTTTGATACCAGTAAGTTTCCGGGCTATTCCGCTTTTGCCAAGCTCGATTTGGAAAAACAAAAATCGGGCGCTCGGGTCGAGATTGATGCAGAAAAGAAACAGCCGTGGGATTTCCTGCTGTGGATCACCAACCAACCCGCGCATCTGATGCAGTGGGAGAGTCCGTGGGGCCGGGGCTTTCCCGGTTGGCATATCGAGTGTACGGCGATGTCGACGAAGTATCTCGGCGAAACTTTTGATATCCACACCGGCGGGAAGGAACATATCCCGGTCCACCACACCGACGAAATCGCCCAGGCTTTCGGAGCGTTCAAGCACGTGACCGCTAACTATTGGCTGCATAATGAATGGCTGACGGTTTCGGGGGAGAAAATGAGTAAATCGCTCGGCAACTTTTATACGGTTCAGGATTTAATCGCCAAAGGTTACGACCCCCTGGCTTTGCGATATCTGATCCTAACCTCCAACTACCGAACAGGGTTGAACTTCAGCTGGGAATCATTGACGGCGGCGAAAACTGCACTGCTGCGTCTTCGAAAAAGTTCCCAGGCGATAAAGGCTGCGGGTGACCGGAAGAATCGGGGAATTGGCTGCGCCGACTACGAACAGCGTTTTGCGGCGGCGCTGGCGGAGGATATTAACAGTCCGAAGGCTCTGGCGGTTGTTTGGGATTTAGTTAATGACCCGGACTTGCCCTCGGGAGCGAAAACGGCCAGTTTGGAAAGATTCGATTCGGTGCTGGGCTTGAAACTTATGGATGGGGCTTCGGCGCTAGAGGTTTTTGATTCGACGAAGGTCTCCGATTCCGTCGGACTTCTTCTTAAAGAACGGCAAACGGCGAGAGAAGCGAAGGACTTCCCCCTGGCTGACGAGTTGCGTCGGAAAATCGAAGCGGAAGGATACAGGGTTGAAGATACCGAAGAAGGCCAACAACTTAGAGCGGGAGCATAAGTACCTTGCAAATATCATCGCGACCGCGAGGAAATCTGCAAGGTCAGATTAAGAAGGTGGCTTTTGGCGAATCATCTTTCGAAAGCGGGTGAGGACACGTTTATTTATGGACGGGAATCAATTTGATTTACGCAATGCCAGCGGACAAAAGATAGTCGGATTGCTTAATTTACCGGGAGGGTTGGAGAGACCGCTTCCGCCGATTATTCTTGTTCATGGTCTTAAGGGGTTTATGCGCATGCCGATGCTGGAAATGCTCGCCAATTCACTGGTGAAGCTCGGTTACGCCGTTTACCGTTTCGACGGGACCGACGGAATTGGTGAAAGTTCGGGAAATATTTTCGATTCAACAGTGACGCATTATCTAGGTGATCTTTCCGTGGTACTCGACTACGTTTCCCAACAGCCGGATTTAAACCTTGAAAAGTTGTCGGTTTTCGGAACCAGTATGGGTGGGCTTGTAGCCACTTTGGCGGCCGGCCGGGATCCACGAATTAAGCGCCTGATTACTCATTCGGCGGCTTTTGATTGGAACATTTTGCGTCAGCACCCGGACATTATCGATTGGCGGGAGGGGGAGTGGATTGAGTTTGTTTCCAAGAGCAAGGGAGTGAGGATTAAGGTTGGTTTTGATCTTTTCACCGACGGAATAAAATACAACGCCTACAAGGTTTTACGACAGTTGCCGATCCCGAAATTATTTATGCACAGCGGTCAGGACGAGGCCATTCCGGTCGAATTTTCAAAGCGGGCTTTCCGGGAAGCAGCCGAGCCGAAAAAATTGGTGATTATTGACAGTGCCAGCCACAATATAACTAATTCGGGACTTGTCGAGAAATTGGCGTACGAGATCTCCATCTTTTTAAATTTGGTATAATGCCCACCGGCAGACGATTTTTATTGGTGTTAAAGGAGGGGGGATGGCGGCAGCAATTGATTCTCTCCGGTTGCGGGTCGGGGAAAAGGTCTTTTATTTTATTGTCGGAGTAACGGTGTGGATTATCGGGACTTGTCTCCTGATTTTTTTGGTTGAGGGTTTGGGCTTTCATCCCAATGCCGGCAACGCAGTCGAGCTGGTGGTGACCTTCCAGCTGAATTACGCCCTGCAGGCCCGGTTCACCTTTATTAAAAACAAGGCGGAATCCAAAGGGGCCTATTTCCGGCGGGCGCTGAGGTTCAATCTGTTCCGGCTGGCGATCGCAGGCGGAGAGTGGGTCTTAATGACGGAACTCAATTGGCTGGGCGCTCACTATCTGCTCTCAAATTTCACTGCCATCGTCGCCGGTTACATTGTCGGTTATTTGCTCGTCAGGAAGTTTGTTTTCAGATGAGCCGGGTGGCGCAATTTGCAGACCTTAAGTCCTCCGGGCTTAGGGTCTTTTTTTACAGCCACATCCGTTGGACAAAACCGTTTGACGAAACCTATAATATGTGGTATAATAGAAGGGTAAGGTAAGTTGGGACCAGGATAAATGTACACGGTCATTGCGAGGAGGTCGTTTTGGCGACCGACGCGGCAATCTGGATTGCTTCCTCTTCGGTAGAACTCAGAGTCGCAATGACGCCAGGAATCCAATCCGGCTCCTTACACCTAAAAAGCACTCTTCTCCTCCTTTATATTGGTAACGGAAGATTGATTCTCGCCTGGGAAGCACAATAACCCTTCCTTTGGCCGCTTTTTTCTTCCGTTACCAGCAATTTTTCAGTACGCGGACTGTGGGGCATTGCTTACATCGAAATGGCTTAACCACCCCACAGTCTTTCCACCTGATCCTAAAAAAATTTGGGGTTAGATGGAAGGAATTCGATCACCGCTCATTAGTAATTAGTTCAATTAAGCCGGGGCCAAGTTTATTATAGTGGGGGAATGTTTCCGGATTAGTAACAACTTCAGCATCTTCGTCAATTCCTAGACCGTATTTTAAATTCTCCGTTTTAACCTCATCTATTAGGACTTGCTGTCTTTGCTTTTGGGTATAGTGCCCTTCAATGACTGTATCTTTGAGTATTCCTAAACCTTCAATTAGTGGTGTACCGGCAGTGCCGACGCGCAGTTTACTACCAACCAGCTTGGCTCCCATCGACTCTCCGAAATAATAAGGACAAGTACAAATGATCCTTTCCAATTTCTTATTAGTGCGTATCAGATTAATTAGCTCCATTTGCTTCATTCCTCCTAAGACATAAACAACGGGGCTGTGGACTAAATTTAATTCCCCGGAAACTTCGGCGTCGAAAATTTGGATAGATTCGTTAAGATTTACTTTTTCGCGGAAAAATTGTAAGGCCAGCGGTCCCTGATGAGTTTCCGAGGCAGTACCCACAAATAGAACCTGGGTTAAATTTCTTCCAATAATGAAATCGCGAACAGATTGCCAATAAATTTCCTCATGACCATTGTATTTTCTGCCTCCGCAAAGATGTAGTTCCATAGATAAATATAACTCTCGAGGTATGATAACCAGCTGTCTTTTAGCCTATTAGGATAGTGACTTTTGATTTCAGAGCGGCGGCGAATTTTTCGAGCAGATCAAGGGTTAAGTTTTCTTCACCTGATTCGAACCTAGCCACAGCCGACTGTTGTGTTTTTAACTTTTGCGCTAGCTGATTTTGAGTGTAGCCGAGCTTTCGTCTTGCCTCTATAAGCTGGGAAACGGCTTGATAACGGGGGGTTAGGCGACGGTACTCTTTTGCGACCCCTTTATTCGACAGTAATTGTTTCTTGAGTGTTTTCCAACTTTTCATAGCAAATTTAATATAACATCTATGTTATATTTGTCAAGAGTATTTTGGAGGGGTCTAGGATATCTTAGCCCTTCGCCCAAGGGCAATTTCTATCTCTTTTGAGGGCGTTTTTTGTGTTTGTTTCTGGAAACCTGAAAGGAGACAGATTTTGTTGTTGAAAAAAGTGTACAAGATTCTGACTTCCTGGTGGCCGCGTATTCGTAATTCGTAGAGGTTGGGGGAGACTTTTTTAGTATGGGGCGTACCGAGGAAGGGTCCGTGTATTTCTAAAAGATCAATCAGATGGGAAACCTTGGCAATGGTTGATGCTTCCAGGGTCGAAATGAATTCCTCAACCAGCTTTTCGCCCCGTTCCGATTCGTAGATCCAGACTTCCCAAGCCATCGAAACAATGTTAACAAGTATGCAAAGCCTGAACAAGCTAAAAGAAGACCCTCGAATGACTTAGGAATCAGACGAGGGCCGAAATTTTTTTAGGGTCGATCTTTGGTCGTGGCCAAATGCCACTCAGTTCGGATAAAGCTCAGCGCGGAAGGGAACAACGGTCTCTCCCAGTAGGCTGCCAGCGCGGCGAGCACACCGTCGTTGTCATTCCGTTCGATATCCGTCATCGCCAGGCCGGTGACAATCGCTTGAGTCGGATCGGGGGAGCCGGGATTAATCGGGTCGGCGGCGGGATTAAAAACGTAGCTGACTGACACCGGTGTCAATAGCTCCACGTCTCTAATTGTTCGAACCCGCGCCTTGGCCCAGTTACTCCGTTCAACTCCGAACGGAGCCATTTCCATTACTCCGAAGGGGAGATCAAGATACTCCGCCACCGCCGCTTTCGCCCTTTTCATGTCAGAGAGGACCGGTCTCGGGTGCCCGTAGAAATTTCCTCCGAAGATAAGAAAATCTTTGGCGGGATAATTTCCATTGCCCCGCGCCTTCTCCAGAGCTTTTTGATAGTAAGGGACATACCAGTCCTGCGGTTCGCTGATGATAACCGGGTGATTCGGATCCAGTTCCGAAATCATCACCGCCAGCTCCACGATTAAGTCAGCTGCGGCTTGAACTTGGACCGTGGGGCGGGAGAAGTAATTAGCCATCTTTTCCAACGGTTCATCCGCCCCGATGTTCCAAAACAACAGCGCGGGCGAATCCTTGCCGGCGATAATCTTTTGCCGGACGTTTTCTTTGATCCCGGCTCTGAAGTTTGGGTTTAGAAAGTTGCCGCCCGCCAGCGGACCGAATTTCAGGGGAAATTTCCGACCGGGATCTAAAGTAATGGGCCTGATAACCCACAGATTTAAATTCTCCGCAAGCTGCATAAATTCCCCGGAAAAACCCTCTTCTTCCCAGCCGGTGACGGTATTAAAACCGGCCTGTTGAATAATCGCCAGGTCACGGTTTAGAACCGGCTGTCTTATGTTTCGCGGCTTGTCCACGAGGTCTCCGAAGAAGTATTGAACTCCCCGGATCTGCGTTTCCCGGCTATTCACCAGCAGAATCCAGCCGCCCTCAGTGCCCCGCCGTTCAATTCTGATCGTGAGGGTCGGAGTCGGACGGGTGGAGACACGGGTCGGGATACTGGCCGTCGGATTTTTGACGGCTAAGGTTGGCAGGGGCTTAACGGTTGGAGTGGGCAGAAAAGGTTGGGCGGTAGGAACTACTTGTACCGCGGCGATAACTTCCGGTGTTTCGGGTGGTTTAATCTCTGTCCGGTTACTGCCGGCTGCTCCGATCATGAACAAAATCATGAACAGAACGGCGAAAATGATTGACGGTGTTTTGGTTGAATGGATCCGTTTAACGGCCAGCCAGGGAATAACGCCGAAGCCTAAAAGGCTCAGGCGGATTGTTAGGGGCACCGTTTCGGAAAGGAGAACTCTATAGTCTTGCGGTTTTCCTTCCACCAGCCCACTGACCAGAAACCCGATACCCATTTCCTCGAGAAGCTTAAGGGAAAGCGGCAGGAAAACCACAATCCCGGTGGCTTGGAGTATCAATACCCCTCCCCAAAAAACGAAAATTCTTGGCCCCTTGGTTACCAGGAAAAACCCCAGATTGAAAGTAACTACCGTGGTAATTGCCTGGACGGCAAACTTTCCCAGCGGGGTACTTTCCGGGCTAAAGATGACGAAAAACACCGTGTCGAAAGCAAGTCCGGTTGGCTGGACCTGCGAAATTGTCGTGAGCAGAAGCCAAACGCGGTTGGGGCTGACGGAGGAGTAATTAAGCAGCTCCCGAAGTCCGGTAATTTCCGTAAGCCCTCTTAAAACCGCGGCTGTCCCGTTTACAAAAAGCAGTTGCCCCGCCGCGAGAATAATCAGCGGAATAACAGCATAAAAGACAACCTTGAGGGCTATACGGCCAAAGCCTGTCATTTAAGCCTTCCTTTCTTCTAATTGTCAAAGTCCGAAGGCCGGAAAACCAGCCTTGGGCAGATTGGTTTTCAACGCTCCTCAGGGTAGGCCTGCGGTTAGGGCTTTGTCAATTAAATAAGGCTTCAGACTGTGTTATCATTTTTCCATGCTTTCTGTCGGAACAGTCCGGACTCAATCCCACATTCCTGTGGTGAGCTTAGTCGAACCATTTCCCCTGAAACCGAAGAAACTGCCTCCGTTCCTTTTGAATTAGTTATTCCGATGCCGAAACCGAGAAAAGAACGGAAAAAGATATACCAAATAGCTTTAGGATCCCAATTTCGCACAAGCCTTCTGAAACTCAGGGAAAAAGCGTAGCCGTTGGTAACGGTGGTGATGCCTAAGCATAGGTAGGCAAATAGCAAGTTGCTTATTGGCTCAGGATTTATGAAACGGTTTTGATAACGGTTTTAATCTGTGTTAGTTTGTATGTATTAAATGAAAATTAAAACTTTGGTGACTTGGATTTTTTTGAGTCTGTTTTCCATCGGTCTCCTTTTCTTTCCAGCCATCGTCCTACTTGTGACAGACTGGTGGTGGTTTGACGAAGTCGGCTTTACCGGAATTCTCCTCAAAAGTTTTATCACCCAAGTGATTTTAGGCTTGGTCGTGACCGCGCTTTCGGCCGGCTTTCTTCTTCTTAACTTCCTTCTGTCGACGCGCGGTAGGACGCCTTGGTTATTAAAGATCCCGGCCCAACTTATTGGTCAACCGCTACTTCTTGAAGGATCCCTCATCCGAAAATTGGGAGTTGTGGTTTGCTTCGTCGTCGCCGTGGTCATTGGTCTCGCGGCCACCTCAAACTGGCAAGACGTTCTTAAGTTTCTTAACGCCAGCCCCTTTGGTTATAATGACCCCATCTTTGGTAAAGACATCGGCTTCTACCTTTTTTCTTTGCCCGTCTTAGGTTTCGTTCTGAGTCTTGCCAAAACTTTAATTATTCTGGCTCTAATTAGTTCCGGACTCCTCTACGCTTTGCGCGGTCTCATCAATTTGGGCGTTCTCGCCAACCGCTTAGGTCTTTCGGAATTAGAAATTTCCGGATCGGGTGAAACCAACCGGGGGGCCCGAACTCATTTGGGTATTCTTGTGGCCGTGTTTATAGCGACTCTAGCTCTTAGTAGTTACCTTTCCCTTTTTAATCTCCTCGTCGGCCAAAGCGGTTCGGTTTTTGGCGCCGCTTTTACCGATATTAATGTTATGGTGCCCTTACTTAGGGCTTCAGTGATTGTTTACGCTCTTTCGGCGCTTCTTTCCGTTTTCTGGGCGGTGAGCGGTAAGGTCTCACCCCTTTTGGGGGCCGTTTCCCTGTCTGTTTTGGTGGGGGCGGGTTCGGCATTCCTACCGCCTGTCTTTCAGAAACTGGTCGTGGCTCCCAACGAATTGGTTAAAGAAACGCCCTTTATTAAAAATAATATCGAAGCCACCCGCAAGGCCTTTGCTTTGGATAAGATTGAGGAGAGGGAGATTGCAGCCGATAAACCTCTGACGGCATCCAGCATCGCCGCCAACAATTTAACCGTCAAAAATGTGAGACTTTGGGACCGGGCGCCACTTCTTTCCACCTTTTCCCAAATTCAAGAAATCCGCACCTACTACGAATTCGCCTCGGTTGACAACGATCGGTATTTACTCAATGGTGAGCCGCGTCAGATTATGCTTTCGTTGCGTGAGCTGGCGTCGGGGAGCTTGCCCAACCGGAGTTTCATCAACGAAAGACTGGCTTTTACCCACGGTTATGGCTTGGCCGCCGGGCCGGTGAACGAGGTTACGGCCGAAGGTTTACCGGTTCTTTTTGTCAAAGATTTGCCGCCGAAGACCGAGCTTCCGGAGTTAGCTGTATCGCGACCGGAAATTTACTTCGGCGAACTTTCCAACGACTATGTTTTTGTCAAAACGAAGGCCAAAGAGTTTGACTACCCTAGAGGAGAGGAAAATGTCTACTCAACCTATGGCGGAAAGGCGGGGGTCGAAATTAACTCGCCCATAAAGCGTCTTTTGTACGCCTTGCGCTTTGGTTCGCTCAAGATGTTTTTATCCAACGACGTCACTGCCGAAAGCCGCGTTCTCTATTATCGTAATGTAGTCGAACGTGTCAAAAAGATTGTTCCCTTTCTCACTTATGACCGCGATCCTTACGCCATTGTCGCCGACGGCAATATCTACTGGATCCTGGACGCTTACACCTTGAGCAATCGTTATCCTTATTCCCAACCGTTACCTTTCGATGGGGGCACGGTCAACTACATTAGGAACTCGGTCAAAGTCGTCGTCGACGCTTATAACGGGTCGGTCGACTTCTATTTGGCCGACGCGCAAGACCCGATCATCAAAACTTACGCGCGGATTTTCCCGGGTGTCTTTAAGCCGCTTTCGGAAATGCCACAAAGTTTGGTGGCCCATCTGCGTTACCCGGAAGATATCTTTAACCTGCAAACAGCCGTTTACACCGTTTACCACATGGACGACCCCCAGATCTTTTACAACAAAGAGGATCAGTGGGAGGTTCCCTCCTTTTCCCCGGAAGATAACAAACCCGAGTCCGGTTCCGTCCCGGTCGTCACGCCCCGCCACATGGTCATGAAACTGCCAGGAGAAAAGAAGGAAGAATACATTTTGATGTTGCCTTTTACGCCACGAGCCAAGGACAACCTTTCGGCCTGGATGGTGGCCCGCAACGACGGTGAAAATTACGGACGGTTAGTCGTCTATCGTTTTCCCAAGGATAAGCTTGTTTTCGGCCCCAAACAGATCATTGGTCGTATTAATCAGGAGGCGGAAATCAGTCAGCAGATCTCGCTTTGGGACCAAGGCGGTTCCCAGGTTATTCAAGGTCCGCTTCTAGTTATTCCTATTGAAGAATCAATTCTCTACGTCCGACCCCTTTACCTCAAGGCTGACACGGGCAAGATCCCCGAGCTTAAGCGGGTCATCGTGGCTTACGAAAACAAAATTGCCATGGAAGAAACACTGGAGAGGGGACTAAACCGAATTTTTGGTACCGATCCCGGGATCGTCGGAAAACAGGCCGTCGGGGTGACGATCATTGATCCGGTTCGTGGACCATCCAGCCAGGAATTACTCAAACAGGCCCAGGAAGCGTATGAAAGGGCATTGCGATCGCAGAAAGACGGTGATTGGGCGCGGTACGGGCAGGAAATTCGCGCCTTAGGAGAAATTCTGAATAAGTTGCAGTAATGAAGACCGAGACTACTTGCACCAAAGACGGCGGCTGCCCAAAACAATCTCGGCTACCCTCGCGATATTTGTATTTATTCTCGTTGTCTCCACTCCTTTTTCAATTGTTGCGACGCTTCTTGTGAGCGAGGCGAGTGACACAATTGCCTTTATTCAGGCCAACGCTAAGACAAGGAATGAATTGACGCAAGTTGTCTACGGCTATATTAATCAATGGGGAATTTCCCGGCCATACTTTCCCAAACCTTCGGCCTTATTCTTAATGGTTTGCTGACACTCCTGGTGACTTTCTATTTACTGATGAACAAGGAAACAATTACAGGATATTTTCATAGTGTAAACCCGCTAGGTCAAACCGATACCGACCGTCTGGTTTCCAGGGCTACCGAAGTGATGAGCGCGACTATACGTGGCAATTTTATTGTCCTGGCAGTTCAGGCAGTGTTAGGAGGAGTAGGGTTTGCCATTTTTGGTTTGTCCTCGCCGGTACTTTTGGGAGCTTTGTACGGTTTAGCTTCACTTATCCCGGTTGTTGGAATTACACTGGTTTGGCTTCCCGCATCTGCGTATCTCATACTATTTGGCGATCTCGCAAGCGGTATTGGTATAGCGGCGTGGTGTGTCGTGTCCAACCTGCTTATGGATAACGTCATAAGTCCCAAAATTGTGGCCGGAGAAACCCGCCTTCACCCCCTGTTTATTTTGTTTGGTGTCTTGGGCGGGGTTCCAATGTTTGGACTCTTCGGCATCGTCCTTGGTCCGACTATCATCGCGCTTTCATTTATCGCTATCGATATTTACCGTCAACTGCTTAAAGGTGATGCCTAGTTCAACCCGGTTCTGCCTTCATACGCCAAGGGATCGTTCCTAAATAATTTTTACGATCTTCCCGTTGGAGGTTTTTTTGGTGTAAAATAAGATTATGCTCTCTTGTGGAATTGTCGGTCTGCCGAACGTGGGTAAGTCCACCTTATTTAATGCTTTATTAAAAAAGCAGCAAGCTTTGGCCGCCAATTATCCTTTCGCCACGATCGAACCGAATGTCGGGATTGTCCCGGTACCCGATGAAAGGTTGAACTCCTTGGCGGAACTTGTGAAAAAAGAGGAAAAAATGGAGGAGCTTCCGCCGCTGGTTCCGGCGGTGGTTCGGTTTGTCGATATTGCCGGATTAGTCAAAGGGGCCAGCATTGGAGAAGGTTTGGGCAATAAATTCTTAAGCCATATCCGGGAAACGGATGCCATCGTCCAGGTGGTCCGGGATTTTTCGGACGAGAACGTGATCCGCGCCGGTGCTATTAATCCCGCCTCAGACATCGAAACTGTTAATACGGAATTGGCGCTGGCGGATTTGCAATCGGTCCAAAATCAGCTGGCGAAGATAAAGAGCCAACGGTTTAATCCGGCCCTCAAAGAGGAAGTCGCCCTAAAAACCTCGGCCTTGGAGAAATTTGACGCCGGGCTTAACAGCGGAAAGATGGCCAGAGATATTGAATTGAGTGAAAAGGAGAAGGAGGCCACGGCCGATCTGAATTTACTTACCGCCAAACCGCTGATTTATGCGATGAATGTTGATGAAGCTGATTCGAAAGTTAAAAGTTCACCTGAAGGGTCAGGGCTCTCCGACCCTTCAGGTGTGGATGAAAAAGTCCGAGCGGCGGTTGGGAATAATCCGGTCGTAATCGTCTGCGCGAAACTTGAAGCAGAGCTGTCGGAGCTGCCGGAAGCGGATCAGGAAGCGTATCTGAAGGAGCTCGGGGTAACTGAACGGGGACTCAATAAAGTCATCCGGGCGGCCTACGATATTTTAGGTCTGCAAACTTACTTAACCGCCGGTCCGAAAGAGGTCCGGGCCTGGACGATTAAAAAAGGGGATAGTGCACCAGCGGCGGCGGGAGTGATTCATACTGACTTTCAGCGGGGCTTTATCGCGGCGGAAGTTATAAGTTGCCAAGATCTTTTGGCGGTTGGTTCCTATAAATCCGCCCGGGAAAAGGGGAAAATACGGCTGGAAGGTCGGGAATACCTGGTCCGGGACGGGGACGTTATTGAGTTCCGCTTTTCGGTTTAATTTCCGGAAGGTTGTGTTATTATTTACATATGGATAAAGAGGAGTTACTGCGGTTTAAAGAAAAGTACCAAAATAAATGGGTCGCTATCAGTCAGCGAACGGGGCGGGTACTGGCTTTCGATAAAGATTTAAAGAAACTGTCGACTAAGATTAAAATCGCTCCCAAGGGGTATTTAATTGAGAAGGTTCTCCCTTTGAACATTGCTTTCGCCCCACTGTTATTAGTCTGATGATCACTAAGCTTTCTCCGGAAGTTTACCTTAATCCTGTCACCGGTCAGGAAGCTATTTACTATTCCCCTAAAGTCGCTATCGTCATCTGGTGTAACCACCTGTCCACCGGCCCAATTAGGTGCTTGATTGACACCGGGGCTACTTTCAATGTTTTTCCGGCGGAGGTGGCGCTTGCTTATTTAGGGTTTT
This sequence comes from Patescibacteria group bacterium, assembly GCA_038063895.1. Taxonomy (GTDB): domain Bacteria; phylum Patescibacteriota; class WWE3; order JAMCXX01; family JBBTUG01; genus JBBTUG01. The sequence continues at coordinate 54,276 of JBBTUG010000007.1, read as the reverse complement.
CAAAAAAATCTCTTGTGAAAAAGTGCCGAAAAATAAATTTTGGCGGAATTGGAGGTATTATCAGAGAAGCTTACGGACATTTGTGTACCATCCACACGCCGGACTTTCGCTTTAATAATGTTTACATTTATTTCATGGACAACCAGCCTTATCCTTTATTGGGGCGTGTGGGCTTTATGGATCATTTTGACAAGATTGTGATAGATGAGACAAGGAAAAACCTAGAACTATTCGTTTGATTCTGCCCGCCCCCGAATTATTACTATTGATAATACTGGCAGTTGTGCTAGAATCAGGTTAATCTGTTGCGGCCGGGGTGCGGTAGTAGGTTATATATTATGGAAAGAAATTATGAGGTAGTGATAATTCTTAAAGAAGTCGTTGGGGCGCCAATGGAAAAGGCGAAGAAAGCCGTTGGGGAGGTTTTTAAAGGTTTGGAGGTTAATGTGTTAGGCGAAGATGACTGGGGGAAAAGAGCGTTGGCTTACGATATTCAGGGCAAAAAAGAAGGTTATTATTTGTTCTACACTCTAAAAATGGCGCCGGAGAAAGTGAAACAGTTGCGGGGTAAATTCGAAGTGAACGACGATTTATTGCGGTTCCTGATTTTTACGAAGGATTAAAGGTTGGTAGTATGTCACGAAGCGTCAACGTCGCGATTATTATCGGCAACTTAGCCCGGGATCCGGAGATGCGCTATACTCCGCAGGGACACGCGGTAACCTCTTTTGCCGTGGCGACGAACCGGCAGTGGACCTCCGCCAATAATGAGGAGAAAGAGGAAACAGAGTTCCACAACGTGATCGCGTGGAATAAGTTGGGGGAACTTTGCCACCAGCTTCTTAAGAAAGGAATCAGGGTTTATATCAAAGGCCGGATCCAGACCCGTTCCTGGCAGGGAGCCAACGGCGCGAAACACTACCGGACGGAGATTGTGGCTGATGATATGATTGTTTTAGATGGTCGCGGGCGGGCGGGACGGGAGGAGGCAGTTGCTTCCGATGAAAGTCCTGAGGCGAAACTTGAAGGCCGCCAGGAAGTTCCGGAAAAGTCTAAAGAACCGGTTCCGGCGGAAAATCAGGCCGAGGATGTACCGGCCGACGAGATACCTTTTTAACTTATGATCAGATATAAAAAAGCAAAAACAGTCTGCTATTTTTGCAACAACAAAATCGAACAGGTTGATTATAAAGATATTAAAAATATCGGCCGGTTTGTCTCGTCCAGATTGCGGATTCTCTCCCGGCAAAAAAGCGGCGTCTGCGCTACCCATCAACGCGGTCTTGGCCGGGCGATAAAGAGAGCCCGCGAGGCGGCGTTACTTTCGTATACCGAACAGCACACAATGGCTGAGAGGTAACTTGCCCATGTTTCTGCTCATCGATTACGGCCTCGCCACTGCCAAAACCTTTCTGGTCGATTCTTCCGGCCACTATTTATTGAATGAGATTCCTCTCGGTTTTTCCGCTTTTACGAAAATATCCATTCAAGACAGTTTTCTCTATATTCTCGCTCGTGTCCAGGAGCTAACCGGCGTATCCCTACTGAAAGATCAAAAGCCAATCTGTCCGGTTTACGCCGTCGGCGAGGTGGCTTCAATAAAATTGAAAGAGATAGTTTCTGGGGAAATCGAGAATCCGACAACTCTGCTTAAGGAGAGTGATCTTCCGATTATTGCCGTTAATAAGGAAGCGGCGCTCGTCGGCCAGGATATCTTCAGAGGGGAAATCGAGCCTGGGGCGGTTGCTTTATGGCTGCCTTTCCAAATTAACGAGAGCGAGATTGCCAATTATCAGGCCAATGCCCGTTATTATTCACAAACGGTTCCCTATACCCCGCGGGACCTAGAGCTTGAATACGCCGTTGCCCGGGCCAAAATCGAAAAGGCTTTAGAGGGAAAACTTATCTCAGTCGGGGAAGTGTATATTACCGGGGGGATTTTAACTCACTCGCCAAAACCGCAACTGACCTTTCTGACCATATTAAACGGGATTACGTTCGATACGCCGCTAAAAATTATTATGGATAAGGAGCAGGTTCTTCTTTCTTTCAGTCTGATGAAAAAATATTCCCCGTCCGACTATAACCTTCTTTGGGAAAAAGAGAAAGGCAGTCTTTCGGTGCTGGGGACCGCGATTAGGGTTGCCGGCAATACCCTGGTTGATATCCTGGTGGAAGGTCAAAGTGAATCCCAGCAAATCAGTCCCGCGCCTGAATCGTTAATGATGTTTCCTCTAGGTTCCGGGCAAAAAGCGCGAATAAAACTCGGCAAAGGGAAGGAATTCATTGTTGAAGGCGGAACGGTCGGTTTAGTTTTTGACGCGCGAGCGCGCCCGATAAAATTACCGGTTAACGGGAAGGAGCGGCGGGACAACATCCGCAATTGGAATATAGCCTGCAGCGCGCACGGGGAGGTGCCGGAAATATGGATCTGAGTGTTCCTCTTTTACGAAAAGTTGAGCTTTCCTCCAAAAGCTTTCTCGAGAGGGCATTGCCGACGCCGGGGGCAATCCGGGTGAAAGTCGGGGATATTGTCCGGCCGTTTGATATCGTTGCCGATACGCTGGTTAATCTCCAGGAACAAACCGTCAATTTGCGGACGCTGTTTAAGATCGGGAAGAAATCTCTTGACGAATACATGCGCAAAAGGGAGGGGGAAGGTTTTAAGAGGGGAGACATGATCGCCGAAAGTTGGGGAACACTAGGCTTTCAGCGGAAGCAGCTGCTCGGGCCGTTTGACGGGGTTATCCAGAGTGTGAATAGAGAGACCGGAGAAATGCTTTTAAGGACAAATCCGGAGAAAAAAACAATCCTCGCCGGGGCAGGCGGGGAAGTCGTGCAGATCCTAGATAACCGGGCGGTACTGCTGGTAATCGTTGCGGTCCAGGTCTCCGGGGTTTGGGCCGGGGGGCAAACGGTCGAGGGCGAATTGCTGACTTTATCCTCTTTCGACCAACCTTTAGAGCTGGCGAAAATTACCCCCGCCGTTCGGGGCAAAATTATTATTGGCGGCTCCTTCGTTTCTTTTGAGGCAATAAAAAAAGCCATCGCGCTCGGGGCTTTGGGGATAATTACCGGCGGGGTAAACGTCCTGCCGGAAGACGTTTTTTCCGCCGATTATTTCAGTTTACTCGTGACCGAAGGGTTCGGGTCAGTCCCAATGCTGGAGTCAACCTGGCGGTATCTGAAATCGGCGGAAGCGCGAACGGCCATTTTAATTCCGGAGCGGAATGTTTTACTGGTCCCGGAAAATGCTCCCGTTTGTCCCGCTGATCCCCACCGGCCTGAGGGCTATTTCGGGCCGATTGCAGTCGGTGACCGAGTGCAGGTCTTTTGCTGGCCGTATTTCGGCCGGGTTGGAAAAGTTACCGGACTGGAACCAAAAAAAACATTTCCGTCGGGGGTTACGGGGGAGGCCGTGAAAGTTAGTATTGCGGGAGAGTCGGAGGATATTAGTATTCCGCTCCGGAACGTTGGAAAGCTAGTGTAATTATATCCCTAATTCGTGGTATATTCGTGAAGGAAATTCGTGGCATTTGATCCTAATAACGTATGATTCTGGAGAAACTTAAAACCCGTTATCTTGTCTGGTTATTTTCCCTGTTGCTGGTTGGAGCCGGCGGATACTATCTCGGGCAGCACGGCGTCGCTGTTGGCCTACAAAATAACCCCCGGCGTTTGGTGATTACCAATAAAGAACCCCTCTTCCGCCCGTCCGCGAACCATCAGGTCGATTTTTCTCTTTTTTGGCAGGTGTGGCAGATTCTGAACGAGAAGTCGGTTGATCAGCCGTTATCAGGCCAGAAACTTCTTTATGGCGCGATCAAAGGCTTAGCGGCTAGCCTCGAGGACCCTTACACGCTGTTCTTGCCCCCGGAAGCCAAGAAAGCCCTGGACGACTCTTTGAACGGCGATTATGAAGGCATCGGCGCCGAGCTGGGTTTTGACCGGCCGCCTCTTTGCAGTAAAGATCCGGCTTCTACCCAATTGGTGGTCATCGCCCCGCTGGATGGCTCTCCCGCCCTAAGAGCAAAATTAAAAGCGTGCGACCGGATCTTAAAAATTGACGAAAAAGTTGCCGTTGGCCTATCCTTGGCGGAAGCTGTCAGTTTAATCCGGGGAAAGCAGGGAACGGAGGTCCAGTTAACGCTGCAGCGTGACAGCGCGGACCCGTTTGTTTTAAAAATTAAACGCGAGAAAATAAATATTCCCTCAGTGAAATGGGAGCGGAAAGAGGATAAGATTGTTTACCTGCGCCTTTCCCGTTTTGGCGAAGATACGAACGGGAACTGGGATACGGCTATAGCCGGGATCGAGGCCTCGCTTTCCGGTACCCCGAGTACTTTAATTTTAGATCTGCGCGGAAATGTCGGAGGCTACGTCGACAGCGCCATTCACATTGCTTCCGACTTTCTTGAAAATGGCAAGACGATAATGAGCGAGCAGTTTGGTGATGGGACTAAGAAACCTTTTGTCACGAAAACTGCCGGTCGCCTTAGTTCCGTGCCGGTGGTAATTCTTGTCGACGGCGGCAGCGCTTCCGCGGCAGAAATTCTAGCGGCCGCGTTGCGGGACAACCACAAATCGAAGCTTATTGGTGAGAAGACCTTCGGCAAAGGCGTGGTGCAGGAGTCGGACGAGTTGTCGGACGGAAGCGCCATCCACGTGACAATAGCGAAGTGGTTGACACCTAGAGGTGAAGTTATCCATGGCAAAGGGCTGGACCCGGACGTAAAAGTTGAAATCACGGCGGAGGATATAAATAATAAGAAAGATCCGCAATTAGATAAGGCATTAGAGCTAGCGCGGAAGTTAAGTGAGTAATTTTATTGTTAAACGAGATGTCATTGCGAGGAGTTGGTAGGAATAGATCCTTCGACTTCGCTCAGGATGACCGAAGCGGTCAGATTGCCACGCGGAGTTTACACTGAGGTAACCGAACGTGCTCGCGATGACGGGATATGTTCTTACTATGCGTAGATTATCACTCTCAACTATCGCTTTTTGGTCCGCCTTAATCTTTTTTGTTATCGTGGCCTTAGTCTCGGCCGGCGTCCCGTTTAGTCTCCCGTTAGGCTTTAGGCTTCCGGTTTTCAGTTTTCCGGCCCTTCCACCGTCAGATAATAATTCCGGTGGGCTGTCTATTGTTCAGCGGGTAGTTACCCAAGAACAGGCGGTTGAGGAAGTGGTTTCGAAATCCGCCCCGGCCGTGATTTCAGTGGTGACGGAGCAGGTTTATTTGGATCTATTTCGTGGGCCGGTTTCCGAGCAAGCCTCGATCGGGACGGGAATAATTATTGAGGCGGACGGCCTGATTTTAACTAATAAGCATGTCGTCGCCGATGTTAATGCCGCATACACGGTAGTATTAGCCGATGAGAAATCATATGAAGTAAAAAAAATCGCCCGCGATCCTTTGAATGACCTGGCGATTCTTAAAATTGACGCAAAAGGGCTACCGACCCTGCCGCTTGGGGATTCCGCTAAAGTCCGGGTCGGTCAAAGCGTGGTGGCAATCGGCAACGCTCTTGGCCGTTTCAGTAATACCGTCACGACAGGGGTAGTTTCCGGAATCGGGCGCGGTATTACCGCCGGAGACTCTTCCGGCCAGACGGAGAACTTGGAGAACGTTTTTCAAACCGACGCGGCACTAAACCCCGGGAATTCCGGCGGACCGTTGCTTAACTTGGCGGGGGAGGTTATTGCCGTCAACAGCGCCGTCTCGACCGGCGCCCAAAACATCGGCTTCGCAATTCCGATAAATGTGGCGAAAAAGACCGTGGAGACATATAAAAAGCTGGGAAAAATCAGCCGGCCTTTTTTAGGCGTTTCTTATCAAATGATCAGCTCGGATATGTCCTCGCTTCAACGGCTTCCGGTCGGGGCATTTATCGAAAGGGTCCTTACTGGTTCTCCGGCCGAGAAAGCTGGGTTGCAGAGCGGGGATATTATTACTAAATTGGATGGGCAGGTTTTGGATAAAGATAATACTCTGGCCCGAGCGCTCCAAAATAACAATGTCGGGGACGCGGTTACTTTAACTCTTGACCGAGGTGGAAAAGAGATGACGGCTGGAGTTGTTCTTGGTGAAGCCCCGGAACCGAGTCCGTAGAAGAAAGTTCCTTCGACTCGCTCAGGACGGAATTAAGGTGCTTAATTCCGCTTGACAGACCTGTAGTGTTGATTTACAATACAAATCCGAACTCAATCAGCGATAAACTGAAGGTTTAGGAGGGTACGCACATGTTCAGAAGAGGAGGGCTGGCAGTGATACGACGACTGCAGGACGTTTTTGGCGACTTATCTTTAGCCATAGAAATGGCACAGGGAATTCACGGGCGCGGTGCCCCGAGGCAGACTATTAATGTCTGTTTAAATCAAACGGTGGCTATAGTTAATTCCGAAGGGAAAAAGGATGACAAGAGTGATAGTCAGAATGACGATGCACCCGAGGCAGGATAAGGTTTATTACCGTTCGAACGGAGTGAGAACCTTGTGATTGCCACGCGGAGTTTACACTGAGGCAACCGAACGTGCTCGCAATGACGAGGTGGGATAATTTTGATGGATCAATATTTTTGACCGAGCTGATTTCATTTTCAGCTCGGTTTTCTTTTTGACTGGTTGGTTAATGAGGAAAGGCAACGACGAATTTACCAACTATCAATCCCGCCGAAGCCTTGGCGAAGGAGGATTAATTTCTTAGCTATCAAAATGACTGGAGAAGGGGAAGGAGGTTGCCGTCGAGGATGGTTTCCATGTGGTGGAATGATTTGTTCAGCCGGTGGTCCGTAATCCGGTCCTGCGGGAAATTGTAGGTCCTAATTTTCTCGCCGCGGTCTCCCGTCCCGATCTGATCCCGCCTAAGCTCATCCACTTTTCCTTTTTGCTGTTTTTGCATCATTTCGTAAAGCCGGCTGCACAGGATACTCATCGCCCTTTCCCGGTTTTGGAATTGAGACCTTTCCTCCTGGCAAGTGGCAATAACGCCGGTGGGAATGTGGGTTAAACGGACGGCTGTCGAAACTTTTTGGACATTCTGCCCTCCTTTGGACGAGGAGCGGTAAAAATCAATTTTTATATCGGCCGGGTTGATAGAAACTTCCCGCGCGGTAACCTTGGGTAATACCGCGACCGTCACGGCGGAGGTGTGGATCCGGCCCGATTTCTCCGTGGAGGGAATCCGTTGTACCCGGTGAACGCCGGTTTCGTTTTTAAATAGAGTGTAGGGATTGGCGCTCGGAGGGTTTTGGGGACCGATTTCGGCGGAAACTTCGGCTAAATTACCGATCCCGCCTTCTTTCCGGCTGATTTCTTTAAAACTAAGCCCCTGCTTTTCACAGAAACGCTTATACATCCGGAAGAGTTCGGCGACGAACAAACCGGCCTCGTTCCCGCCGGCCCCGGCTCTGATTTCAAGAATAACGCTGTTCATTACTGTTTGGCTTCTTTTTTCGCCTGAGAGAGGATTTCGCGCAGAGAACGGGGTTTTTCCGAAGCTTGGACCGCTTTGGCTTTCTTCTCTTTTTCCACTTTATTTTTTTGCGCATTTTCCTGGCCCTGGGCGCGACGCTTTTCGAATTTTTCAACCCGGCGTTCCGTATCGACCAACCTTTCCGTTCCGGTGTAAAAAGGGTGGCAATGGCCGCAGATCTCAACGCGCTGTTCCGGGGCGGTTGAACCGATATGGTAAGTCTTCCCGCAAGCGCAGATAACGGTCGCCTCCGGATACCAGGTTGGATGAATCTCTTTTTTCATAACGGGAGGATTATAGCATACCGGAAAATCGGAGGGAAGGGGCTTTACTTCAGAGCTTTTTTCCGATGTGCTCGACGGCGGAGAGCGATTTTAGGACGATGGATCGGCAGAGAGGCCATTTTTTTGCCCTGCCGGTGGTACATTCCGGCGGTGGCGATAATTACGCCTAAGGCGGTGATAATAATTCCCGGCCAAAGGAGGGTTGGAGTTAATTCTCCCAAGATAAGGTAGGCGGCGGGAAAGGTAAAAACCGGTTGCAGATAAGCGAAGACACCGGTTTCGCAAGCCTCTAGTTTCCGTAAGCCCCACTCGAAAAGAAAATAAGCAACTCCGAGAGACAAAATTGACATATAAAGAAGTCCGATAACTGAGGTCGGGTTGAAGACCGGAATTTTGTGAAAAACAAAAACTTCCATTAAAGATAGGGGCAGAAAAGTAATCAGGCCGATGATAATCGAGACGAAGGTAATCATTAAGGCGCTGTACTTTTTCGAAATTTCTTTGGAGAGAATCGTATAGGCGACCCAGGCGAGGTTGCCGAGAAGGACAAGCAGGTTGCCGGTGGTCCGGTCGGGGGAAAAGGTGTGGTCGAATAACTCGCCCCGGAAAACCGGCTCGAAGACGATGAACAGCGTTCCTAAAAGTGCCAGAATGGTTCCGATTTTTTCTTTCCGGTTAATTTTTTCCTTTAGAAACCACCAGCCGGCGAGAAGAAGAAGAATCGGCGTCGTGGCCCCGATTAAGCCACCCTCAATGGCGGAGGTTTTCTCAAGCCCGAGAAATAGCAGACCGAGATTTAAAGTTATGCCGAAAAGACCGGCGAGAAATAAGTGGGGGAAGTCGCGTTCGTCGATCGGGTGTTTTTTATGTTCCCGGAGAAAAAGGGGTAAAAAAATCCAGGAAGCGATAATCAGTCTGAAGAAGATAAAAGTAAAGGGCGGTAAAAAGGGGAGTGTCAATTTAATGACCGGGCCGGCAACGCCCCAGATAATACTGGTTAAAAGAAGAGCTAAGACGGCGTAAGTTCGGGCAGACATCTTATATGTTTATTCTAGACTCTCTCGCGAGCAACTTTCAAGCTGTTTGGTGAGATCATCAAAACTGACAACCTCCTGGCTTTGGGTCCGGAGATTTTTTAAAACAACCGTCTTATTGGCTGTTTCCTCCGGGCCGATAATAACGGCGAAGTCCCGCCCCTTCCGGTCGGCGTATTTAAGTTGTTTTTCCATTTTGGCCCCAAGTTCAGGATATATCTCCGCACCCAGCCCGTTTTGGCGGAGTTGGCGGAGGGTTTTTAAAGCCACTGACGTTTCCGACTCTGTGACCGGGATAACAAGAACGGATATCCCGGTTTCTTTATATTTACCCAGCCCCGATTCTTTCAATACTTCGATAATCCGTTCAAACCCGAGCGCAATACCGGTGGCCGGCAAAGCGGGGCCGCCGAGTTTTTCGATGAGGTTATCGTACCGACCGCCTCCGGCTAGGCTGCCAAGGGAACCCTCCGTGGTACTAATCTCAAAAATCACGCCGGTGTAATAATCAAGCCCGCGGGATAAGGTGGATTCGAAGCAAAGTTTTTCCGCCGGAACCCCCAGCTCTTTGGCGAGCGCAATAACGGCAGCGAGGTTTTCGTCCGGCTCCGCTTTTTGGATATTTGCAAAAACCGTCTCGATCAGTGAGCTTGAGAGTCCTTTTGCCGAGAGTTCTTTTTCCACCCCGTCTTTCCCGATTTTGTTAATCTTGTCGAGACTCCGCAACACCGAAAGCTGGATTTCGGGACTGCTGATTTTGGCGTTCGTCAGAAGTTTAAAAAGAACTTGGCGGCTATTAATTTGGATTGCGGCATAGGACAAGCCCAGCTTTTGAAAAACAGCATAACTGACGGCGATAATTTCGGCATCGGCCAGCGGGGAGCGGCTGCCGACGATATCCGCATCGCACTGGAGAAACTCCCGATACCTTCCGCGCTGCGTATTTTCCGCCCTCCAAACCGGTTGGATCTGATAGCGCTTAAAGGGCAATGTTATACTCCCGGAATTTTCGGCGATGAACCGGGACAGGGGAACGGTCAGATCATAGCGCATTCCGACCTCCCGGCCGCCGCGGTCGGTGAAGGTGTAAAGGAGCTTGTCCGCTTCGGGCCCGTATTTTCCTTTTAAGGTCTCGCCCATTTCTAGAGCCGGTGTTTCTAGCGGGGAAAAGCCGAACAGCGAAAACACCTCTTTTAAGGTGTCGATAACTCTATATCTTAGTTTTAGGTCTTCGGCGCTAAAATCCCGAAAACCCTTTAATTTTTGCGGGTTCATAAGTGTATCTATCATCTCATAAGCAAATGAACAGAATCAATAATCTGAATCAATAATCGGTTACAGTACCCTCTCTACAAATATACACGACGATCGTCTACTGTTTTTGTAGAGTTAAATGGTCTTTTTTGTTTACCTTTTCGACCCACCTACATCGGCCTAGGCCAGGAGCTTTGCTGATTAGCGCAGATTACGGTTACGTTCCTATCAATCTGGCGGGATTAGTCACCATCATTCGGTAAAGATCAGACTCGCTAATGCCCTTTGCCGAAAGTAATTTCATAAACTTTTCGAGAGATAGGGAAGGACTGTCACTGGCTATCTGGCCGACGTCCGAACTTAAGATAAAATTTTCTGGTCCGACAGTTTTTATTTGGCTAACTATTTTTTCTATTCCAATTTTGTCTATTGAAAACATGGAATAGCACATCTCTATCACCGCGCCCAGCCCCGCCAGCTCAGCTTGGATTTCAGTCGACATATCAATTAGTTCGTAGATTGGGTGGGTTACCACCATTCTCCTGATATTCATTTTGTTGGCCTTAATTATTAATTCTCTAGCTTCTTTCCACGAGACGTGGCCCGTGGCCAGAATTAAATCTTGTTTCTTAATTACTCTTAGGATTGCCTTTGTTCTCTCAGTTAATTTGCCGTTTTTCAAAATAGAGATGCCATTTATTTCGGCGGAACGCCTTGGCTGGTAATTCGTTCCTTTAACCCACTCCGGCCGAATCTCGTATTCGCTTTTGGCGAGAAAATTTTTAGCGCTGATGGTAGGAAACCAGACCATAATCGGTCCTTCAGATAAAGCAGCCGCGCTTTTGACGGCCTCTGGATTAAGTCCTCCCACGGAGTTATTAAGAGTTATTGAGCCGATCAACCGTAAATTTTTTGGCAAACTTTTTAACTCCTTAATGAAAGGGGTTGTGGGGAAAAAGTGAGATTTAAGACAAGCTCCGCCCAGCCGCCCTTTTTCCGCCGCGACAAGAGCCTCAGCCGTGTATTTTCGCGGTAAAACTTCCGGCCCAACGTGGACGTGTAAATCCAAGGCCTTTTTAATTATCTCTTTGTAGATTTTTTCTTTTTTCATAGTTTTTTGTATTGCAAAAGCTTCCAATAATACTTTACTCTAAAATAAACTCTCGTGGTCGGCCAAACTAACAGCGCGACCAAACCACGAGAGCCGTTACTTCAACGGGACAGGGGAACTTCAATCCAAAGGGCTTCCCAAACATTCCAAGGCTCTGACTGCCAGTAAGGACCGGAAGGGTTTCGCGTCCCGATTTCTTTGTCTTTGTAGCATGCCGTGTAGTAAACCGCGATCTTCCTTGAGGTATCGACGGTTTCAGCTTGGTCCTTGATGAGTACGAGATCGGGTAAACAGATCTCGACGATCTCCTTACCATCAGGAATAAGGTGGGCAAAGTCCCGCTTTTTAACTTTTAGGTCCACTACCATATCCTGGTAACGACTGCCGGTGAGTGTTCCTTTAGCCAGAGGACCGATTGAGATATACGGCTCCCCAACCTTCCAACAGTTCCATTGCCTTATCATCTTTTTCTCCTTTCTCAAGTTTAGAGCCACGGCGCCCAGAGAGGCTCCGGTAGGAAGTAGAGGCGTGGAAGATTACCATCGACCATCTCATCCTTGTGTCGTCCCACCGCTGAAACTTTGATCGGGCGATACAAAGTTTCAATAAGATCGGCTTCGGTCAAGCGCTCCGTCAGATAGGCTTCAGCCGCGCCGCCGCTCATCACGACCGCTGTCTTTCTCGCCTGATTAATGATTGGCAAGGAAAGACGCTGGTGAAGATCGTTCCGAATGCCTTCCCGTAACAGCCCAGCTTCCTGATCGAACTCCGACCAGAGACGAAACTTAGCTAACGGCAAAATTTCCGCCAACCACCGGCGCAGATTTTCAAAGTAAGCGCCGACCGGTTCTTCCGGCAGACCATTAATCCTCGTTCCGTAAAGATCAGCGCCAAGAAACAGCCAGGTAAATTTCTTCTCCGGCATGTTCTCCTGCCACTCCCCGAGTATTCGACTCAGGAATCGTAGAACCACGATTTCCTTATCGGTCGGTCTAATCTGCGTTCCTCTCTCCCGCCAGTGGTAACGAGGACCCCACGGAGTAAAAAGGTTAATCTCGTTTTCCCGCAGCCGCGGCAAAACACCGTCTTCGTACCTAACTGCCCGAGCCGTTTTTCTCTGTGGATAAAAAACGGTGTTGAACCACTTAACTCCTAGGTCTTGCTCCATCCTTTGCCCCCTTTCTTTCGCGAAGGATTTATAGTGCCCTCCGGACGTTTCCGGATTTTGGGGTGGCTGGAGGGGATTGGTCACGCGTATCCGTCTACTGACGGATCGCGCGACCCCGCCTCGGCGCCAGTCGCGCCTCCGGCATTCAATTCCCTCCGAGCTACGTTAATTTTCTGGGGTGGCTGGAGGGAATTGAACCCTCAACCATCTGCGCCACAAGCAGACGCTCTACCAATTGAGCTACAGCCACCATAAAGAAAAACCTCCCGTTCATTACCAATCACGGAATTATCGTGATTAGCAAGGAACGAGAGGTAAACTACTGGATCTCCCGCGGTCCCATCCTTGGTTCCTAAAGTTATTTTCCCTTTAGGCGCTTAGCCCGGCTCCGCGAAAACGACACCGGCCGCTGATTTAACGGTTCAACTTCCGTAGAGTATTTTGGCTCTCAGCGTCCCGCCTTCGGCGGATTCCGGATCGTGACTCCGGTTCAGACCAAGTGTGACTTGGTCAAACGCTTTATAATATTCAATTGTAAATAGTCTATATCACACAAAATCTAATCTGTCAACTTTAGATCTCTACGAAAAACCACGACGATCGTCGATTAAATTTGTAGAGTGGCGCTAAGTGCTTAAACGGCTAGAATAGGAAAGGGGTCAACGACCAAACTTGATCGTGCGGCGTTGACCCCTCCCTTTCTCTCCTTTTTCTTTCTCTTTCTTGTTGTCTCTACCGCTCGCAGGGATAACGGTCGTCGCTCTGTGTTCGCTGCGTTTCCGCAGGTACTTCCTCAGGGTTCCCTGCTTTACCCAACGCCGTATGCGCGTGTTCACACGCCTCCGCCATCGCCTTGGCGCGTACCTCGCCGATGACACCGAGCAGCCAGCGCTGACCACATGTTTCACAAGCGTAGGCATCGACGGTAACCTTGATTAACTTAGCCATCTCCTCTCACCTCCTTCCCTTTCGTTCCGTCATCCCTCTTTGACTAAGTGGTGTAAATGTGTCGTTGCTTTTTTCTACCTGTTTGAGCAGGTTTGGTTGGTAGCCGACCGCCTCCGCCGCAGCGATAAGCGCCCGTATATCCTTCGGTAGACACTTTCCGCCAAAACCGCGCCTTTCCTCGTAAACAAGCGTGTGGGTTTTGGAAACTCGCGGATCCAGCGCCCAGCCTTCGCGCAGAATGTCGTAGTGAACCCCTAAAGCATTGGCGACTTCGTACATCTCGTTAGCAAATGTTACCTGCAGGGCCAACCAGGCATTTTCCATGTATTTGGTCAACTCCGCTGTTTTAGCGTCGGTGAACATAACAGTCACCGTGGGATGTACCCGCGGTTTGAAGATTTGGGCACAGGCCAGAGCATCTTCCTGCTCTCCTCCAAAAATCTGGAAGGGCCACAGTTTGGGATCATTTTCCTCCGGCGGACGGGGGTAAGTTGACTCGCCGAAGTACTCCGGCGAAAAAACCACTCGCTTGCCGGTTTTTTTCCGTAGTTTGTCCGTTGTCCCAGGGCAAACCGTTGATTTTATCAGGATCAGCCCTGTCTTACACCAGCCAACCGCCTCCTCTACAATAGAAACGTCGCAGCTGCCGTCTTTCTTTGAGGGCGTGGGAACGCAGACAATCGCCAGGTCAAGATCCTTGAAAACCATTCGATCGCCTACGGATATTTTTCGTTTCCTTAAGTCACGTGAGGTCGTTTTCTTAAGAAACGGATCGTAAATAGCCCTGATTTCCGACCCGAAAATCCCATGCATCGCCCGGCCTATATGGCCGTAACCGATAATTCCAATCTGATAACCGCCCATTTTTCCTCCTTTCGTTAACTTGGTATGATTAACGATAGGGGTAGGAAGAAAGAATCCTTAAGTGCGGATTCCTCCTACCCCCATCGTTTCTTTTACCAGTCTTCCTTAGCCATGAGCTGGTCTTGTTTTCGGCCGTCGTCCTCTCGTTCATAAAGGTCTTTTAGCCGCTCAAAAAGGGTCTGCCCAGCTAAGCAAAAGGGACAAACCTGCGGCCTCTCTTTACTGGCGAAGGCCTTTTGGCAACGGCCGCAGCGGAACCGTAGCCAAGTACGTTGGTTCACTAATTCCTCCTTTCATTTCATCACAAGGGCCACGCTTTGCGAGGCAGCACTACTGCCGTGGATGTAGTACGAGTTTCCCTCCTCGTTCACACTCCACCAGCCGATGATTTGCCCGTTGCTGATGTAAACGACATCTTTTCTTCGGGCGGTTAACTCCTCGATCCCTCGTTCTGTCCACGTGAGCACCCTGACGGATGGAGGCAGAACGAACTTTTGGGCCATCCCTCCGGCCGGAGAGTTCGCCGCGCGCTCAAAGTAGCTGAGGATCCGTACATTGGAGTCGTGGCTCGTCGGAATGTCAACGCCGCGCGATCCGGATGTGTCGTGGCTTTTAAAGACCCAGTTGCGCCAGTAACCCTTAATGTTCGCACCATCGAAGGTTACCGTTGAACCATCCTCCAGTTCTGGACGTAACGATCCGGGATAAAGATGGGCGCACTCCGGAAAGCAACTTTGAAGCAATTCAAGCCGTGACGGTGTTTCCATTACCTCTCTCATAATCGACTCAAACCTTTTAGCTCGAATTACGAAAGCCCAGCCTTTGCTGTCAAAAGTTCGGTTTCCGATTTCGGGTATGACGCAAGCCGCACTGACTCTTTGGGCTTCAGTTAAAGCAGTCATTGCCGCGGCTTCATCGGCTTTTTCCGGAAAGTCCGGGTGATAGGGCTGGCGGTTAACGCAGGCACGAATAACCAGATCGACCATCTGATTTTCATTGCCGATCAGTGCCCTCAAAGTGTTGCCTTCTGGACTAAAGGTGATGTTACCGGGATGAACAATAACTGCCCGGTTACCCCAAGTTGTTTCCTTCAGTCGGCGATTAAGGATTTCATGTTCAGCCCTGCCGTGATTACCGTCACCGACGATCTGCACGATGAGGGGAAACGGCTTTGCTAAAACTCCTCTGTGGTGACACCACTGTTGATAACACTGCTGAAAAGTGGAGATCATCACCATTCCTCTTTCTAATCCTGGTGCCAGGCTAATGCCGGGTACCGCCCCCTCGATTAACGGCAAACCAACCGTTTCGCAATAACCCTGATGGGCGGCGGAGAAAGCGAAGGGAGTTACGCATTGGCTACTGATATCCAGTATCTGTGGCCAGAGTTTGCCGTTTTTTTCGACCCAATAAACATCCAGTTTGGCCCACGGAAAAACACTTTCGTAGTGATAGGGCAGTAGAATGTCGTTTTCCAGCGATTTGCCTTGGCCAATGTACGGAATGAAAAGTTGTGGATCTCGTCGATAAACAACTCTGAGTTTCCGCGCCGTTTGTTCCAGTAGAGAGACGGTATTTGTCATCAACACGACCTGCTCAGGTGTTACCAGACTGGGATTAGCGGTTACCCGCAATGGCCGCTCTAGGTACCTTTCGTACCTGCCCTGAGCAATTCTCGAAGGAAGATGGTCGCTTTGGGAGTAGCCTTTTTTACTCAGCCGAAGAACTGTCTCCTCAGCCATTCGGATGGCCACGCCGTCGTCAAGAAATCGTTGATGGAGGTCAGGCAAACCTTTTTCCAGACCCCGACTTAAAACTACCCGGCGAACCTCTTCGTCGAAACGGATAACTTCCGCAAACGCGGGACTCCTAACGTTACTGATGGGCTTTGACATTTGTCTCCTTTCTTTGGCTTCAATGATTTGATTCATCGAAGCCGAGTAAGTTTTAAGGTGCTCCGACTTTTACCCCAATGGTAAAAAGCGGTTCTTTCTCCCGTACTTCGCATTTCTGTCGCACAATCAATAAAGTGCCATTACAGGTAGCCTTAATGCTTCTCTTTTGTCCGCTACCATTAAAGATCCCTAAAACCTGCTCTTTTTGTACTAAGTCTCCCGGTTTGGCTTTAGGTTGAAAGAAGCCCGGCCCCACTGCTCTTTCCTGAACGCGTCCGTACACCCCAGGGTTTTTTAAGCTCTTCGGCCTCATGGACAAAATCCTCATTAGCTTATTTTTGAGCTTATTTACCACGGCGCGGTTGTCCGGTAACTCCAGCCCAAAGGCGGGAACGCCTCTTTCTAAGCACGCTTGCGTGAGAGATCCTTTAATCCAACTTTCCTTAACTCGATCAACTTTCCAAATCGCTTCCGGCCCGGACAGTCTTAATAATCGCTGGGTTTCTCTCTGGACTGAGTTTGAACCGTTGGGAAACAGGACGCCCAGAATAACAGCGTTCTGGCGGACTAGGGTGTGTATATCAATAACTAAATCCATACCCGAACAGAGTTTAATGATGGTTTTCGCCAATCCCCTTATCCTATTTGTTGGTGAAGCGGGCAAGGAAAATGAACGGTTTAAATCAATACTACCCGGCAGGAAGCGCATATTTTTTTTCAATGCTTCACGATTAGCCTCAGGAATTATTGTTAAAGTTCCCGGTATCTTCTGTTTTTCAACTTCTTTTAGTAATTTTTTTATAAATAACGGTCCAACAGTTTCGTCTCCGTGAATTCCACTAATAATTAAAATGCGTGGTCGGCCACTTCCAGTGGTGAAAACCTCAAGCTTACTATTTTTTATTTTTATAACTTTCTTGTTCATAAAAACGAAAAACCTCCTTGCGGAGGTTGTGGTTACGGGCTAAAAATGATTAAAAATTATTTAGCCAACGGAAAACCCACCCTCCAAAGAGGTGTTAGTGGTGCAATAATGCCAGTTATTTTTCCGATTGATTATTTTCATGACGCTACTACTATAGCCGAGAAGAAGAGGTTTTGTCAAGTTATTCGTGGTTAATTCGTGGAGGAAATTCGTGGCTTTTATTCCTATTGGATTTTGATCTTTTTACCGTTAAAATCCGTGAGAGTTTTCTTATCGAACTGCCAAAAATTTAGCGGCACGGGAATTTTTCCGGAGCCGGTCGGCGCGTCGAGGGCGTAGAGGGGACAACTGATTCCGGAAAGATTAACTCTAAGCTTAGTCATGATTTCAATTTCCCGCTCAAAGGGAACCCGAAAATGTTCCGCCCCGGCAACGGGATCGCAGCGGTAGAGATAATAGGGTCGGACGCCAAGCTCGGTTAGACGGATAAACAATTCTTTTAGAGTTTCGAAAGAGTCATTAATTCCTTTAAGAAAGACGGATTGCGAAAGTAGGATCGCGCCGGTTTTCCGAATCTTATTTACGGCCGCGATTGTTTCCGGGGTCAGCTCATCCGGGTGTTCGAAATGGATTGATAAGTACAGGGGCTTGCCTTTAATAGAATTCAATATTTTAATTAAACCTGGAGTTACCAGCTTGGGGTTGGATACCGGAATGCGGGTGTGAATCCTAATAATTTTTAGGCTCTTTATTTTTTGACATTTTTTAAGCAACTCTTTAAGTAATTCCGGCGCCGTTAAAGGGTCGCCGCCAGAGATTACTATTTCGTTAATTTCCGGATGCGCAGACAAATAACCGGCGATCACACTCAGGTCTTTTGGAGTCAGCTGGCCTTTTTTCAAGTCGGAAACTTTCCGCCGGCGGGTGCAGAAACGGCAATAGGCGGCGCAGTTCATCGTGAGTTCAATTAACACCCGCTGCGGGTATTTGTGGACTAAACCCTTAACTTTAATAAACCGGTCTTCGTTCAAAGGGTCGGAGAAAGAGGCCTCGGAAACTTTCGCTTCTTTCGGACTCGGAAAAAACTCAGCCCGAACGGCGGCAGATTTTTTTGCCAGTTTTTTTATATGCGGGGTGACCCTAAATAGAAGTTGGTGGTTACTCGGAGGCTGTTCGGTTTCTTCAGGCAGTTCAGATTTCATTTCTATGTTGATGATAATTTAATCGCGACGGATGTCAAGGGGATAATTCAAAGTTGCCAAATTTTTCTACTTTTGCTAACATCAGACCGTTGGAGTTGAGATTCAAAACTCAGTTTCTAGCACAACCTTAGCACTGCCCAGACTTAGGCGGTGCTTTGCTTTTGATTGGGTGGTTAGCAGCCCTCCGATTCGGAGGGGAGCTTACCAACCATTAATCCGCCTTTGGCGGATAACGAAAGGAGGGACTTTATGGTTAAGCCTACTTCCCCGCAAACTTTAGCGGGTTATTTGTCCGGGATTGTTCTTGAGCCCAACGCCGCAACAGTTCAGGTTCACGGAATGGTTCTTCATCTGCTTCGTGAACGGTTACCGCGTGCGCCGATTCTGACTGTTGAAATTTATCGCGCCCATCCGAATCGGGTCGACGAACTGCTCGTTATGACCGGGCAGTTGTACGCCCTGCTCTCAGCTTTAAAAGCACTTTGCCAAGGGCGGAATCCGAATGAGATTACATTCGTTTCATTGCCGTCGGTGGGCGGAGGAAGGCTTGTTACCAGACGGAAACAACAAGCGGGCGAATTAGAGGACGGAAAGAGTTTCCCACGTTGGCAGTTTGGACTTTCCAAAGAACAGTGGGACTTGCCGGTCCGCGAAGCGCTTGGTAATTCCACGAAGTTCGGGGTGAGAACCGTTCACCTTTTGCAGAGAGCGGGGATGCTGACGTTCGGACAATTACTTCTTCGCACCCGGGGAAACCCAAAGCGTCTTCTCTCCTTGCCGGGTGTCGGTGTGAAGATGCTCGCGATTATCGAGGCATCTTTCAAAAGCCACGGGATATCACCGGCCAAGAAGAAAGTGGGGAAGAAAAAAGCGAAGTCGAAAAAGACGGTGGAGAGAAGTAAACCTGTCTTGGTTCAGGAACCGACTTCGCCAGGAGTTCCTACCGAAAGTCCGGTTTAATTTATTATTAGCGAATTAAACTTAACACCTTCCAGGTTAATCAGACTAAACCTGGAAGGTTTCTTTTTAATATTTCGGAAACTTTGTCAGAGGTTTAATCCCATTCTTCGTTAACAACACCGTATCCTCGATTCTGACGCCGCCAACTCCTTTTATATATAATCCGGGTTCAATCGTGAAAATATCTCCAGTTTTCAATTTTCCGTCACTCTTTGCTTTTACCGAAAGGACGAAACCGGTGTGGACCTGCCGTCCGATTCCGTGGCCGAGCCCGTGGCGGATAAGTTTCGGTTCAACTCCGCGCGTTTGAAAATATTTGCGGACTAAAACGTCCGCCTCACGGTAGCCCATTCCAGGCCGGATAATTTTCATCATATATTTTTGGGCGGCGAGGACTATCCGTAGCAGCTTTTCCTGATCACTTTTTAATTTTCCAAAAGTAAACATCCGGGTTAAATCCGCGCAGTAACCTTTATACTTGGCGCCCAGATCAATGAGGACTAAATCATTCTTTCGTAATTTTCGCCGTATGGGTTTGTGGTGCGGATAAGCGGACCACCTTCCGAAAGCTACGACCGGCGGAAAAGATAATTTACAGCCCGCTTTTTTGGTCAATGCCACGATTATCTCCGCGATGGCCTTTTCACTGATCCCGGAGGTTAAATAGGGAAGAGTCTTCTCTAGAATTCCGTCGGTTATTTCTGCTGCTTTAGTAGTAAGTCGAAGTTTATTTTCTTTATCCTTCATGATTTCCTCATTTTATCTCCCCATTTTTATCTTCCAATTTTTATCTCCCATTACAACTATAAGTGCTTGCAGATATTATCGCGACCGCGACGATTTTTGCAAGGTGTAATATATTGACTTTGATCTTTTAATAATCATTTCAACAATCCTTTGATAGTCTTTTCAACAGTCTTTTGATAGTCTTTTATCTCTTTTGTCCGCTGGGCGATTTAGAATTACCCTAATTTTAGTATTATAAACTTGCTTCGCTGCGGCGCCGTACCACCGTCTGGGGAGCAGCTGCACCGGAAGGAGGGGATCCTCGGCCAGAAGATCCAGAAAGCGGAGTTCCCAGCGGGCGGCTTGCGAATAAGTGTTAACCTTTCTGTCTTCAACCTCTTCAGTTAATTCCCGGTAATTGTCGTCCAGCTCATCGAGTTTCCAGACCCGATTAACTATGGCTCTAATGTCGCCGGAGAGAATCTTCGTTTTCGTGACCAGTACCTCGCCGGAAACTCGGATCTTGGAAAGATGTGAGATCAATTCATTTTCGATGGGGAAGGGGGTAATCCACGATGATTCCTGCAGCATTGCGAAACCAAGGTCTTTGAGGACGGATCGGATTCGGTCCCGGTCTTTTTTCCATTTTTCTTCAATGTCGAAAATGACCATCCGCCAGTAGCCGTCCCACTTTAGTCTCAGCCTTTCTAAAGGGATAATTTCTTCCACGTCCTTAAGACCCCTATTAGTTATCCGAAAGCAGGCCACTCCGTTTCTCTCCGTCTTCTCAATTTGTTTATCACTCAGCATTCTGGAGATAACCGGATAAAGATTTTTTGGTTTGTAAGGCGCATAACCGTAAACAGCCCGATACGTATCGGAAGGGGTAGGGGCATTCTCAAGGAGGTCATGGATCCCGGCTAGGAATAAAAGGATATATCCTTTGGTAGTCATTTTTTCAGAGTTTGGTATTTGTCTCTACCTTGCATATTTTATCGCGACCGCGATGATTTTTGCAAGGTGCTTGTGGCGTGAGGGGGGAGTTATATGGTCTTGGTCTCGAGGAACATTGATGCGATTAATTGACATCAGTCCTGTGGGGGCGTAAAAAGGTTGATATAGTTGCAGGGAAATGCTTTCCTGAGAGCTAGGCTGCTGCATCTGCCCCACTAAGTTATTACCCCATAACGAATGACAAAAGGATGGTTTTGTGGTATAATAATAGGTAGGCAAAGTAGGGTTTAGGGTACAGGGTATAGACGGCTAAAAGGCCTGTAATGGTGGTCTTCTTACGATGATACCGTCATTCCGAGCGAAGTCGAGGAATCTCTCGCGAATGCGAGTATTTTCTCAAACAGGTTGAGAGATCCTTCACTACGTTCAGGATGACGTAATTGGATTGAAGTTCCTTCCCCTCCGAATTGAAGGGTCAGGATTAATTCGGCTACCGAATCTGTCGATTGACAGTTTCGAGCCTCATTGAACTTTGACAACTTAATCTTCGAATCTTCGAACGTAGTGAGAAGTTCTCACCTCCGAATTGGAGGTTCGAACGGTATTTGATGTTAACTCGTCGAAAGACGGGGCAACATAAACTCGCCAAGCGGCCCGAAGTCGCAAGGCAACCCTAGGAGGGTGATTGAAAAGTTAGTTTGGCTAGGCAGGGCCTAGCAGAAATCCGGTCCACGTTCGACCCATCTGACAAATGTCACGATGGGAACTTACCTTATTCCCGTACCCAAGGGTCGGGAAAATCCGCGGAGGATTACTTAAAATGGCAAAAAGCCTAACTTCGGCCAAGAAAATCGCTGCAAAAAAGAC
Source organism: Patescibacteria group bacterium (assembly GCA_038063895.1). GTDB lineage: Bacteria > Patescibacteriota > WWE3 > JAMCXX01 > JBBTUG01 > JBBTUG01. The sequence continues at coordinate 32,610 of JBBTUG010000007.1, read as the reverse complement.
AGCGGCGCCGAAGGTCAGTGTTCGAAAATCGGTTCGTGGTTCGAAAGAAATCACCCCTGTGCTCGCAGCCTATTCGAATGGGCTCGCGAACGCGGTGGCACGTGGTGGAAAGCTCGGCAGTATCGCGACGGAAGTCGCGGGCTTGAAAGCAGTCGCCGAAGTTGTTGCGCTGCCGAAAATTCTGGACGCCGCTGGTGAGAAACGAGCGCGAACGGGCGCCGCGAAGAAATTCGCCGGAAAGCTAGCGGCAGTGAAGTCGCCTGCGAAGAAAAAATCGCGCCTCAAGTACGCTCTTCCGGCGAATCCCAAGGTTTTGCGCATGGGAGCTCCGGATCTGCCTGATTGTCCGGAAATGCATGATTTTTGGGAGTTGCCGATTGACCGGCGCTTCCACGAAATCATCAAACGCGCGGGCTGGTTGCCGTCGCAATGCGAACAGCGACGGAAAAAAGAAACGAAGTTGATGCGCGAGATTTCTGACCGACAGACCGGTAAGATATACGGTCGGACCGAAATCACGGCTCTGCGCATGAAACTCGCTCAGTTGCGCGAAATGGATCCGCCCGACAAAACTCTTTGGATCAAGGAATTGGGCTGGTGGGAAGGGAAGGACAAGAGCGCCTTCCACGGTACCAACTCCAAGCCATCGGCGAACAAAAAGCGCGGTGAAAACGTTGGTCAAAGCCGGAAGGGTGGGAAAGCGTCCACCTACGGCGCCGGCAGCCGCGACAAGACCTGGCAACCGCCAAACGACGATCGTGAACCGACGACGAAAGTCGTCTGCATGGTTCACGAATGCGGCGCAGTTGTCCGGTCGAGCCGACCGTTCGAAAGTCGTGGTGCAAAGGGGATGGATCAGGCAAACGGAAAGATTGTTTGCTTCTATCATTTCAACATCCTCATTGCCCTGACCCAGTCAGGACTTGATGTCATGACCAAAGCAATGACCGTGACTGCTATGATCGAAGATGGGGCGGAGCCGAACGAGGATATTTTGGCGGTCGCAGAGAAATTCATCGAAACGGTGATCCGGCTTCCGGCAAAACGACAACCGCCGGTTCGAGCGCGTGCGGTGGGTGCCGTTTTGGCGAACCCAGTAACGCGCGCGTTGCTCACGACTCCGATCTCTGGGAACGGCCACGGACCGAAAGATTCGGTTCCGTGCATGGTCTGCGGCGAGAACAAAGCACCCGCAGGACCACGATGGACCTGGAAGACGGAAGTTCATGACGACTTGAAAAAGTTCGTCGATGAATCAGCGACAGGTCGAACGTGCCAAAATTGCGGTCCGTCGTTCTTCGGTCTCGGTAAGGTTGTCCTGGCTGATCAGCCCGCCGCGCTGGCGCAGTTGGTCGAGTCGAAGAAAAGAGTGGCAGCGCCGAAGCCGACGATCGCCTATATGGAACCTAGCGAGTACCTCGCAGTGGTTACCGGCGAAAGAGCGATGAAACCGGCGAACGGAAATGGGCACCCGCCGTGCCCGATCCCGGGCTGTGAGATGGTTCTTCTCAAAAAGAATCCGTATCATAGCGATGTACCGGGAATGGAAGCGGCAGAGGGTATTGAGGTCTGTGGAAAGCATATGAAAGAGCTATCCCAGATCGCCCGGCTTCAATTCACGGCTGAAAGACGCGCGCAGCTCGTTGCGCAAGTCTTGAAACTGCAACCGCCATTGGTAGCCTATGATGATGCCTTTGATGAAGAAATCGAATGGGCGGAAATCTCTGGCGTACCAACGCAAGAAGAGGTTGAGGAGCAAATGAACGCACTTGCATAGTTGGTAAAAGCACTTTAGGGTGGAAGGTGATGAAATGCCGACCACAAGGTGCTAGTTTGGAAAGTTTGAAAACAATATAGCGGAACCTCGTTTGTGGTAAGTCACACAAGCGAGGTTCTTTTTTTTGACCCACTGGTTAATGAGTCTCCGAATTTACCAGTGGTCAACCCTCCGTAGCCCTCCGAATCGGAGGGCGTAGGAGGGTGACAGTCCTGATGAGATTGCCGCGTTTCGCTCGCAATGACGGAAGAAAAGGAGGGTACTGATGGCCGAAGACGGACGGAAGACCCTTCGACAAGCTCAGGGTGACACTGCTGTGTCAGATCCCTCGACGGAGTTTACCCCGCCGTTGGCGGGGCTCGGGATGACGGGGAACTGATGCCGAAAGGTGTTGCGGAGGAGGATAAGATCGGGATCAGGAAGCTTGGATCCCTGCTCATGGGCAGGGATGACACATAACGCCCCGCAGAAAACAGCTATTTATAAATATCTTTGCGATGGCCGGTGTCGATAAGTTGGATTTCGTCGGCGGCGAGAAAACGGAAGATAACCCGCCACTCCCGTGTGATGCGGAGGGAGTAAAGACCAGAAAGCCCACCCGATAAAGGTTTGGTATGCAGCCGCGGATCATAGGGATTTTGCTGAAGGTAGGTGAGCAAACGGGACAGCCTCTCTTTTTGCTGCTTCGGCAGTTTACGGGCGGAACGGAGGAATCCGCTCCCGTAGAGAATTTTCATCGCTTAGCGGTCAGCTGTTTAAGAAACAGGGAAGGACTTTTGAAGATATGTACGGGTTTATCGGAAAGATTTCGGAAAATCCGGCGGACGAATTCCGGCCGGTAACTGCCATCACTGTCCTTGCCGACCACGCCGATAATATAAGAGCGTAGCAGAGCCACCTCTTTTTTTATGTCCACGACTTGGGTTTTGATCACCTCATTAACGCTCATACTTCCCCAGCATACCCTGTTGGCCTATTTCTTTCAAGATCACATTATTTGGTGGAAGGTGATGAAGGCCGACCACAAGGTGCTCGTTTGGAAAGTTTGAAAACAATATAGCTGAACTCGTCTTTGTGATACCGAAAGGTGTTACACGGACGAGTTCTTTTTTTGACCCACAAGTTCTATCGGGTAATTGACTTCATCTTCCACAAAAGAGAAAATAATTACATGCCGAATAAAGGAAAAATAAAACAAATCTCAATTAATGGAAACGTTACCGGGTTAAAGAAGGAAATTGAAGAGTTAAAAAGGCACTTAAATGGTGTTGCTGACGAAATTCATGCCGTTCACGAAGAAATTACCAAGAGTGAATCCAAGATCAAGAGCGAGTTATTTAAACAGACTAATGATCTTGAAAAAACGTTGAAAGTTAATATGGAACTTTCTGATTTAAGATCGAGGGCAGGGATGAGGGCCGAGATGGAGTTTGTAGTGGAAAGATCCGCCCAAAAAACATTGGAGCAAATGCGCAAAGATAAGATGGACATTTTAGGCTCCGTGTCTGACTTTGGGAAGAGAACATCCTCTACCGAGGACGCCCAAAACATCCTTTCTTCCCGCGTCGAAGACCACGAAGAACGGCTCACGAAACTCGAAGAAGCCTAATGTCCTTACTCCTATGATGGTATTCTTCGGAACGTCATTCTGGTAAGTCCCACACCTCGGGACGCATCCAGAATCTGCGGATCCTGGACAAGCCAGGATGACGGAGAAGTTTAATCTCTTGCCTCATTCGGCCGACCTGTGCTAAGTTATTAGAGATCCCTCGACGGAGTTTACACTGAGTCCGACGAATGTGCTCGGGATGACGAAGACTATGGAGATTAAGTATTTAGGCCATTCGTGTTTCTTAATTAACACCAAGACCGCCACGCTAGTGATTGATCCGTTTGAGGAAAAAGCGGTCGGTTTTCCGATGCCGAAAGTCTCCGCGGATATCGTTTTAGTGACGCACCAGCACCCCGACCATAATAATGTTGAAGCGGTTGGTGGCTTGCCTACGCAGGCAGGAACTCCGTTTCTGATCAGCGGGCCGGGGGAGTACGAAGTTAAAGACGTGAAAATCGACGGGCTTCCGAGCTACCACGACAGCGAGAATGGTAAACAAAGAGGGAAAAATACAGTCTACCAAATCCGCGCGGAAGGAATGAGTCTTTTGCATTGCGGGGACCTCGGCCATCCGCTCAGCGATAAGCAGTTGGAATATATCGGCAACGTCGATATTTTACTGGTGCCGGTCGGCGGGACGTACACGATGGGGCCGGAAGAAGCCGGCAGTCTAGTTTCCCAAATCGAACCGAAGATTATTATTCCGATGCATTACAAAACCCACAAGCATGATAAAAAGAGCGATGTTCTTTTACCTCTTTCTGACTTCCTGAAAGTAATTGGGGGGACAGTCCAGGAGGAAAAATCACTTAAAATTAAACGTGAGAACTTACCGCTAGAAACCGAAGTAATTGTGCTCGGTGGCTGATTCACGCTGATTTAATGCTGATTTACGCTGATAGGCGTTATGCCAAAACAGGTTGTTAGCGATTTCCTTTACGAGAAGCTTACCTACGGGATAAGAGGGGCAATTTATAACGTCTACAACACTTTAGGTTTTGGGCACAAAGAATCGGTTTATCACAAATCCCTGTCCAAAGAATTTATTAAACAAGGCATTCCGTTTACTGAGGAGAAACTTCTTCCAGTGGAGTATGATGGAGAAAAAGTCGGAGTGTATAAACCCGATTTTCTTGTCGGTGACGCTGTGATCGTCGAGATAAAAGCATTGCCATATATCGTAAAGGATATGGAGAGCCAACTAATTAACTATCTTAAGGGGACAGGGTATAAACTGGGCTTATTAGTCAATTTTGGATCCAGCAGCCTTGATATTAGAAGGAAAGTGTGGAGTAATAATCAGCGAAAATCAGCCGAGAAAATCAGCGAAAATCGGTAAATTCATATGCCGGACAGACTTCAGCCACAAAATTTAGAGGCCGAGCAAGGGCTCTTAGGGGCCATATTAATTGATAAAGACGCTATTATTAAGGTGGCTGATTTTCTGCGTCCCGATCATTTTTACCACGAACACCACTCCCTGATTTATAAAGCCATTCTAGCCCTCTTCGAACGCCGAGACCCGATTGACATGGTGACAGTGCCTGCGGAGCTGAAAAAAATGGAGGTTTTAGCCACCGTGGGAGGGGCCGGTTATTTAACCGATTTAGTTAACCTAACCCCGGTTTCTTACCACGTCGAACACTACGGCCGTCTTTTGAAAGATATTGCTTTAAAGCGGAAGTTAATCACCACCGCCGGCAAAATTTCCGATATGGCCTTTTCGGGGCGGGAGGTTCGCCAGTTGCTGGAAGAAGCCGAGCAGTCGCTGTTCGGGATTTCCCAGGAATATCTGCACGAGCAGTTCGTTCCTCTAAAAGCAATTCTTGAGAAATCATTCGACCGACTGGACGAGATGCAAAAGCACCGGGGAGAGCTTAGGGGAGTCCCGACCGGTTTTCCGTCGGTGGATAGGATGCTGTCGGGACTGCAGGAGTCGAACCTTATTATCGTCGCCGGTCGGCCGTCACTCGGAAAATCTTCTTTGGCGTTAAACCTCGCCCAAGCCGCCACGGTGGACCACAAAATCCCGGTGGCGATTTTCTCTTTGGAGATGAGCCGGGAGCAGCTGGCGGACCGGTTATTGGCGGCGCAAGCCGATGTCGATTCGTGGCACATCACCTCCGGAAATTTAAAAGACGAGGATTTTAAGAAGATTGGGGAAGCGATGGGGGAGTTGGCGGAGGCACCGTTATTCATCGACGATACCCCCGGAATCAATATTTTAGAGATGCGGACTAAGGCCCGCCGGCTCCAAATTGACGAAAAGATTAAACTGGTAATCGTTGACTATTTACAGCTTATCCAAGGCCGAGGATTGGATAATAGAGTACAAGAAGTATCCGAAATAACCCAGGCTTTGAAAAATATGGCTAGAGAGCTAAAAATACCGGTCCTGGCTTGTGCTCAATTATCCCGCGCGGTTGAATCCCGCGGGGAAAAACGGCCCCAGCTTTCCGACCTTAGGGAATCAGGGTCGATCGAGCAGGAAGCGGACGTGGTGATGTTCCTTTACCGCGAAGATGACGATAACCGCTCCGACGTGAAACTTTACATCGCGAAACACCGTAACGGTCCGACCGGGGAGCTCGACCTCTTCTTCCGCGGCGACCGGACGAAGTTTTACGAGGCTGAGAAGCTACACTGATCTTCTCGTCATCGCGAGACTGTCAGTAGACGGGCGCGGCGATCTCCGTGTGATTGCCGCGTCGCGGACTCCTCGCAATGACGTGTGTGTCCGCGTTCCAACCAGTCAAAAATATAACCGCCTCGGGATTGCTCCGGAAGCGGTCAATGATGCTAACCTGTTACTTTTGATCCTCCGAATCGGAGGATCGCACGTGATGGTGCCGCGGGAGAGAATCGAACTCTCATGAGCTTGCGCCCACACGATTTTGAGTCGTGCGCGTCTGCCAATTCCGCCACCGCGGCCAGTTACTCCTGAATTATAGCGTTGCGTCTGCTTTTAATCTAGTTCTTCCTTTAATAATTGGCGGAATCTGTTAAATTAGTAGAGATGATCAGTTTTCTGCTTGGAATATTCAACCCAGGATTGATCTGGGAGATGGTCCAAAACGTCTTGGGCTTTCTTTTTTGGCTCTTGAATTTTGCCGCTAATACCCTTTATACTTGCCTGGTTGTCTTGCCGCTCCGGCTGGTAAAATTTTTGTTTAACTTTGCCCTCGCACTGCTTAGCCCGGTTTTCGCGACCTGTACAGATTCCGGTTGTACTCTGAATGACATCGGTCGGGCGATGCTGGTCGTTTTGGTTTTGCTGGGAGTTGTTGGTTTATTGAAGTGGCAAGGGACTAAGCAGGGGATTGGTAAATAAGTCAAAAGTGACACAGTAGTGTCATCCCGAGCTGGTCGAGGGATCTCCCGCGGATGCGGGCTGGAACAAGTCCAGAGATCCTTCCCCCGCCAACGGCGGGGTCAGGATGACTGACGTCATTTTGAATTTTGAATTATATTTATGCTTTCGGTAACGGAACTTAGAAACGGAACAATTTATAAAGACAGCGGGGCGCCTTATACCGTCCTAAAATATACCCATACGAAAGTGGGCCGCGGCAACGCGACGATTCGGGTTAAAGTCCGAAATCTAATTACGGGGGCGACGCTGGAGCGGGCTTTTACTTCCGGCGCGTCGGTTGAGGAAGCGGATGTGCAGAAGGTTAAAGCGCAGTATCTCTACCGGGCGGGGGAACGGGTTTATTTTATGGAAATGGTCGGCTTCGAGCAGATCGAGCTGCCGGTTGATTTAATTGATGAGGGCGTTTCTTATCTGAAGGACGGTCAGGAAGTTTTCATTTTTATTTTCGAGGGCCGGGCGGTCAGTGTCGAACTACCGATTACCGTGCAACTTAAGGTGACTGAAACCGAGCCGGGATTTAAAGGCGATACCGCGAC
>JBBTUG010000007.1:0-25212 GCA_038063895.1 Patescibacteria group bacterium | reverse complement strand
CTTCCCAACGGAATCCGCTATTTGACCATTCCTCTGCCGAATATTAAATCGGCCACGTTGGCGTTTTACATCGCCACCGGCTCCCGCTACGAACCCGCCCCACTTTCAGGAATCTCCCATTTTCTCGAACATATGCTTTTTAAAGGCAGTTTGAGGTATCCGACGGCGAAAGACCTTTTCGCTTCCGTTGAGCGGATGGGTGGAGTCTTAAACGGCTGGACCGACACCGAAGCGACGGCCTATTGGATTAAAGTTCCCTCGGCGCACGTGAATGATGCGCTGTCAATTCTCTCCGACATGGTGTTCCAATCTCTAATGGACGCCAAAGAATTGGAAAAAGAACGGCAGGTAATTTTAGAAGAAGTTGCCCGCAGTAACGATTCTCCCGATGATTTAGCTTTTAAAAATCTGGAAAGTCTCTTGTGGCCGGAGCAGGCTTTGGGGCGGCCAACGTTGGGAACAATCGAAAGTTTGGCGGGAATTGACCAGGGAAAAATCCGTGATTATTGGAACGGGCAGTACCTTGGAAAAGATATTCTTTTCGGCATTTCCGGTTCTTTTGAGGAAGGATCCGTCCGAGCCGGGGTAGAAAGTTGTCTTCCGCCGACGGAAGGTCGTACGGGTCATCTTGATTGGGAAAAAGAAAAAGTAGTTCAGACCGAGCCCAGGCTGAAGATGACCACCCGTCCAATTGACCAGACGCACTTAAGTTTAGGCTTCCGGGCGCTGTCGGTTAATGATCCGCTTCGTTTTGCCGAAAGCGTTCTTAGTGCTATCTTAGGCGGAGGGGCGGGGAGTCGGCTGTTCCAAAATATCCGTGAAACTTTAGGTTTAGCTTACGCCATCGGGTCGGATGCGGAATTTCTTCACGATACCGGGCAGTTCTCGGTGCACGCCGGGTTGAATACGAAAAATACGGAAAAGGCCTTGGCGGAAATACTGAAGGAAGTAAAAGAAATTCGGGACACCGCCGTGACCAGCGAAGAATTATCCCGGGCGAAGGAGATGCTGAAAGGGCATTTTCAATTGGGGCTCGAGGATAGCCACAGCGTTTTGGATTTCCACCTCCGCCAGGAAATCGCCACCGGCAGGATTTTGACGCCTGAGCAGGTAGTGGAAAAGCTGGACGCCGTAAGTTTTTCGGATATCAGCGCGGTCGGGAAGCGGATTTTCCGGGCCGATAACTTAAGTCTGTCCTTGGTCACGCCGCTTAAAAAAGAAGCCAACCTTCAGCAAATCCTCAACGAATTTTCCTAAACAACTTGTCCCACTGAAAATCTTCTCGGCTCAACGTGTCCGGCATCCACTCTTTCAAGACCAGTCGCGTTTGCGACCGGTTCCCTTGAACCGAGTGTTCCGACACGTCTGCGCCTCGGCTTTTCAGTTGACTAAACCCATAGTTTGTGGTATAATAAAAGGGTAGGGGTAAATTTGATGCCTTTACGGCACTCAAGAGGCAGTCCATGCCTACCAAAAAAAGGAGGTTGAAATGGACGGTTTGGTTTTTATTATTGGGGTGTTTGCGGGATTAGCCGTCGCGGGAGCGATGGTAATGGTGTACTGGTTAGGGAAGCGTTCGGCTGGAGCCCAAAAGGCTACACCGGCGGCGGTTCCTGCACCAAAGCAACAACCCGCGCCGCTACCGGCACTGCCAAAACCAGCCCCGGCACCGGCTCCATTGCCCCCGACTGCAGTCTGTCCTAATTGTGGACGGACCAACCGCGCCGTTGCAAAGATTTGCGCCGGATGCGGTAAGAAGATGGTGCGTTCGTGCCAAAAGTGTGGCACAGATAACGTACCTGGAGCTAAGTTCTGCAAGAAATGCGGGATGAAGCTCTAGCACTTTCCTCCTTCCAAAACAGCCTCGTACCGGTGGTACCGCGGTTTAACAACCGATGGATCCGTAGCTGATGGGGAAGATGAGTCACGCCTAAAGGTTTAATAATCTGCTGGCCGCAAAACTCACGCCGCCTAGATTATGCACTTAAACCAATGGAAACTCATCCCTTCGCCCCGCAACAAAGAGCTCATGTAATGCGAGCGTTAGGTTGCGTGTGAAAAACGCCTCGAAAGAGTGCCTTCCTCCGGGAAGATAAGTCCACTAACTGAAATTTAGGGGATAAGGTTAGGCTCGGAAGGAGCCAAAAGCAGAGAGCGACTAGTGCGGCTTTATTCGCTGATTCTAACGAATCACGAAACGGCCGCTCTCCAGAGCTAATCATCCTTCGATGGTTGGTTGCGGAGAGGCTGCCACTTAAGCTATTATTTCCCCATGATGACTCTGCAGGAAATTTACGAACTCGGAATAAAGCTCGGGATGAAGGCTGATCCTCGGGGATTAACTGGTGTGGAGAAAGCCATGGCCCGGACCAAGAAAGAATTCACAGAACTGTCCGAAAAAAATAAAGAAGAGTTTGACCCCGAAGTTTTTAATAACCCCTACGCCGATTCCCGGATTCTTTTTGGCGATCCGACAACCACTGTCAAAAGAATAATGGCCGGAATTGATATCGGCACCGGCGAGATGGTTTTGGCGGACCGGCTTAGCGAGAAAGGGGAGAAGATTGATTTGGTTCTTTCCCACCACCCCGAAGGCGGGGCTTTGGCCGGACTGGCCGACGTGATGCACATTCAGATTGATTTGCACGAACAGGCCGGAGTGCCGGTGAATGTCGCCGAGTCGCTGCTGGACAAAAGGATTAGTGAAGTCCGCCGCCGCTTCTGGCCGTTAAACCACTTTCAGGCCGTTGACGCCGCCAAACTTTTAAATATCCCCCTGATGTCGATGCATACCGCAACCGATAACCTCGTTTACAGTTTCCTAAAAAAATTGATCGATGCGAAGAATCCTGAGACAGTAGGGGATGTTCTGCGTCTATTAAAAGAGATTCCGGAATATAAGGAAGCGGTCAGACAGGGCGTGGGACCGATGTTGTTTACCGGGAGTGAGAAGCGGCGGGCCGGAAAAGTCGTTCCGATTGAAATTACCGGCGGGACGGAAGGCTCGAAAGAACTCTACGAAAAAATGTCGCAAGCCGGGGTCGGAACTATTGTCGCGATGCATGCGTCCGAAGAGCACAGAACTGAAGCCGAAAAACATCACCTAAATCTCGTAATCGCCGGGCATATCTCCTCCGATTCGCTGGGAATGAACCTGCTGTTGGATGAGATCGAGAAGCGCGGTGTTTCTATCCTTCCATGTTCGGGGTTGATTAGAGTTAAAAGATAATCGGAAAGAATGCCACGAATCCTCTCCACGAATAATCCACGAATCTATTTGTGGTCAATTAGTGAAGAAAATTCGTGGCGTTAATTCCTAGTTACGATGCCTACTACTAATCCTATCATCAGTCTTTTCCACAACCGAAACTTTGTTTACCTCTGGAGCATCCAGACGATTACCCAAATCGGAGCGAATATGCTCCTTTTTATTTTGGCGATGCAAGTTTACTCAATCAGCAATTCGAACACCGCCGTCGGGCTGCTCTTCTTAGTTTACGGCGTCCCTAACGTCGCGCTGGCGGCCTTCGCCGGGGCGCTTGTTGATCGGGTCGGGGCCAAAAAGATGATCTTAATCTCCAACCTTTTCCGGGTCCCGGTTCTCCTCCTTTTTATTTTTCTGCACGGGAACGTCGCCGCGGCGCTGATTCTCGCGTTTGTTTTTTCGGTTGTCACTCAGTTTTTCTTTCCGGCGGGAGGAGCGGCATTGCCGACGCTGGTGAGCAAAGACGAATTGCTGGCCGCTAACTCATTTTTCAGTTTTACTTTTTATCTCTCGCTGCTTTTAGGTTTTATCGGGGCAGGTTTTGCGCTGAAGATTTTCGGCGATACCGGAATCTACGTCTTTCTTTCGCTCGGTTTTCTCCTTGCGACTTTTCTAAGCAGTTTCCTTCCGCCCAAGCTTAATTTTTGGCCGAGGCTGAACTCTCTTTTGGTCCATCGCGGCTACAAAAATTTTCATCTAAAAATTATGGTCCACATTAATAATCCCTTCAGCGTTATTAAAAATAACTATCACCACCTCCGGCTGGTTTCTAAGGATTTGTGGCACGTGGTATTGCTGATCTCCCGCAAACCGGTTATTTTTTCCTCGTTGCTGCTTTTGGGTTTCACCCAGGTTACGCTGGCAATTCTCCTAAGCCTCGCGCCCGGATTTTCTGTCCGGGTTTTAAATATTCCTCTGACCGACGCCAGTACTTTTATTATGCTGCCCGCCGGGTTGGGGATGATTATCGGCGCCCTGTTTTTAGCCCGTTTTGCCGCCAAGTGGCCAAAAAAAGCCATGCGCCTCTGGGGTCTGTACAGTATCGGTTGTGTACTTTTTCTCCTTTATCCGGTTTCGGCCGTAATCCGTTTGCCTTACTTAACCGGGCTCTTACTTTTTATTTTGGGGTTTGGGAACGCTTTAATTGATGTTCCGTCGCAAACGATTTTGCAGGAGGAAACCGATCCGGAAATCCGCGGCCGGATTTTCGGTATTCTTTCGACGGTGGTTATGGCCGGAGCCACCTTGCCGGTGGTGGTGGTGACCATTCTGGCGGATCTGATTGGAGTTGGCCGGGTTCTTCTTTTTGTCGGCGCTGGGGTTTTAATCTTTACGGTAATTTACCAGCTGTCGCTTTCCCGTCTCGTCCGGCATTTCCCGCGTTCCGTCTGATTTGATAGAATCTACATACGATGTACCCGCTTCTCTTTAAAATCGGTAATTTCGGACTTTCGACTTTTGGCCTATTCTTAGGCCTGGCGGTTGTTTTCGGAATTTATTTCTTTGTCCGCTCGGCCAGGAGAGCCGGTTTCAGTGAGGAAAAAGCCCTGGATTATATTCTTATCTGCCTGGCGGCGGGGTTGGTTCTTTCTCGGCTCATTTCCTATTTTGAATACCCGGCGGCCGGATTTTGGCATAGCGGCTATAGCTTCACTGCCGGAATCATCGGTTTTGGCCTTCTTAGTTACCTTTACGTCCGCCGCCTTCGTTGGTCGGTTTTAAAGATCGGCGACTGTGTAATTCCGGCAGCCTTAGCGGGTTTTAGTTTTGCCCAGCTCGGATTTTACCTTGGGGTCAGCGGAAAAACCGGGGATTTATTTGTGGCCTTAATTTATTTTGCGTTGGCGTTGTCGTCCTTTGTAACCCTTAAAAAAGAACCTCGGACCGGCACGGTTTTCTACTGGTATGGTTCCGTTCTGTTTTCCTTTTATTATCTTTATAAACTTTCGCAGGGCCAGTTATTTAAATTAGGTTCCTTACTGGTTCTTGCCTTAGCCGTTTATTTTGTGGTAGGCTTAAAAAGAAGGGGTTATTTTATGGAAGCCAATTTATCGAAAGATTTTTTACAAAAAATAAAAGACCGGCTGATGCGTTATTTGCACCGGATTAACGAGCAGGAAGCGCAGGTAAAGAGTGAAGATAATGAGTCCAGAAACGAAGATGCCAGCCGGAATTCGGAGTTCGAGGACGAGGCGGAAAATGAGAACCAACACACCTTAGCCCAAACCATCGGCGCGTCACTATCGCAGATGAAAAACCAGATTAAGAAAGCGATGCTTCGGATGAACAGCGGCAAGTACGGCATTTGCGAGCGTTGCGGCGGCCCGATTGATAAAGCCCGGCTGGAAGCGTTTCCTGAGGCGACGTTGTGCTTACGTTGTGAACAGCTCCGTGAAAATAAAACTCCCGAGGGAAATTAGTTTTCTGTTAAAACCTATCCTTTTCAGTATTCTCCTTTTTATTATTGACCGTATTTTTAAATTGATCAGTCTTAATTCCGGTTTTCCTGTTATTAACCGGGGCGTGGCTTTCGGCTTATTTCCCGGCCTGTCGTTGGTTTTGACGGTAATCGGCTTTCTCTTGCTGAGTATTATTCCGTCATTGCGAGCGAAGCGTGGCAATCACGCGGAGATTGCTTCGGATGCACTCGCAATGACGCCTTGTGGAATCTCTCTAATTATTTTTGGCGGGTTCAGCAACCTGTTGGACAGGATACTGTATAACGGGGTTGTGGATTATATCCGTCTCGGTTATATCTTTCCCGATTTCAATCTCGCCGATGGACTAATTATTGCTGGGAGTTTGATGATGGGGTGGCAAGTTTTGCATTCCCGCCGAAGCGGCGTTGGCGCTGCGAGTAAGCCTCAATTGCCGTTTTGAGTTTTTCTGGAGTAAAGTCGGGAAAATGATCTTTTTCAAAATAAAGTTCCGCGTACGCCGCCTGCCAGGACAATAGGCCTGATAAGCGCTGCTCTCCCGAAGTCCGGATTATTAAATCCGGATAGGGATAGGGTTGAAGGCGGGTATCGAGAAAACGGCGGTAGAGGTATAAGGGGGGACTTCCCGGATGATTACTTTCCGTTTTCCAAAGATCCTCAACTATAATTTTCTTGTCATTAATTGCTTTTACAATTTTTTCCGTCGCGCGCAGGATTTCATCCTGGCCGCCGTAATCCAGGGCGATATTTAAAACATATTTCGTATTTTTCGCCGTCCCGTTTTCGGCTCTGATTATTTTATTAACAAGAGTTTCCGGGAGGCGGTCTTTCCGGCCGAGGTGGTAAATTCGAGCGCCTTCTTTTTTGGCCTGCTTCAAGTTTGTGTCGATGAGTTTTACGTACAGTTTCATTAGGTAGTCAATCTCGGCTCTGTCCCGGTTCCAGTTTTCGGTGGAAAAGGCCCAAAGAGTCAGGGTATGAATGCCCATTTTCCGGGCGGCCTGTATTAAGGGGACAACCTGATTAAAACCCTGCCGGTGGCCTTCGAAGGCTGGTAAGCCATTCTGTTTTGCCCAGCGGCGGTTGCCGTCAGGGATGATGGCTATGTGGTGTGGTATAATCATCGACACAGTATTCTATCAGAATATTAGGAAGCACAAAATAGTTTTTGCCAGCGCGACTGGCCAATCTGAGAGAAGGAGAAAACCATGCAAGCACAAGTTCAAAGAGGGGTGCCGCTGGTTGTTGGCCAGCCACAAAGTACTGCTAGCCAACGACTTGCCGCCGAAATGCCGTACAAGTCATCTTTACGATTTCGAACGGCTTACCCGGTACTTAGCTTATATTACCGGGCGATGGGACGGTTTCCCGTTTTGGGGCGTTTTTTACTAGCCCAAAATCGGCGGGAACGGGATGTAATGAAGTACGCGGCGACCTCAACGGCGCTGGCCCGACTTTACGAATATCCCGGATTCTTAGGGGCGCTGAAGGAAAACAGGGGCAATCCCTGGCCGGCTTTTTGGTCGTTTTTGAACGAAAACTGCCAAAATGCCCGGGACGTCAGGTACCGCACATGGATGGCTGTTGATTTACTGGTTTCGGCGATCCAAGACGGCGCGGTTAACCTTATCGACCTGGCAGCGGGCAGTGCGCTGGCTCCGTGGTTAGCAATGTCGCGGACAGGCTTTTCCGGGCGGTGGGTTTTGATCGACTACGCGATTCATAGCGTGGATAATCAATACCGCGCAGCCGCGAAAACCGGAATGCTGGGAAGAATTACGATCGAACCGGCTTTGGTTTTGGACCAGCCGACCTTACGAAACGGAAAACTGGTGGAGATTGGGAAGAGGGCAGAGAAGCTACGCTGGAAACTCAACAAGGACCTCGGTCTTTCGCTGACTCTCGAGCAGTTTATCGACCTCCGCCCAGTCGCGCCGGGAACTTTATACGACCGTATCCGGTTAGGGGCTCGAGTTGTTCCGATCGTCGGGGATGCGCAAACGCTGTTGCCGTTTCTTGGCGACGGTCACGGTTTCGATTTCGCCAGTATTCTTGGCTTTTTGGATTACTTGGATCCAGACGAAACTGTCCGAGATCTTCAACAGACTCATTTGTTGCTCCGCCATGGTGGAACACTGGCGGCCGCACTGATGGCGCCGAATGCAGAAATCAGTGGGGATACTGGGGAAAAGCACTCGTTCGTCCGAAATGTTCCCTGGTATTACGCAGCGAAAATGGGTTTGCACTTGAAACCGAAGACGGATGAGCATTTCGTCCGGATGGTTAGGGAATCGGGTTACGAGGTCAAACGATTGTTGCGAACGCCAAGCGGGGTTTACAACATCATTGTTGCCACGGTTTGAATAGATCCCTTGTCATTAAGCGCCTGGAAACGCTAAAATGACAAGGGATTTCTTTTTATATTTATGTTTCCCGTCCTGCCGATACAATTTTTTGCCGTCTCCGGATTAATTAATGGTGTCCTTTCTTTGGGCCTCGGAATTTTAGTTTACCTGCGCGGACGGCGAAACCCTTTGTTCCAGACTTTCCTCTTACTTAATCTTTCAATCGCCGCCTGGTCATTTTCTTACTGGAGGTGGCTCAGCCAAACCGACTTCGAGAGCGCCCTAATGTGGGCCCGGATATTGGACATCGGAGCCATTTTTATCCCGATTACCTTTCTCCACTGGGCAATGACTTTACTGGGACAGCAGGATAAAAAGAAATATTTACTCCTCTTCGGTTACCTCCTTTCTGTCTTTTTCCTAGTCTTCAGCTTTTCTCCCTTTTTCGTTCGGACGGTCGAGCCGGCCCTTTACTTTCCCTTCTGGCCTAAACCAGGCCTTCTCTATACCGTATTCTTCATAGTCTCCTTCGTGGGTTTTACCTTACTGTCGCTTTTTGAATTATTCCGTGTCTACCTTCGGGAAACCGGATTGCGGCGGCTGCAACTGAAGTTTGTCCTTCTTGGTTTCTTGATCGGATTTGCCGGGGGCGCAACTAACTTTTTACTTTGGTACGGTATCCCGGTGCCGCCAATCGGGAATATCTTTGTTTCCGCCTACCCGCTGATCTTTTCTTACGCGATTATCCGCCACCGCCTACTGGATGTGCGTTTAGCGGTCCGTTCCCTGATCGTCAAACTTCTGCTGGCGCTTCTTTTATTTTCCGGCTACGGCCTTTACAAATTTTATTTCGGCAGTGTCCACTCACAGCTTCGGGTTACGCTTGGTGATTGGACAGCTTTTGTTTTTTTACTGGTAGTTGTCTTTCTTTACGAAAGAATTGACCGCTTCGTCCGGGTCGTCACCGATCACTTCCTTTTCCAGCGCGAGTACTCCCACCAGGAGATGATTCACCAGCTGGGGAAAATGATCACCCAGAGCCTTGAGGTTAAACCATTGATGGACAATATCCGCCAGACGCTCATTGAGGTGATGCGCGTCAGCTACGTCGGTTTTATTCTTTTACCGAAAGGCCCTGTGGAAGGGGAGAACGGACTGCCGACGGGTACGCTTCTGGTTGACGGCCTTAATCCGGAGCTCCGGGCATATTTAGGAACTAGCTTTATCTTCAAACGGTTGAAGGAGGAAGCCGAGGTTCTTTCTTTTGATGAGTTGAAAAGGTGGCAAAGCGAAGTCGGCGGGGAACAATCCGATCGGGAATTAACGGAGATTCTAAAAGATTTTGAGAAACTGGGCGCGGCCGTCACTATCCCGCTATTAACAACGGAGGGTGTCGCGGGCGCGATTTTTATCGGGGAGAAAAAAGGCGGAAATGCTTTTACGACTTCTGACTTCGAGACGTTTGAGATGCTGAAGTTCCAGGCCGGGGTGGCTTTAGAAAATGCGCTTCTTTTTGCCCGGACAAAAGATTTCAACATTACTTTAAAAAAGGAAGTCCGCCGGGCGACCGGAGCGCTGGCCAACCGGAACCGGCGGTTAACCGTTTTGCGCCGGCTCGACATGATCATTATGAATACGCTGGACCCGGACGAGATGGCTCAAAAGATTATTGATACGGTGTCCTGGGAGATGGGCTACGAGGGGGGATTGATTGCGCTGTTGGACGGGGATAGTGATACGCTTCGGGCATACGCGGTTTCCAGTACCCCGCTGTTGAAAAAAGCGATCGCCCTGATCCCGAAATCAATAAAGAAAATTACGATTAGCTGTTCGAAGAGTCCGGGGAACCTTCTGGTAAAGGCGCTCCGGGAGCGCCGTCCTCTGCCCAGCGATAACTACGTGGAATTATTCAGCCCCGCGCTTCCGGCCGCACTTTCCGAAACAATCAGCAAGATTACCCATATTCCCCACAACGTGGTTTATCCGCTTTCCGCTAAAGGCCGCCCCTTGGGGGTCGTGGTTTTCGGCCTAAGTCAGCCTTACGAAAAACTGCCGGCCGAAGAAAAAGAATTGCTGTCCGCTTTTATGGATGAGGCGGGGATTGCTATTGAAAATGTGACCCTCTACGCTCAGGCGAAAAAAGATAAAGAAGATCTCGAAATAGCCTACGCGAAGCTGCAGGATTTGGATAAGATGAAGGACGATTTTATTTCCATTACTTCCCACGAACTCCGCACCCCGATGAGTTCAATTAAGGGATATCTTTGGATGCTGGAAAATAAAGGCGACGCGTTGTCGGCCCGGCAGAAGGGTTATCTGGAAAAAGCGAAGCGCGGGGCGGACCGGATGATTAATTTAATTAACGATATGCTTTCCGTTTCACGGATTGAGCAGGGGCGGATTGAGCTGAAAATAGTTTCCTTCGATCTGAAAGACGTGATTAAAGAAGTCGCCGAGAGTTTAAAAGTTAAGGCCGCGGAAAAAGGTCTCGTGCTTAGCGCGGTAGCGGAAAGCGTTTTCGTTGAGGCCGATCCGGATAAAATCCGGGAAGTTATCGGAAACCTGACGGAAAACGCGATTAAATACACCAGTACGGGAACGATTCTCGTGACCGTGAAAAAGACCAGCCGGGCGGCCAAAGTTTCGGTGAAGGATACCGGGAAGGGGATTGCGGAGGCGGATATTCCCCGGCTGTTTAAAAAATTCGGCCGGCTGGAAAGTTCCTTTGCCACCGTCGCGGAAACCTCGGGTACGGGACTGGGGCTTTATATCTCAAAGCTTTTGGTGGAAAAACAGGGCGGGACGATTGGGGTGAGCTCAAAGCCAGGTCAGGGGAGTACTTTCTGGTTTAGCTTGCCGGTTTCAAAAGCAAAAGCGGGCAGTGAAGTTGTCAGAGAGGTGGTGAATTTACCGCAATGAGTACGGATACGAAAAAAAGATTATTAATCATCGAAGACGACCAGGATTTACGGGAGCTTTACGTTGAGGTTCTCCGGGATGAAGGTTTTGAGGTGGCGGAAGCCGCCGACGGCCAAGTTGGCCTCGAAAAAGCCAAAGCCGGCAATTACGACCTGCTTCTCCTAGACATAATGTTGCCGAAGATCGACGGATTGCAGATTTTAAAAGCGGTGAAGGAAAGCTCTGACCTATCAAAAATTCCGGTGGTAATGCTGACGAACTTAGGCCGCGAGTCGATTATAAAAGAGGGATTTACGCTGGGCGCCGACGGCTACATTATTAAATCCGAATACACTCCCGACCAGGTGGTGGCGGAGGTCAGAAAGTTTTTGGAAGGAGGAAAGTAGGTGGCGGTTTTAACCCGGAAAGAAATTTTCGGTCTGATTAAAGCCGGAAGCCTCTCTTTCCGTCCGGCGCTTGATAAGTTTCAGCTTCAGGCGCACAGTGTTGACCTACGGATCGGTTTTACTTTCGTTCTCGCGAAAACCTGGGCGTTAACTCCATCGGGACGGGTAGCGCTAAAAGTTGATTACGGCGAAAACCGTAAATATCTGGAAAGAATTAAACTTAAAGCCGGCCAATACTTCGAGATTCTCCCGGGGGAGTTTATCGGGATCGAGACGCTGGAAGAAATAAAAATCCCCGCCGGGCTGATGGCGGTTCTTTATCCCCGGTCTTCAATTAACCGCCGAGGGTTATCCGTGGATCTTTCCGGAATTATTGACGCCGGTTACGAAGGCAAACTTTTAGTTCCGGTCCGGAACAATACCGCCTCCCAAATTATCCAAATTTTTCCCGGGGAACGTTTCTGCCAGGTTGTTTTTGAAGACCTCGCGAGCCCGGTCTTAAAAGATAACGGACGTTATCAGAATAAGGAGATCGGGATAGGGGTACTAAAAGAGAAAAGCAGGATTGAAGAAAAGTTAGTCCGTACCGGTAAGATTTTTGAGCTGAAGAAACATTTCCAACTCTAATGTATGACTGAGCCCCAAATAATTTTCGAAGATAGTGAAATGCTAGTAATCAATAAGCCGCCGGGGATGATTGTTAACCGGTCCGATACCGCTAAGGGTGAGGTTACGCTTCAGGATTGGGTCCTATCCTGCATCTTCCGTCATTCCCGCGAAAGCGGGAATCTAGACGCCTGGATCCCGGATCAAGTCCGGGATGACGAAAATGAAAAGGACGAAGAGTTTTTCTCCCGCTCGGGAATTGTTCACCGCCTCGATAAAGACACCTCCGGGGTTATGCTGATTGCAAAAAGCACGGAAAATTTCCAGCGGTTAAAGGATCAGTTTAAAACCAGGAAGGTTAAAAAGTTTTATTTAGCCTTGGCGCACGGGCGGTTCGAGAAAAGAGAAGGGGAGATTAGCGCGCCGATCGACCGTAATCCGCAAAACCGCTTCCGTTTTGCCATTATCGAAGGTGGGCGGGCGGCAACAACCCTATACCAAGTGACAACGGTGTATGAAAGAGAGGGGGAAGTATATTCTCTCGTTTCCCTCGAGCCCCTTACCGGCCGGACGCACCAAATCAGGGTCCATCTTAACCACCTCGGCCACCCGCTCGTTAGCGATTCTCTTTATTTAGGCGCCAAGACACTGAAAAAGGATTTGCTTTTTTGCCCCCGCATTTTCCTTCACGCTCTCTCCATCGGCTTTTTTCATCCGAAAAACGATAGTTGGATGAAAGTGGAAGCCGAGTTGCCGGATGATTTGACGAGTACCCTAAAGCTTCTTCAAATACCCCAGACTTCATAACTGTTTCATTGCTCCACCTGCCTCGCCGGCAGGCAGGTTGTTTCATTGCGAATGCCCTTGACACCTTTGTACAAGATATTGTATAAAATTTTGTACACTAAAGCGTGTACGGAAGGTTACAAACAATGGAACAGAAAATGCTGCAGGTTTCCTCCAAACAAATAATTCCGACCAGTACCGCCCGGAAAAACTTTAAAGAAATCGTAAGTAGGGCGCGGGGAGATTACTATTTTCTCATTACCCGGACCGGAGAACCGGCCGTGGTTGTCGCCGACGTTCGTTATTTCGAGAGTATGTTGGCCAAAGCGAGCAGTCGAAAGCAGTGATTTTGGAAGGAACGCCACAAATTTCCTTCACGAATTAACCACAAATACCTTCTTTCCATTCGTGGTCTATTTGTGGAGAGGATTCGTGGCGTTACGACCTGATATCCTATGCCCAAAAGAACTCAACACAAGTCCAAACGAATTTCCAAACTCCGGCAAAAAAACCATTCCTGGAAAATATTCCAGATAAACAAGCAATTTAAGAGAAAGTTAAGAAATTTAGGACTGGCTTTCAGTGTTTTAGTGGCCACGGCGGTGGTTTTCGGGGCCATCGCGGTCTACCGCTATTTAGAAAATCCGCTGGTTTCCGCCAGTGGGGCTTACCCGGCCTCAAGCTGGGACGGCCAGGCGAAATTTAATTTAATGCTTCTTACTATCGAGGACGAGAACAACCCCTTAAGCCCGCTTTTGGAGTTTTCTGTCCTCAGCCTGGACCCGCAAAACCGCTCGTTGACGGTTATGACCGTTCCGACCACGGTGGTTGTAGATTTTCCGAATTACGGGCGGGAGAAATTGGCCTCGGTCTACGCTCTCGCCGCGCTCTCGAGGGAGAAGCAAAGCCTGGCGTATGTCCAAAAGTCGCTGGCTAACTTTCTTGGCATTCCGTTTGACGGGTACGTCTTAATGGACCGCGCGGGAAGCCGGGAGTTGGAAAACGCCCTCGGCTCGCCGCTGACTTTTGACAACCTTAAACAGTTGCTCTCACCGTTGTCTTGGCCGAAGATTCCGGCTCTTGCCGTCGCGGCCAGGAGTTATTTACGGACTAACCTGGCAGTCCGGGATTTAGCTGAGGTGGCCCAATATTCGTTGCAGGTCCGCTTCGATAAAATTCAAAATGTTGTGATTACTCCGGAACTGCTCGTGGATAGGAATAATTTAGAAACGGTTTTAGAGAAATATTTTGTCGATGCTCGGGTATACGAGGAGGGGATTAAGATTGTAATTCTTAACGGGACGAGTTCTCCGGGGTTAGCCGGACGGGTCGGCCGGCTTATTGAGCATATCGGCGGGAACATTATCGATTTAGGCAACACCACCAATTATTTCGAACAAAGTTTGCTGATCGGGAAAAACAGTGGTTCATACACCGTCGAAAGGCTTTCCACCATTTTTAATATCCGCCAGTTCCGCGACCCCGCTTCTTTTTCCGAAGATGATCCGTTGCAAATTTACCTGCAACGGGGGGATTTAATCCTCGTGGCCGGACTTGACATTTCCGGGTCGTTGTGATATAAAATAACTAAGTCTCTCTCCTTTCTTCAGCCCCCCGCCACAATAGCGGGGGGCTAGTGTTTTTAGACACTAATTTTCACGAATATAGCAGTATTACCTCTGGTATCACGAATATCCACAAATATAATTTATACATTATAGGTCAGATATGTTATAATGAAAGTAGACAGGGAAAAAGTCAAAACTCAGGCTTTTTCTATTATTCCGATCCTTTCGAAAGGGGATGAGATGGTACAAAAGGCATTGCCAGATTGGTTGGTTGGAAAAGTGCGGGGTGACGAGGTTACTTTAGCCCTGCACATGTCCTTCGATGTCGACCAGGTTTGCGCTGTTTTTTTCATGAAGCGCTTCTTGGAAGGATTGGGTTTGCGGGTGGGGTATCACTTCGGGGAACCCTTTCCGGTGTACGCACTTCCGATGGATATCGGCGGGGGATTGTTTGACGGGCATGCGGTTGGTCTCAGTGCAACCTTCCTCGCCGCCAAGCTCACCGGCTTTTTACGAAAGTACCCGTGGTCGGAAGCCGTGATTCGTGATGTCGGACAGCTTGACGCGGGTAAAAAGTATCAGGGGCCGTATCTTGCGGACCTTCGGTCTCTTTCGCGCTTTGTCGGGTACGAGTACCGGCAGGCTCAAAGTGAGCCCGGTCAAAACCCCGAGCTGGCTGCCCTGAATTTCGGGCTAGCCGTTTTTGAAAGAATTTTATTTGAAGCCCGGACACGGGACAGCGCCCTCGACTACATACGGCGTCAGGGTGAACAAGCGCTGCGTGTTATCGATGCTGGCGGTCAGGGGAAAGTTATTCTGATCCAAGCACCAGTGTGGGCGCAACCGGCGATTTCCGATTTTGCCCGCCGGGAACACAATCCGCGAATCACGATTTCGGTATCCCTGCCGAAGTTTACATCAGTGAGTGTGCTTTCGCGGAAAAACGAGCTGGATTTGTCCCCAGTGGCGGCGGCTCTCCGGGGAGCTGAGATGGCAAAACGTGGCATCTCGCTCGACGGATATTTTAAAGCAGAGGGCAAACTTGCTTTTTGGTTCGTCCCGGATGGAAGTTGGCTCGTTTGCTGTGGGACGCCAAAGCATCCGGTGGCGGGGGACAACATGACCCGTCTGACAATCGACGAGGTTGTTAAAATAGTGATCGACAATCTCTCGGGATGTCAGAAGCGGGTTGCGAAGTAGAGTGCAAGTCGAGGAGAGGGATCCGCGGGAAGTTTTCGCGAATTCCCTCTCTTTCTTAAACCAATCACAAGAGTGGTTGTTTTAAGAAAGAAGTTAATAATAGAGTTGATTCTATCACTAAAAAGACTCACAATACCTAATGACTATGTGGAAAAAGCTCCTTATTGGCGCGGTGGTTTTAGCCGCGGTAATCTTAACCGTTTCGAAAGTGACCGCGAAAAAAGAGCCTCTTAAAACCCAGCCGGTGGTCCGGAAAGATTTAGAAGTGACGATTGACGTTTCCGGAAAAGTTAAACCCGACCGTTTTGCCAGCCTTTCCTTTTCGATGCTCGCTCAAATTACTAAAATTGCCAGCGCCGGAGCGGTGTTTAAAGAGGGAGAAACTCTAGCGACTCTAAAAACCGATGATCTTTATCCCGCCGTCCTTGCCGCTTACGCCAATCTGAATAAAGCCACCTCCACCTTTTATTACTACCTTGAAGTTAACGGCGAAACGGAAAAGACTTATTTAGGTAGTGACGATATCTCCCGTGCGAAGAGGAATGAAGCCAGGATCAACGCTGAAGCCGCTGCCGCCGGAGTTGACGCCGCCCGTTTTGCCCTAGCCCAAGCTCAAGCCGCGTACGGGAAATCGGTGCTTAAGGCGCCTTTTGAGGGCGTTGTCGGCCGGGTCTATTTTAGGGCAGGGGAGAACGCCTCGCCCTCCGTGCCTGTGATTGATTTCTTTGACCCCGGGTCTTTTTATTTCGAGGTGGAAGCGGACGAGATTGACGTTAATTCTTTAAAGGCGGGTCTGCCTGTGCGGATGAAGCTCGATGCTTACGGAGAAAAACAGTTTAACGGCGAAATCGTTAATATTGATCCCGGATGGCATACGACCAATTCCGGCGGGACGGCATACTTCGTTCGGATCAGTTTTAAGGATGAGCCGGGTTCAGTAACCGGTGCGCATCTGCGGAGCGGACTGAACGGTGAAGCGAAAATTCTGAAAGAAACTAAGCAGGGGATCCTTATCCTGCCCAGCGCGGCCGTGTCTAACGCTAATGGCAAAAGCTACGTCGAAGTCCTTATTGATGGTAAGACTAAACAAAAGCAGGAAGTGACTTTGGGGGAATTGGCCGAAAACGAATATGAGGCGTTGTCCGGAGTCAACGAAGGAGATCAGGTCGTTATCCCTTGAACCCATTAATTATCACCGAAAACTTAAGTAAAACTTACGGTCTCGATGGTCTGGGTGTACCGGCCCTTTCGGGGGTTAACGTCGCCATCAACCCGGGGGAGTTAGTCGCGATAATGGGTCCGTCCGGCTGCGGCAAGTCCACTTTAATGCATCTTTTAGGTCTGCTAGATACCCCGAGTTCCGGGCGGATATTATTTAAAGACCGTGATATCAGCAAATTTTCCGAGAATGACCGGGCGGCGTTCCGCAGTCGGGAAGTCGGTTTCGTTTTCCAGCAATTTAATCTTTTGCCGCGCCTTTCGACGCTCGAAAATGTTCTCTTGCCGACACTTTATTTCCACGGGGAAGGGGACGGGGCGGAAAAAATAAAAGATAGCCGCCGGCGGGCTTTAACTATTTTGAGCGAAGTTGGTCTGGGAAAAAGGATTGAGCACCGGCCGAACCAGCTGTCCGGAGGTGAGCAACAGCGGGTGGCGATTGCCCGGTCACTAATAAACGATCCTTCCTTAGTTCTGGCGGATGAGCCGACCGGTAATTTAGACAGCCGGAGTGGGGGAGAGATAATGGAATTGCTGAAAGAACTGAACCGAAAAGGTAAGACGCTCGTCGTGGTCACGCACGATAATCTCGTTGCGGATCGGTGTCAGCGGACGATTAGGATGAAGGATGGAAGGGTGGTCGATTAAAGGAATAAACGCCACTAATCCTCTCCACGAATATACCACGAATCAATTAGTGGTTAATTCGTGGAGAAAATTAGTGGCATTACTACCATATGTTCAGCCTGATTCGTTCTAGTTTTAAAATTGCGCTGGCTTCAATCGCCGTCAATAAGGTGCGTTCGGTCCTGACGATGCTCGGGATCATTATTGGCGTCTCGGCGGTAATTGTTCTGGTTTCGGTCGGATCCGGTTTAAGAGAACTAACAGCCGGCCAGTTTGCCGGGATTGGGGCCAATCTGCTGATGGTCGTTACGGGCAAGGTATCAAGTTCAAACATCACCTCCTTTGCGTCGCTTACGAATTCCGGAAAATTTAAGGAGGAAGACATTAAAACCCTTTCCTTACTGGACGGCGTTGAAGCCGTCACGGCTGATTTAGACGAGTACATCTCCGTCCGTTATTTAGACGAAACTAAAACGGCACAAGTCGGTGGAGCAACCTACGATTATTTAACTGTTTTTAGTTGGGGGATCGGGGAGGGACGATTCTTTTCAAAATCGGAGATTTCCTCCGGGAAAAAGGTGGTTATTATCGGATCCAAGATTAAAGATGATCTTTTCAAATCGGTTAATCCTCTCGGACTAAATTTAATTGTGGGTCAGGAAAGGTACAAAATTATCGGGGTTTTATCTCCGAAGGGGGGCTTCGGTCAGTTTGATTGGGATTCGACGGTTTATATGCCGTTGACAGCGGCACAACGGTTTTTTGGCAGAGAGAGAATTGACATGCTCTATATTAAGGTGCGGGATGCCGCCTCCATGAAAACAATTTCGGCTAAAGCCGAGACCGTTCTTCTTAAACGTTATGATAAAGATGCCTTTTCCATTATTGAACAGAGTGATTTATTTAAGGCGGCGGATAGTATCATCGGGGCAATTACGGTTGCACTAGGCGGGATCGCATCCATATCACTTATAGTTGGCGGAATCGGGATTATGAATATTATGCTGGTGACCGTCACGGAACGGACAAAAGAAATCGGCTTACGGAAAGCACTTGGCGCCCGGCCCCGCGATATTTTATGGCAATTTTTAATTGAGGCGGTGGTGCTCTCCGGAGTCGGGGGGTTACTGGGTATTTCGCTGGGTTACTTGGGTTCGTATGGCCTGGGGAAGCTGTTGGCAACGGACGTGACCGTTTGGTCCGTTCTTCTGTCTTTCGGGGTTGCCGCCGCGGTGGGAATTATTTTCGGCATTGTTCCTGCCTATAAAGCCAGTCGGCTGGATCCCATCTCCGCTCTAAGGTACGAGTAATCCCGCTTCTTAAAGTTCCAAATGTCACTTTTTGATGTACGATCGTACAGCAATTAGTGACATTATATTTACTATTTATTTTAGTGATATTTTAGTAATTTTGGAGGGGGAGGAAATCCCTTTCAAAAAAAGTGAACCGAAGAGGGGAGTCTTCGGTTCGGACTGTAAAAGTGTGTAATCGCGGTTACCTTTTTTAGGATGCCGCGGGGTTCCTAATTACCTCGCTATCCAGTTTCGCCAGAGGGAAATCTGCGTACTCCCTCGGACGAGGATCAGAAACACGCCAAATAAGGCAAAGAGGGGATAAGAAACGGCGAACATCATCGCCCATTGCTCAGCGCCGATCTTAGCCCCAAGGTCAACAGCTCCCCAATAAACCAGTGACCATGAGAACAGTGTCATGGCGGCATCGCGTTCGAGGAGTTGGTAGTGCCAGTTCATGCCCCGCCGGAAAGCAGATGCCGTGGCAATAATTTTGTAAACCACTCCCGCGGCGGCAGCAACTGCGACCACTCCCCAAAGGTGTTGGAAAGCAAAGTCCGTAACCTCGTGCGGGTTGGTCAGCGAGAGCGCAGAGGCAAAAAACGGTACCATAAAGAAAAACTGTCGCCGGCCGCTCCAGTTGCCGACAAAGATCCGGTTGGCCGTCACCATCACCAGTACATAAACGGCGGTGGCAACGATCAAGGTCGGAAATTCTCCGAAGCGTGGTTCCATGATTAGCCAAACCACTGCCTGTAAAGAACCCACGATAAAGCCAACGGAGAGGTAATACCGGTTGTTTCGCAACCACTGCCGGTAACGTTCATAAAACAAAACAAGTTTCATTGTGCCCCCTTTCGATAGTGAATAAACCGCGCTAGTTTGGCGCGAATTCCTTAACGTGGCCCATAATATCATGAAACTTTGAAACAGTCAAATCGTGGGTGGAACTTGGGGGGGGAGATTGGGCGGGTGTGGTATAATGTTGAAGGGTAGGGATCGTTGAAAAATCCTGCCCGCGAGTCTCTAAGTTCAAAGATTTACGAAGAGGCTCTAAAGGAGAAAAAATGGGATTTGATTTGATAATCCTTTTGGCGGCTCCCGCCATTATCGGCATTTCGTATTGGTTGGCGAAGAACGCGGCACGGGCGTCTTCGTCGACGGAAATATCTTTTGAAAATGCCATCCTGGCGATTCGGGTCCCGAAAGAAAATGAAAAAGATGCTTTGGCCGCGGAGCAAATGTTTTCCTCGCTCCACGGTTTACTTCGTTTAACTCCTGGTATCCAGGAGCATATTACTTTTGAAATTGCCGCCAGCTCTTCCGGGATTAACTTCTACGCCGTTTGCCCCCGCGCTTTGCGCGCCTTCGTTGAAAGCCAGGTTTACGCCCAATATCCCGCCGCCGAAATAAAAGAAATTCCCGATTATGCCAGCCGCAGTTCCGCTTTTTTTGACCGGGCTGTTGAAGGAACAGTTTTAAAATTAGCCCGTCCGGAATATTTTCCTATCCGGACTTTCCGCGAATTTGAAGTTGATCCCTTGGCCGCCATTACTAGCGCCATTTCCCAGATGAAAGAAAACGAGGAGATCTGGATTCAAATCCTGCTCCGACCGGTTCCCGATGTCTGGCAGAGGGCGGGACACAACTATGTTTCGGCGGTTAGAACCGGAACAAAACCCGTGGAGTTCTCTTTCGGCGGGATTTTCCAGGCCATAATTGACGAGGTAGCCCACCTTCCGGCGCACATGTTTGAAGGGGTAGCGCATCCGGCGCACAAGCACGCGATGGAGTATAAGGCCCCCGTCCGCAAAGACAAGCCGGACATCAGCAAGGGGATGGAAGAGGAATTAAAAGCGATTGAGTTTAAATTGGCGAAAATGGGTTTCCAGGTTCTGGTTCGCTTAGTAGCCGTTGCCCCGACGCCGGAGGAAGCCTTTTCCCATTTACGCTCGGTAACCGCCTCCTTCCGCCAATTTTCAACTGCGAATCTTAACAGCTTTGTTCCCGGTGACACTATCAATAATAAAATGGAATTCTTAGAGAGTTACCGCCGCCGATCGTTACCGGAAGACGAGGTTTACGTTTTAGGCACCGAAGAGTTAGCGTCCGTATTCCACCTGCCTTCCATTTCGGTGGAAACCCCACTGATTGACTGGTCACCGGCGAAGCGGGGAGAGCCACCGTTAAATCTACCCACGAAGGACTGTACGTATATCGGTCGGACTACTTTCCGGGATTCGATGGTTCGGTTTGGTTTAAAGCGCGACGATCGGACAACGCATTTTTATTCCGTCGGAAAAACCGGCGCGGGGAAAACGACATTGTTTAAAAATATGATCGTCCAGGATATTCGAAACGGCGAAGGAGTAGGCGTTATCGACCCGCACGGCGACTTAATTGAAGAGCTTCTCGACTTTATTCCGGAAAATCGTCTCGAAGATGTCGTTTTGTTCGATCCGGGGGACACCGCCCATCCGGTGGGGTTAAACGTTTTGGAGTGTCCGGATCCGGCGCAAAAGAATTTAATGGCTTCGGGTTTGGTAGGAGCTGTCCGTAACCATTTCGAGAATTCTTGGGGGCCGCGGTTGGAATATCTGCTAAATAACGCCGTACTTACTCTGTTGGAGGTTCCGAGTACAACAATGCTGGGGATTACCCGGGTTCTTGAAGATAAAAACTACCAGAAGTACATCGTCCACAAAATTAAAGACCCGATCTTAAAAGACTTTTGGGAGAACGAGTTTAAGCAGATGATGAGCAACGTGGCTTTCCACACGGAAGCGATCGCTCCTATCCAAAATAAGATCGGCCGGTTTCTTGCCTCCTCAACGATCCGCAATATTCTTGGCCAAGCCCGCTCAACCTTAAAAATCGACGATATTATGAACAACCGCAAAATCCTTTTGGCGAACCTGGCTAAGGGAAAGATCGGTGCGGACAACGCTAACTTGCTGGGTAGCCTTTTGGTTTCCCGAATTAATTTTATGGCCATGCAGCGAGTCAAACTTCCGCCGGAACAACGCGCTGACTTTTACCTGTACGTGGATGAATTCCAAAACTTCGCCTCCGGGGCATTCAGCTCTATTCTCTCCGAAGCCCGGAAGTACCGCTTGTCGCTGCATATGACTCACCAATACACGGCACAGTTGCCGGAAGAGGTCAGCGAAGCCGTTTTCGGCAACGTCGGGACAATGGTTGTCTTCGGGGTTGGCGCTCCGGACGCGCATGTATTGGCTCCGGAATTTGCGCCATATTTCGAAGAAAACGATTTAATTTCGTTGGAGCGCCACCACGCTTACGTGAAGATGATGATTAACGGGATGACGGAAGCACCGTTTTCGGCCGTGACCGATCCGCCGCCAAGCGACCCTGCAGGTTTTAGGGAGGAAGTGAGAAATAAATCGTGGGCGAAATATAGTACTGATTCGAAGCTGGTTGAAGACCGAATTGGCCGTTGGACGGAGCGGCAGTTTGATTTAGGAATGGCAATTGCGGAGGAGACGAAAGCGAAAGAAACGGCGGCTTCGGAAATGGAAGGTGTTGAAGAAGGAGAAGAAGTTAAGGAAAGCCCCGCCCCTGTGTTGGAAGAGGTTCCGCCGGTGGTTGTTCCCCCAAAGGTTGTGGAAGCAGTTGCTCCCCACCACAGTGAGCCGTCTTTCTTAGTTAGGGAAATAGGTGTAAGAGCGGAACCGGAAAAAACCGTTGAAGTTGAAGAACCGCAATCCCCAGTCAAGACTCCGCACGAGGTGCCGTTGCCCCCGTACCAGAAATTTAATCCTCTGGCTCGGGAGAGCGAAATAACTTCGCCTATCAAAATTGAAAATTACGATCTTCACGCCCGTTATACCCATTCGCGGCACGGGAAAATAATTGAACCGAAAATTAAGAAGGAGGGAGGTGATCAGAAATGAATGGCAACAATAATATGCAACTTAAGCTGATAATGCAGTCTCTTTTAGCCGCGGAAACGTCCATCGGGCTGGCAAAACAGCTTCTGTCCGCTTATGGTGGAATCCCGGTTGGTGGCGGACAGGTTAGCCCGAATCCACGTTTTCAGCCAAGGCCCGACCGTGATAATCGGCCTTCAACCCGGGATCTTCCCGGTATTATCGGAAAGTATGACGGAGAAAATATGATCAGCGGAGACGGAAAGAGTTTTCCCGTTCCGGGCAATTACGCCGGAAAATCAAAGCTAGTTTACGGGGACACGCTGAAGTTAATGGATACTCCCGAGGGCGGAAAACTTTTTAAACAGATTGAAAAGGTTAACCGGAAAAGACTGGAAGCAAAGTTGGCCAAAAAAGACGGCAAGTGGGTGGTAGTTACCGAATCCGGGGCAACGTATAAAACCTTGGGAACGAATGTCGAGTTTTTAGGCGGTAAGGAAGGCGATCTTGTCGCGGTCCTGATCCCTGACGACAATCCGAAGTCGCCTTACGCGGCAATAGACGTTATCCAAGGCCGAGATGTCGGTACTCGGCCAAGCTACAAAGTTCTCGTCCCAACCTCAGCAATCAGACCGGCAGAGGCGCCAAAACCGGAGACAAAACCGGAACCAAAGCCCGAGCCAAAAGCATCAGCAGGAGTTGAGGCCACGAAAGAAGAAAAACCGGCAGTAAAGCGTGGCGGCCGGAAACCGAGCGGTCGGGTTGAGAAAGAACCGGAGAATGAAGAACCAAAAGTCCCGGCCAAAAAAGAGAAAGTGGAAAAGGCCGAGGAAAAACCGGCTAAAGACAGCGCAGCGGATGACGACGAGTTAAGGTAAACGCATCCGTGTTTAAAGACGGTTCAGCCCCGCCCTCCATCCGGAGGGCGGGGCTGTGTTTTTAGCCCCAAACGTGAATAATTCTGCCTGTTAAAGTTTCCCGCGGTTAGCTATAATATTAATTGAAATGTTTTATCCTGATTTGGATTTAGACCTTTACGCTCCCGGGGGAGAAGATTTTCTTAAAGAGGCGGCAGCGGTTGCGCATCTTCCGAAGGGGTCGGTTGTTCTCGAGATTGGCGCTTCGGCCGGATTCGGGTCGATTTATTTGGCGAAAGAATACGGCGTAAAAGCCACGGCGACGGATATTAATCCCGCCTGGCTGACGATAATTAAGCAACGGGCGTTGAGTAAAAAAGTTAACCGGAATATTGCCACCTCCGCGCAGGATGTTTTAAAACTTTCGTTCAGGAAAGGCACTTTCGATTTTGCGCTGGCTAACGGGGTGCTGTTTCTAACTGATAAAGCCGGAGCTCTAAGGCAAATTAACCGGGTGTTGAAGAATAAGGGTTTGCTGATCTTGGGGGAGCCGTTGTGGTTAACGGACAGCCCCCCGGCTGGTTTACGAAGTATACTGGAAGTTGACGGAGCGGAAATTCTCACTACGGATAAATACCTGCAATTATTCAAGGAGAACGGCTTCGAATTGGTTTTTAAAAAGATCTACCCTTCAACACTTTGGGAAAATTACTACACGCCGCTTCAGGAAAAGTTATCCGAGTGGAAAGAGACCAATTCGCCAAATTTAACAAAGTATTCAACGGAAATTGATCTGATTATTGAGGAGATGGAAAAAGTCCGCTCCGCGGGGGCGGGAAACCTCGGCTACGGAATGCTTATTGGCAGAAAAACAGCGGAAGCGACTTTTGATTTACTATAGTCAGGGGTATTTAGCGGTTACTCGACCCCGGGAACGGTTTCGGTTTCGTCTTTTTCGGTTTCTTCGTCGTGCTCTTCTCCGTCAGTTTCGGTTTCTTCGCCCGTCACTCCGGTCCGGATATCTTCGGTTAACTCCTCCTCTTCCTGAAAGAGGGGAGCGGCGGTTTTAATCAATACGTCCACCGTGTCCTTAATCCGTTCAATAACCCGACCTTCAACTTTTTGATGAGCTTTAAGGGAACCGCGAAGCTTTTGGGCTAAGTCGGCCGGAGCAACATGGCCGAGTTTTTTTCCGGCTTCATTGGTAAAGACGACGTCGTCGTTGCTACTCAACTCAAATTTAATCGGATCGGTAGCTTTAATGCTTTTTAAAGACTCGCCGGTAATCTCCAGTTTAAACCGGACTTCCTTCGCGCGTGCGGGCTCTTTAAGAAATAAAGCTCCAAGTCGTTCGCTCATATAGTTACTGGTTAAAGTTACTCCCTTTTCGCCTAAATGTCAAGCCAGATTAACTCATAGCAGTTCAGATATACGATGGACTAGGGTTGAAATAATTAATTAGGTTTTGTAGTATTATTCTGTTATGTCGGGACATTCGCATTGGGCAACAATTAAGCACGATAAATCGGTGCAGGACGCGAAACGAGGCCAGGCATTCACCAAAGTGGCCCGACTGATCTCAGTGGCGGCCCGCAAGGGCGGGGGAGATCCGGCTGACAACCCAACTTTGCGGAAAGCGATTGAGAAGGCGCGGGAAGTCAAGATGGGTAATGACCTAATCGAACGGGCAATAAAGCGGGCAACCGGCGGCGACAAGGATGCTCAGCAATTGATTGAGCTGAAACTCGAAGGCTACGGACCGGGCGGGGTTGGCTATTTAGTCGAAGCTTTAACGGATAATAAAAACCGGACGGT
>JBBTUG010000006.1:0-77832 GCA_038063895.1 Patescibacteria group bacterium | reverse complement strand
GCCCACCGGCCATTATCCGAGTGGCGACATAGATGGCTATTCCGGACAGAGGAACCGAGTCGGCGGTTGAATCTAGACCAAAGGGCCAGTTGAGGAGGAAGGACCGGCCGAAGTCGGAATGACAAGCTCCGGCTGTATCCATTGTCGTTTGGGCCGCAAGTACAGATTGCCCCGCTGGGGCGGCGGCGGGAAGGGTGTCGGCGAGGGCTGGAGAGATCGGTAAATCGGAGAATTGGATAATTAGGATGAAGGAGAGGAAGAAAAATACAGTTTTCCCAAGCTTAGGCTTAAGGCAGGGCAGGGACATAAATAATAATTTAGATCAGAATGGCAGACCTTCCTGCACCGGGTGGGGTCTGCCGGTCAGTTTACGGTAAGCGCACCATTTGCAATTGTCCGGATTTTCCGAGGGCGTCTTTCCGTTAAGAAGAATGCTGATTTCGGAGATAAAATTATAAAACCGCGGCATATCTTCCTTAATCTCGAACCACTGGGGTTTCGCCGTGAAAACCACCTTATCTCCCGGAAAGGAAACCGCCTCAGGGTTAATCGTGACCACGCCCATTTTACTCACTATCTTAGCTTCGCCAAAGGCGGGGTTTTCGAGAGCGAATTTATAGGCGTGAAGTTGGGGAAAAAACTTTTGGATTTTATCGTTGGTCGGATCGGTAATTTTAAAATCAATAACGGAATAAGTCCCGTCGTCAAGCCTGGAAGCAATGTCGAACCGGCCGCCGATAAAACAATCCCCCGTCGGCGGAATTGGTTTGGATTTAAGAAAACCCTCTTTCACTTCAATTTTCCCGGCCGGAAGTTCAGAATCGATTTCCCGTAAATCCATCCCTATGATGGCATTCTGGAGTAGGGCGTTCAGCTTACTAAAAACCCCCGGCATTCCGATCGAGGGCAGCAGCACCGAATTTTTTATCTTTTGGTAATAGCAATACTTGCAATCTTCGTAGAGGTATTTAAAGTCTGAAGGAGATAACTTGTACATAACTTATTCTACTCCTTTATTCTTAACTCAGTCTTTTCCGTCCCGGAGGAAGATAATTAGACCCGGTAACGACCTTTTTTCCGGTTTTCTGCTCCAGCTCCAGCCGTGCATTTTTCGCCACCCGTCCGCCGCGCTTCGCCGGAATCTTATTTTGCGCCAAACCCCTGGATTCCATTGTTTCCGCAATTTTTCTTGTTGAAAGCTCCGAGAGCGCCGTAAACACTAACTCTGCGTCAGTCATATGATCGCGCAAATTTTGTGTCTTTAGGCTTTTTAGATTTTTGTGCTCCTTGACGGATAGATCACTCCACTCCTGGTGAATAATATTTGTAAGGATTGCGTACTCGTCGCTTTCTTTAACTTCGTTGTTTTTCCAGTAATCCGTTAGTTTATTGCGGATCTCCTGCCCCATCATCCGTTGCTGAATCCACTTTTCGCTCCGCCCCATCCGCTGCCAACTTCGCCTCCCACGATTAATTGATTTTTCCGGGTCGGTGGTTTCCTGAATTCTTTCGTAGCCTACCCGAGCTAACCAAAGTTTAACGGGCTCGGCGTTTGGAGAAGGAATAGACTGGATTAGACGGAGTATTGTTTCCGTATCGGCGGCATCAGTCAGATAATATTTGCCGTCGCTGGCTTGAAGTTTCAGTTGGTGACATTTTGTCACCACCTCGCTGCCCTCTTTACGGAGTCTTTGAGCTAATTTATTCCAGTACTTTCTTGGGTCAACGCTATCTGCTAATATCCCAACCACATCAACAACGGAAAAAAACCAAAGCTCTTTTTCATCATCCCAGTAACGACGGATTTGTTTTCCCTCAAAAATTGCCAGTTTTGTATCTTTGCCGGATTTCATACGTTTCACATCTCCTAAACTCAATATATACCGAAAATAAAACGAAAGTCAACCACTTCGTCAAGTGGACCAAAACATAGCGGCTCTATTAGCTCGTGATCACACGGAATAACTGAAAAGTGGACCGAGAACCCTCTGCATGTGCCATTAACTGCCTTTAATTTACAAGTATCAGTATTTCCCGACAAGTAAAGGGTTTGCCGCCGAGTGATTATGAATTGTCAGGAGATAAAATTGATTCACGTTGATTATGAGGTCGTATAGCCACTATATCTGGATTAACAACTGTTTATTAAACACTTCTTCAAACTTTTCACGCAAGGCACTATTCACTTGTCCTTCGTTAAAGAAAGGCAAACCGATCAAACGAAAATCCATATTTTCTATCTTTAAATCAACTGAATGACTTTTTTCAATTTCAATCAATAGTTTCTGCTTCCACCCTTCTTTCGATTGCTCAAAAGTGTTTTGCGCGTCCAAAAACTGATCACCTTTTGGCTCAACAAAAATCTGATACATAACCTCTTGCATTGTCTTCTTCTCGGTCAAAAACAAAACGAAATCTGGATAAAACGGCTCGCCGTTTTCAAAGCTGTAAATTTTGAAAAACTGCTCATTTCGAAGCAAGGCAATATCTTGATATTTTTTCTTTAACTTTGTTATTGCCTCATCAATAAAGCGCAAAAATGATTCTTCCTCGCTCGTTCCCCAGATTTCATTTTGGGCAAACCAATCGTGAGAAGAAAAATCAAAATCCCGCATATTTTGCGCTCGCGGACTTTCGCTATCCAATTGCAACACCTTGTCATTTTCAAATATTTTCTGGATCAAATGAGCTTTGAATGCACTTGTTCCGTAGTATTCCTTTTTCTCTTTGCCGGCGATTTCCAGAACTTTATCAATCACAAATCCTGCGATACTCAATTTTTCAATCTGCAAAAGATTTTCTACTTGTTCGCTTGTACCTTTCACCTTAATATTTATTCCACCAAGATATTTTTCATTTGAAATAAAATCCTTTGCGGATTCTATATTGCCAAATATCTTTTTCAGCTCGTCAAATCGTCCGGCAGGTATTTTTGCCAAAGCGGTACGGACAGTATGCGTTCCCAAATCAGCAATTTTATAATCCCGAATTTCTATTTTTGCCTTTACCCCGGTGCCAGCACCCGTAACAAACAAATCTTTTTCTATCGCTTCTCGCGTTGGCAGTTGAAAAATGTTTATTTCAGCATTGTGGTCAAATTCTGCTTTGGCGTCCGAAAGCGCAAAAACATCCTTTCCTAAATTTTCCTTGCGAGAATTTAAGAAAATATATCCTTTCTTCCAAAAATCGCTGTTCTTAAAATTGCTTTTGATTTTGATCTCTTTTTGCACTGTACGTGAGGGCATAATACCTTCACGAACCAAAACACTTTCTAATTCCTGAATATAGCGGGGATTAGTTACGCTGTGATAATAAAGCTGTTCCAAAATCCGAAGTTCATTTTGTGTGTCCGTATCAAATTTTCGTCTATATGCGTCCGTAAATTCGCCAAGCGTAAAAGGATAGTATCTCGCGCCTCGTCCTATAAGCTGTGCCTCTTGCACGGTTGTTTTCCCCGGCTTGTTGCTTTTAGCATCACGGCTATTATAGAGCCGGACAATATCAAAAAGATTCAAAACATCCCAGCCCTCATTCAATTTTTCTGTCGCAAAAATAGCGCGAATTTCATTGCTTTGATCTTCCAAAGAATTAAGTAAAATTTGCTTTTGCTCTAAATCCTTATCTTCATCAACAGTCAAACACTTTTCCGGCGCAAAATCACTTTTAATTTCTAACACTAAATCGGCCAAGGATATTTTTTGCTCATTGAAAAATTGAAATCCTTTTTGCAATGTTGCGTCTTTAATGGCTGTTTGTTGTTTTAGATGTTTTTCGCCGAGTTCAGAAATAAGTTTATGAAAAGAATTTTTGAAAATGCTCGAAACGACAATTTGCGGATTATGTTCTTTTGATATTCCTTCTTTGGGGATACTTACTCTATTAGCTTTAAACATCACCACCGGCTTCAATGCGATTTTGTACTTTTCTGCCACTTTACGACGATATTGCGAAATAATCACCGCCGAAAGCGCGCGTTCCATAATCGGCGCGTTAATTTGCAAAGTCCGCACATCTTTTGAAAATCCGTCCAAACGGTATTCTTTCAGATCATAGCGATAAATCGCCTTGTCTTTGTATTTTTCCAATATTTCCGGATATTCCTGTTCGAAGCGAGCCGTTGCTGTAAATTCCAAAAGCACATTTTCCTTTTGGCTGTTGGCATTC
The DNA here is from genome assembly GCA_038063895.1 of Patescibacteria group bacterium. GTDB lineage: Bacteria > Patescibacteriota > WWE3 > JAMCXX01 > JBBTUG01 > JBBTUG01. Next base: position 73,668 of record JBBTUG010000006.1, on the reverse strand, counting down.
AAAATCCGCACAACCGTATTTTCCCAGTTTCGACGGTCTTCTTCTTCTGTTTTACTTAGTTTGCTGTTTGTCTCCGCCGATAAGTTATGCGCTTCATCAGCAATCAAAACAATTTTCTTGTCCGTAAAATCTTCGTAAGTCAAAACATTTTCGCGCGCGAAATTAAAACGGGAGTGTAATAGCGCCGTAGTAGAAAAAATAATGTTTATGTCATCATCATTTACGCCTTCAAAATTATCCACTTCTTTGATTTTTATCTCCTGTCCGCCCAGCGTAATTTTGTCGGCAAACAAATACTTTTTGGAATTCGGATCAAGAAAATTGGCTTTGGTCTTTTGAATAATGTTGCCGAGACGAGTAAAGAAAATGAAATTGCGGTAGCCCTTTTGATAAAAATACAAAAGATTGGCGGCCATTATGAGCGTTTTGCCCGAACCGGTCGCCATATTGAACATCAAATGAATTGGCTTTTGTTTCTGATGATATTCCTCAACATAATAATAGAATCGCCCCAACGCTTCTTTTTGGTATTCGCGCGCTGAAAAAGCCGGGTTGAGATTTTTCAAAACCTCCGGTTTTTCTAGTGCTTTGTTTTTGAAAACATCAGCGCCGTCCATTCTTGTTTTCGCATTAAAATCTTCGTAAAGCATATCTATTTAGACTTTTACTGGATTCAAATTCATAGGAATAATTAAATTACTGCTAAAAAACAAAATTTCTTTTACTTCTTTTATTTCGTTCGCTGTATGAAAAAAACTATATTCTTTCTTTTTAATATCAGTATACAATTGCTTGATTTGTGCAACATTATCATATGACACAATCCATTTGGCATTTTTAATGCCTTTTATTTTTTCACTAACTTTTTTATGATCATCCGGTTTATAATGGTTCATATAAAGCGATGGGCCTTTTAAATAATAGGGTGGATCAAAATAAAAAATAGTATTTTTATATTCATCATTATTTTTTTGTATTTTTTCAATTAAATCTAACGCGTCAAGATTATATAAGTGAATATTTTTTTTATATTTCGCGATAAGTTTAATTCTCTCAATTAAATCTTCCTTATTGAAACGGCAATCAATCTTATAATTTCCTTTCTGATTTATCCCACCGATTATTCCGCCATCAAGAACGCCAGAATGGTTTGTGCGATTAAGAAAAAAGGTTGCAAAACCCAAATTAAATAAGTCAGCATCTATTTTATTTGAGTGAATCTTTTTAAACTTTTTCCATTTTTCAACAGTAATTTCAGTATTTTTAATTTTTCTACAAAATTTATCTGTATTATTTAATATAGAATACCAAAAGGCATAAATTGCTCGATCAAAATCATTGATTGTTACTTCTTTAACATATCCGTTAAATAATAAATAAAGTGCAACAGACGCTCCACCGGCGTAAGGTTCTACATAGTGCCCATTGATATTGTTCTTCTCACACACCAAAGCAACAAATTTTGCTAATTTGTTTTTTCCTCCCGGATATCTTAATGGTGAGTAAAACATATTTATTTTTTGAAATAATACTCTATAATATCCGCTGTTACACACGACATCTTTAATACATCTTGTTTTGAAACTTCTGTGTTTCCGTGTGCATATTTTCCAAGTAAAGCTTCGAATTCAAAATTCTTATTCAAGAAGTCTGAAGTGATGCTTAAATAATTGACAATCTTTTTATCATTACATTGTTTTTGGAAACACTTAATAAAATTTAAGTACGGCTTTTCCTTTTCCGCATTTTTAAGATCACCTTGTTTGTTATAATAGATTCTTGCAGCAACATCCAACATTAACCTCATTGACATTCCAATAATCAACAAAATATTTTCATCATCTCGCCCTTTTTTATAAATCTTATCAATAGCAAGATATAAATCATTAACAGTACCCTCCTCGAGCTGTAATTCTCTACCGAACAAAGCGTCATTTTTCTTTGTGCTAGGCGACTTTTGTATTTTAGTTAATTTTTCTGATTGTTCGTGCTTAACATAAACCTCTTCTAAATTACTATTTTCAGGATTCTGTAAAATTTCATTGATAGATTTATCTTTTACAATTACTGTTTTCAATTTTCCTCTATTGTTTCTAGTAGATATTCCGCCTTGTTTTAAGGCGTCTTGCGTTGCTTTGAAAATTTGAATTAATTGATTACTGGAGTACCTACTAAAAAGTTTTCCTTCTTTAAATTCTATTCCAATCTCTTTAAGATTTTTTTCATTTAAAACTTCCTCTTTTACAAATCTCTTATTGAGCGTCTTATTTCCTTTGATAACTCCAGCTTGATCATTTATAGCAACAAAAATACTCCTGGGTTCTTTTTTGAAATTTAATAAAAAATAATCTCTTTCAAGCTCCCCCCAAGATCCGTTATCAATATGTTTCCTCTCTATACTACTTATTGCTGTCTGTTCATCGCAAACATTACATGGAAGAGTTGTTTGATTTCTTAATAACTCTGGTTCTAGTTCTCTAAAAAGTTTCCCGACATATTTAGAATACTTTTTATCGTCTTGTAATATTTTTAGCAATGCAATTCTTCTATTTCCGTCGTAAACTAGATATTTTTTGTCCTTTAAAACAACGATTGGTAATTCTGAATAATCATAATATTTCCCCATCTTTCGTACTAGTTTCTGAATATTCCATCTATTATCACTATCTTTTATAATACGATCAATTACATACTCGTCTGTTTTGTTTGTATCAACAGGATCTCTTGGATTTTCTGTCCATAGATGTAGTTTTGATATTTCTATTGTTTTTATTTTTTGCATACTAATTATTATAAAATTCTTTATTTAATTTCTGGTCTTCTTTACTCACCCCATACTCCTTATCCTCAATTTCGCTCAAATTGACATAAAGCTGATTTTTATCCAAGCACTCAATCAAAAACTTCTTTTGATCGGTAAGCGATAAATCCGCAAAATCTTTGGCGTTCGCGTCGATCATTTTCGGATCTACTTTGTAGCTTAAAAAGGCGGTTTCTTTCATCTCATCCCAAAGTTTGGCAAGTTCTTTTCCGGTCTTAGCTTTTTCAATTTTTTCAATCCACTCTTCATTCCACTTGGCAAGTTCCATATATACAAAATCTCCTCCTCCCTTCCAATCCACTGATTTTGATATACCACTATCATCTCCGTTTATTACATTATGAAGTCTTTCTATGGATTTATTCATTTGATCGTCAATTTGCTCCATTCCAATGTATTTTCTTCCCATTTTGTGCGCCACAGCACAAGTTGTCCCCGAACCAATATGGTAATCCAAAACAGTTTCGCCTTCTTCTGTCGCCATATCAATTATTCTCCGGAGCAAAGCTTCTGGTTTTTTCCCATTCTCTAATTGGACTCTCCCTTCTTTTGATAGATTGTTTAAATTAAATCCGTCCCAATATGTACCCTGTAATTCTTTTTTAAGAATTAATCCATCTTTTTTCACAGAAACATCTCGTAGCCAAGAAAAAAGTCTGAGTTTTTCACCTTTATAAAATTGTTCGTAAGGTCTACCTTTATTTCTTCCACTCCTCGGGACATATTCAATTGAAAATAAATCAGCATCATTAACCCTTTCTCCTAGAACATCCATGACTCTTAATCTAATAGAACTCTGCGGCATTGCTGTTGTATATATTTTATCCGAATACTTATAATATGCATCCTTTTCTGATATTTTCTCTTCTTTTGATATTTGATTTACTGATTTAAAAATAGGATTTACTCTTTTATATATCTTAATATCATTCCCATCGCCATCTTTTGCTAGTGCTATATATTTCTTTGAACCCTCGTCATACAAAACAGAGGTGTACTTCCAACTCACTTCATTTTCTTTGTATTCTTGTACCACTTCATATAATTCTTTGTAATCGTAAATATTATTAAAAGGTTTGAAATAAGATTCATTGCAAGAATAAATATATATAAACTCAATGTTTTTCTTTAATTTTTTATCTTCACCACCACCACTCGCGCCAGCAATATTTTTCATTCTGACACTAATAACATTTACAAAATTTTCTACGCCAAAAACCTGATCCATTAGTAATTTTAAATAAGAAGCCCCATCATCAGAGATCTGCACGAATATTGAACCTTCCTTGTCTAGAAGTTTTTTGGCAATTTCTAACCGATTTTTCATAAAAACTAGCCAGGTAGAAAGTATGAAATTTGAATTATACGCAAAGGTATCTCCATCTTTCTTTTCAGAAAAATAATACGGCGGATCAATATAAATCAGTTTAACTTTTCCGGCGAATTCTTTTTTGAGCGAAGCGAGCGCGAGTAGGTTATTGCCTTTAATAATCAAATTATCTTTAATCGTGCCTTTTTCATCGCGCTTGAAACCGTCCAGCTTGTGTTCGCCTTTTTTGTCTAACCGCTTAAAATTGGTAAAAACTTTGGCGTCAAGCAAGCGATTGATGTCGTCCGGCGCTAATGTTTCGTTATAAAAAATCTCATCTCTTTTTTGATCTTCTTTTGTCATTCCGCCTTCCAAAACACAGTCTTTGTAAGGCCATACCAAAACCACTTCTTTGTTTTCGCTCACATACTCATCACCAGCAGTTAAACCAATTTTGTTTTTGAAAGCAGTATAAGAATCCGGCAAAAATTGTTTGTTGGAGATAAAGCGGACAAACTTTTCTTTATCAAAAATCAGCGTTTTTTCTACCTCAAAAAGGAAGTGCTGTTTTATCGTTTTGTCGGAAAGTAAAAGTTTTAAGAGCGCCGGATCATTCTTGCGCGCCAATTCCTGTGTTTGATTTTTCAACAATACGTCGTCTTGCGAAACAAGGCGCTCGTCTTTTTTTAATAAATCTGTAAGTTGTTCAAATATTGTATTCATATAGTTGACCATGCTAACAATACCAACCTCATTTGAAAATGATTTTGAATTCCTAAGCCTATTATAATTCTACCCCTTTCCCCCTCATATTTCGAGTTGGGTTGCAGAATTGCTTCACCCGCCTGCTCTTCGAGTCTGAGCCTCAGAGTCGATGACCAGCGAGGCAGGTTGTTTCTTTGCTAGGGTAATTGGCTGGGAGATTAACTAAGTTGACAATAACTTTCCTGGGGATTTTTTAAGGCGCTTTCTAGATTCTTTTACGTTTTCCGGGGTTGGTAAATGCTCCGGCATCGTGCCGCCCAATTCTCTAATTGTCTGACGGACCTTCTTCCCAACATTAAAGTGGGCCAGGCTGGCATTTCTCTGGCCGAAAATATTTTCCCGCTTAAGTTTAGCCGCGGCTTGCGTGGCCCGGAATAGATTAGCCGCGAGTTCTTCACTTCCCATATGGTCTAAAATTGCATCAGTTTTATTAAGTTTCTTCTTGGAATGAATGTCTTTTTGCCTTAAACCCCCGTAAAGTCCCATGTATCCGAAGTCCTGAAAATTGGCATGGTTAATAACACCAGCGGATTTGGCCGCCTGGGCCAATTCCTTATTGTGTTCCTTCATCTCATCCCGCAGAAATACGCGTTTGCTGTCCTCAATTTGCAGTTCCTGCACCTCCTGGCGCCTAGTTTGGATCGCAAAATAAGTCTGCGCCCTGGCAATCTCTTCTTTCCGCGGATCACCGTTTTGGGCGATAAGGTAACAGGCATAGCGGGAAAGAGAGAAATTTTCAACAGACCTTTCGGCTCCGGAGCCAATGGGAACCATATCGCTCAGGTGAGCGAAATGCACCTCTACACCCTGCCCACTGTTTTTGCAGGCTTCCTTTGCCCGCTCTATAGCCGGAAGAAACTTCCCGTATTCGGTGTAACCAAGTAATTTATACAAATCACGGGCGCTCCAAAATTCCTGCCCGTATTCATTAATATTCTTGATTTTCTCAAAGATGTTCTCCGTCATACCTCCGTTCTTAAATATTACCGCATGACCTGAAAATATATCAATAAACGCCTTGGCGGTGACCGATGCGGATAACGAGAACGAGGAGCTCTTTTTTGTAGATGAGGTAAATAATCCTAAAAGGCCAAACCCGGTAAGAGTAGCAGCCGCGAAACTCCCCTTCCAATTTCTTCCCGACAAAAGGGTCCTTAGCGATTTCCGAAAAAGCCGCCAGAACCTTATAACGGGCTGTTTTCTCCAGTTTATCTAACTCTTTTTGCGCGCTTGGTTTTAGTCGTAGTTGGAACTGCATACCTTTTCGGAGTATTCTCGGCGACAACGAAGCCTTCCCGGCCCAAAAGGGTCGTCAAAGTCGTCCAGCTTTTGTATTCACCGCTTTTAACAGCCGATTCCGTTTCGACAATATCCTTTTTTAAATCCGGAAATTCCTGCATTACCTCTAGAGTCTCTTGCCAATTTTCGAATTCCTGCGCCGACATAACGACAGCCTTCGGTCGGCCTTTTTCAGTCAGAGTGTAGTAAGCGCCAGGCCTTTGGACTTTTTCGGCGATTGAAAAAATGACTTTGCGGGCTTGGGAGATCGAGAGGGTGGTTTTAGTATCCATACGTACATTATAACGTACTTATTATATATTGTCAATAATTTACAGCCATTATCAACTCAAAGTGCTTAACTGTCGATTGAGCTCGCGCGCAAGTGTTGCGGGAAAATCACGGATAATCGCCTGCTGATCCGCCGGTAAAAATACCCCAAGCTCGGTGCGAAAATTAATAGCTTTTGCATCCCTAACTATCTGCTCTTTTAGTCCGGATAATCGTTTTTTTTGGTCGTGGGAAAGAAGGTTACTGCGCATAATAAAATATAAATCGTAGAAATCCCGGGGTTTTTTACGATCCCGAAGCGCCCCAAAAACTTTTTCTTCAACGATCTCTTTTTGCGGCAGATGCATAATTGTATAGGTGGGTACAAAGTTGTTCGCTACGCTGTCAATTTCCCCAATTACGTCCCTGATATTTCGCGCCGATACATTCAATTCCACACTGATCAATGGGTATTCAAACATACGGAAAGTGGCCAGACCAAAATATCCCCCACTGGTCGATCCGAGTTTATCGCCGAGTTCAACCCTTATTCCGGCATTTTCCATCTCAGTTAATACTTGGACAAATAAGTCCTCAACGAAAGAGGTAACCTTTTTTAAAGGAGTACTAAAAAGGGAAAAATCCAAATCCTCCGAAAAACGCGGACTGTTATAAACCACGCGAAGCGCCGTACCACCTTTAAAAAGGATTCGCCCCGCCTCCGGTAACCTGTAAAGCTCGGCCAAAAATACGTGCTGAAAATACTCACGAACAACGTTCGGAAACACACTAGTCTGAGTCTGCCGCGCTAATTTTTCAAGTGTTTCAATATTAATCATTGAAGGGTTGTTTTAATAATGCTGGTCAATTTCAGGTTATTAAACAGTTTTGCGTAGTATAAGGCTTTTTCGGGGTTGATTTTATCCTTATGAAACCGGGATAAGGGTTCCTGCGCGTTTATTATCCGGAAGTAATTTGTATCCACGAAAGCTTTCTCGGCGTCGGCGATAAAAAAACTGGCTGTACCTTGTTTCTCGGTCCCATACCCGGTATACGCAGACTTCTTAATTCTCCGATAAGAAAATACCTTTCCCAGGGTTTCCAGCCGACGGGTGGCCTTCGTCGTAACCGAAGTAATTTCGTAAACGGTCTCGGGAATAACCCCGTGATACGACAATGCAAATTCGAGCGAGATATATGAAGGGCTGTAAATTTTATTTGCGAGGTAAACATCGGGCGGTAAAGCCTCGGCCAACACGTAAAACCCCCGTTTTATCCGGAGAATAAGTCCTCTTTTTGTGTAGCGGTTGAGTAACCCTGCTGTTGCCACCGCGCTGACTCCGAAAAGAGCGCAGATGTCCGCCGCCGTAAAGGTTAGGAGCTGTTTCTCCTTTAATAGAGCAGTAAATATTGTCTGATTCACTAATTTGACCATATTGTCATGTTACTGAATTAAGCCATAAATGTCAAGTTGTGGAAGTTGGGGGAGGAGTTTGGTAGAGTTAGAGTGTAAATGAAAGCGGGAAATTATCACCTCCATCGCCCCAGCAGTCCGGCCAAGAAAGAAATCTCGACCGAAATGGAGCTGTTCCGGAAAATCGGCCTCCGCTTCCTAATTGTTCTGGCCGTTTTAGCCGCTATGTATTTTTGGGGCCTCGCCATAATCTCCAACATCGACACTTTTTGGAAAACCATCAGCTTCTCCGGCAACGCCTCAACACCGGCTCGCAGTAGAATAATAACCCCGGCCTCGCCCCGCCTAACCAGCCTCCCGACGGCCACCAAAGCCGAATCGATAAATATTTCCGGTTACGCCGATCCGGGTGTGACCGTCACTCTTTTCGTGAATGACCTACAATTGGAAAAGCGAGTTGTTGATAAGGAGGGCACTTTCTCCTTCGAAAGCATTTCGCTTTCCGACGGGGAAAATAAGTTTTACGTCAAAGCCTCCATTGAAGGCGGGGCGGAGAGTAGGCCGTCCCGGGTAGTCACGGTGATTTACAAGAAGAAGGCCCCGGTTTTAAGCCTGCTGGAACCCGCCGACCGGGCAACCTTTAACCAGAAAGAAAGCGAGATCAAGGTCGCCGGCAAGACCGATCCGAATACGACGATCCGGGTTAACGAGTTGCAGGCGGTGGTGGACGAGCTGGGCAACTTTAAGATTCTTTACTCGCTGAAGGACGGGGAAAATAAGTTAACCATTGAGGCGGAAGACATCGCCGGCAATAAGACGGACGTGTATCGGACGGTGTACTTCAGTCGCACATTTTAAGACTAATTCAAAAGTCAAAAGTCAAAATTCAAAAGTTCAATTCAAAATTAAAAAGTGACTTTAAGTCATCCTGACCGGACTTCGCCAAGGGCCGAAGGAAGGGAAGGATCTCGCCCGAATGGGCGTCCTAGTGCTTAAACTTAACTAAATGGACAAAACGTTCTATGTCTATATCCTCACCAACCTATCCGCAACACTTTACATCGGAATAACAAGTAATCTTAGCCGAAGAATTTGGGAGCACAAAAATAAAAAGGTTGATGGATTTACAAAGAGATACAACATTAACAAACTGATATACGTTGAAAATTACAACAACCCGCTTGAAGCCATAGCGCGAGAGAAAGAACTAAAAGGATGGACCAGACAAAAAAAGATGAGACTAATTCAAGAAACTAACCCGGATTTTATTGAGATTGGAATCAGTTGAAAGCCTGACACAAGGTCAGAGATCCTTCGTCGTTGACTCCTCAGGATGACAGGAGACATTTTTGAATTTTGACTTATAGAAGCGCTGCCACAAGCCAGACCCATGACATTATGGGCACATAAAAAAGAGCATTGATGAAGTTGGTTTCGACTACTAATCCCGCTAAAGCCGCCAGAAGCGCCAAACCAACGACAGTGCCTCGAGCCTTCCAGCTTTCCAATAAAAGACGTAAATATAGCAGACTGAAAATTAGAAACCCGAAAACACCGGTGGTAGCGAGAACCAAAAGCCAGCTGGAATCGGAACCGGCCCCGGCGTGCCCTCCCGAGGGATCGCGAAAACCGAAGAAGCCGTAATCAGCCTGGGCGTAGCGGAAAAGATTAAACCCGACGCCACTGAGCGGATAGTCGCCGGCGATTTTCAAAGTATTATTCCACGAGATGAGCCGAAAGTGAGCGGAATCGGCCGGATCCGTTACCCCCGAAAGTCGGGTCTGCACCCGGGGCACGAAAAAGTAGGCGGAGAAAGCGAGAAAAACGGCGAGCAATAAGAGCCAACGGGAACGGAGAAGGCCGAAGACCAGGATAATCACGCCGAACATCAGCCAGGCACTGCGGGAGAAGGTTAGGAGAAGGGCTAATAGAAGAACTGGTAAAGCCACAACGTAGAGCAATTTTCGCCCCGGCGAAAAAAGCCGGCTGATGACTAAACTCAAAGTTAAAGACAAAAAAGCCCCGGTAAAATTCGGGTCGAAAAAGGTCGAAAGCAGACGGTTTTTGTGTGGGTCCCAGCCTGATTCCACCGCCTGGAGGCGGAAATCCGGAATAACCGCCAATTGGATAAAACCAGACAGAGCCAGAAAAAGGCCGTCAACAATTAAAAGAAATATGATCGGCTCACGAATCTTTTCTCCTTTGGTGATTAAATCCCGAACCAGGAAATAAACAAGCGCATAAGCGACCCAACGGAACCAGTACAAACTGCCAGTAATAATTTCGGCGGAGCTGAAAAACCTGGTGGCATTAAGAAGGGTTAGGAGGGAAACCACCCCGAACAAAAAGATAAAAATCCCCTTACGCTCAAGTCTTAAGGAACGGATAACCAAAAAACTTTCCAGCAGCCAGATGACGATTAAAGCCGCCAGCAGTAAATCCGAGATATAAACCACACCCTCCCCAAACCGGTAACTGCCCAGTTGTCCAAGGGTCAGCGATAAAATAAAAATGTAGAGAAATGCCTTAGTAATTCTCATGGTTTCATTGTTTCATTGTTTCATAGCCACTAATTACCGTTCGATCCGCCACCCGGCGGGGAGAACCTCTCCATATATAGTTTCCATCTGCCCGGTCACCTTCTCTTCCGTAAATTCCGAGTGCACAGTTTCGCGCGCATTCTCCCCAATTCTTTTCCGTAACTCCTTATCCAATAATAATATTTTCAGCTGTCCCGTGAGAGATTGGGCGTCTCCGCTCGGAAAGAGGAAGCCGTTTTCCCCGTCCTTTATTATTTCCGGCGTTCCCCCGGCGTTACTCGCTACAACCGGAAGCCCCAAGGCCATCGCCTCCACGACTACCGTAGCGAATGGTTCGGGCTTAATTGACGGGTGGACAAAAATGTCCAGTGATTCGTAAAACTCAGTCATCTGTTCTCTAAAACCGGAAAATTTAATAACAGTCTGCAAACCCCCTCTTTCCACCATTTGGTGAAGCTCCATCTCATTCGACCCCGCCTGATTTTCCCCCGAGCCGGCAATAACTATCTGCCAGCCACCGGGAAGAAAGTTCTCCTCTTTCAGCAACCGGGCCGCCTCAATTAGGACTTGCGCGCCTTTCCAGGCGACCAGCCGACCAGCGAAGCCGATGTGAATCAGGGGGTAATGGGTTGTATCAGCGGTTGTAGTGGATTGCGGTACTTCGGTGCCGACATAAACAACGTGTCCCTTATCACTGTGATAATAATTTTTCAGGGCCCGGGAAACGAAAACCACGTCCGAACTAAAAAATGCCAAGAAGGCAAACATCTTCTGCCCGTACTCAAAATCCCGAACCCACAAAATAAACGGCCGGCCAGTTAGTTTCGCCGCCAAAAGAGACGGATAGGCCGCCCGCTCAGTATTGGCTACGATAACGTCAATCTTTTCCTTCCGGATTATTATACAAAGCTCCCAAGTGATTTTAATGAGGTTAGCTACTGACGGGAGACCGAGTAACTTCAATTTGGGAAAGGCTAAAATCGTGGTTGCAGTTTCAGCCGCCCGTAACTTTTCAACAAACAGAGGAACCGCGTCGGAACAGGCAACGAAAGGGGTATACCGATCCCGAGACAGGTGCCGGAGGTGACGGAGAAGCGCCAGCTGCGCCCCACCGACGAAAGGAGTATGGTCGGTAAAAAGAATTTTAGACTTTTCCATAGTAACGAATTTTCCCCACTTGTCGGGCGACAACCGCCAAACCCAGAATAAACATACCCATAATATTTTTTACACCTTTAAGGTGTATTAAGTTCATAACCATATGCAAAACACCTTTAAGGTCACGGCTCCCCGATCTTAAAGGTGTAAGCCTAGACGTCCCGTAGTGGTCTTTCCGATAGCGCAAAATCCCCGCCCCCCGTTTCTCCTCTTTTTGCCAAAAGCTGGCGAGACTGTACTCCGTATTGTGGTAATTTACCGAGTCGATGTACAAAAACCGGCCGCCCATTTTTAGCACCCGTTCCTTTAAATCCCCATCTTCCCCATAGACAAAAGGCGGAAAATTTTCGCTGAAACCCCCGGCTTTTTCTAAAACCTCCTTCCGATAAGCAATATTGCCGGTAAATACCGGGTGCTCGTCCCGCGTCGTTGATAAGTAACTGCCCGCGCAACCATTTTTCAGATAGCGTTGGTAGATAGACGATTCGTATTCGGCAAACGGATTTCGCCTCAAGGAGTCCGGGGGCAAAGTCATTCCGCCAACAGCGGCCACTTCGGGATGCTCAAGAAAAGCCTTAGTAATCTTTTCCAGCCATTGCGGATCAACCGAAATATCATCATCTGTGAAAGCCACCAAGGACGACTTGGCCAGCTTAATCCCAATATTTCGCGCCCGCGCCGGACCGATATTACCAAAGCCGGGAAAGGCAGGCACAAGGTTGGGGCGACTTTTCGCTGTCTCCAAAAGATAATCTTTTGCCTCGTCCCCCGCCCCGCTGTCGACAACAATAACTTCAAAAGAAGCAGCCGGAAAAGATCCCTTGTAAATGGAATCCAAACACGCCGAAAGCTTATTCCTATCTTTTCGGCTTGAGGCAATAACAATGGATATCAGGGGATTAAGCACGGGAACCTTCCTTGGCAAAAAGTATTTTTAAAGATAAATAGGCCGTCAAAACGGTAACAATTACTTCCGTAATTCCGGTCAGCCACGCGGAAGCGAGAAAACCGTAACGGGGAATAAAATACAGATTGCCGGCGATATTAAATACGGATCCGAACGCGTAAATTAAGGGCAGATATTTTTCCCGCCCTAGCGTAACTAACAGCCAGACAAACAGAGCCGAAGGAAAGAAGATCGGCAGCGACAGCAGGAGAATTTGCAGCGGCGCGACGGCGGGTAAGAAACGGCTCCCACCCAGAACCGTAATAGCAAAGGGGGCGAAAATAATGCCTACAATAGCTGCCACCAGCCCGATGAGAAAGAGAAACAGAGCCGATTTCTTCACGGTGTTTTTAAGTTTCTCCCGGTCGGAAAAATGATCCTCCAAGAGTAACGGGTAGAGGGCGTTGATAAAGAAGGTCGGGAAAACCAGGGCGGTCTCAAAAACTTTGTAGGCCAGACCGTAGAAGCCTAAAGCCTGGCCGTTAGTATAGCCCAAAGCTGAGGGCAAAGTAATTGTTGAGAGCAAAAACATATCCGTCTTGGCCATAATCACCATCGTGATTAGCCCCAGTCCTACCGGCAAGGACGGCAGTAATATTTCTTTCCACACTTTCGTCTCGAACGACGGCCGAAGGGAGTGCACGAAAGGCCGGATCAGCGCAAAGGAAAAAGCCACGGACAAAAAGGCTCCCACTACCGTCGCCCCTACCATCCACAGCAAATCTTTGCCTAGGAAAAGGAAGAGAAGGGTCAGCAGTAGGGCCAGAATATTTCCGGCGGTTAAGGCGAGGTTGGAAAGATCGTAGCGGGATATTTTTTGGAAGATCGCGTTGGCGGAGATATAAAGGGATTGGGAAATAACCGTAAATAAACTGATCGCAATCCCCCACCGGACAAGACTGAGTTCGGAGGTTTTAAAATTAATCCGGGGCAGAAGGCAAAGAACAACTAAAAAGATAACTAAAGAGAACAAAAAACGGAAAGTGTAGAGGTTGCGGAAGTAATCGGCGATCTTTTCCTTATTTTCCGTCACCGCCCGGATCACGATGGCATTAATGCCGAAATCCACCACCAGGTAGAAATAGGCGGCGAAAGTCGTCATTAGGGCAAACAGGCCGTAGCCATTCTCACCAAACCGGCGGGTAATTAACGCCGTCGCCAGCAGCGAACAGGTGATTGAAACCGCCTTTCCAGCTAATTGGAACAACGTATTCCCGGCCACTTTTTTAACGCGAAGGTTCATTATTCTTCAAAATTATAGCAAAATCCGCCGATTTTCGGGTTGAGTTAATACGGAAGGGGAATTATAATTCTACAGGGGAGAATGGTTTCATCGTTTCATTGTTTCATTGACACCATTTATTCTTAAGCGCATGTAGCTCAGATGGTTAGAGCGCTACGTTCACATCGTAGAGGTCCCTGGTTCGATTCCAGGCATGCGCACCAAGCCTATGAAAAAAATATTTCACGACCTTTATCTCTTTATCAGCGATATCCTCGAAACCGTCGTTTTGGCGTTCGCGCTCTTTATCGTCGTGAACGTCTTTGTTGCCCAGTTGCACGAGGTCTACGGCAACTCGATGTTGCCGGATTTTAAAAATGGCGAATATCTCCTGACCGATAAAGTTACTTACCGCTTTAGAAATCCGCAACGCGGCGACGTTATTATTTTCAAATCTCCCGAGCCGCCACACCGCGACTACATTAAAAGAGTGATCGGTCTGCCGGGAGAGAGCGTCACGATTAGTGACGGAAAAGTCTATATCTATAATGCCACCCATCCCCAAGGCTACCAGTTGAAAGAGGACTATCTCGAACCAGGAATGGTCACCGAAGGTAAAACCGCAATGCCAAATCAAACGAAATACACGGTCCCGGCGGACTCCTACGTCGTCTTCGGTGATAACCGCGCGGTTAGCTCCGATTCCCGAACATGGGGCGCGGTAACCAAAAGCGAAATTATCGGCCGCAGTCTTGTTCGCCTTTGGCCGCCAAACAGTTTTTCATTTATCGCTCACGCAAAATATTAGCACCCGACAATTTAAGGGTTAAGGAGGTGAGATGACTTTAGCGACACAACTGGTGCTTATGCAGCCGCATTTAGCGATGCGTAAGCCGGCTTTAGTCAGATCCCGGAATTGGAACCACCCGGCGGTTTGCGCCCGCTGTGGGAATTTCTCTTTACGAACCGGCCGCCTTTATTTACCCGGAAAAAGTTTACCGGGCTTGCCTCGGAAGAAAGCGCCGAAATCACGGCTTTGCGAAAACTGCATACCGACCAGCGAGGTGATATTAAAACACCGGCCGGCAAACCGGATGACCCCGACGCTCGCGGTTCAGATGCTGGGATTTGGTTGTCCGCTTGCCTACCAGCTGCGGAAAGAACATCCATGCCAACCCAGCTCTCCGGGCAACGCTTTCGGTACCGTTTACCACCTCGCCCGTCAGCTGTCCGAACAAAAGTCACTAAGCGAAGTCGGATTTTTTCGGACGCGGTGGGGGTTGAGCAACATCTTAGGAAAGTTTACGGATGAAAAGTTTTTCCGGCACAGAATAGGCACCCAAAACGATTGGGAAATTCCGACGATGCGTTACTACCTGGAGCAGGTTATCCGTTTCCTTTGGCATCATCACCAGATGGTGTCTGTCAAAGCCTACGGAGAAGCCTTAGCCCGCAGCGGTACGAAGCTGGTCTGGTGGGACGCGGAGATGCGTCTCCCGGTTATTGACCTCAACTGGCTGCTTTCCGGTACCGGCCTCACGATGACTGAGGGAGAAAAATGGGGATTAAACGGAGCCGTTGATCTCGTTATTCTCACTGAGCACGACGGCCAGTATTCGGTCCGGATCATCGACCACAAAGTGACCGGCATCGATATCCACTCCGAGCTGGACCATCAGGACTGTCAGCTCCAATTAGCGCTGTATGCCAGCTGGGCAATGCAGGCTTTTTCCGGACTTGGGATTAAAGCGGAGAACGTTTCGTTGTGGGTCCACCGACTAACCCTCAATCCGATGCGCCTCGAAAAGATACCCATTCCCTTCGATTCACGGCTCTGGAAAGAAACGCTGGTCAGCCTGAAATTGGCGATTGCGACTTACCAGAAATATCAACGGGAAGGCTTTCCTGCCCGCCCCTCAGAGTGGCAATGCCCTGGCTGCGACTTTGCTTTCGCGAACCACCTGTGTCCGAAGTCAGTTGCACAGCCGGGGATGTGGAATCTTGGGGTTCCTTACGTTCCGGTCGGCAGCCAACGAATTAAGACGCCGAAAGTTAATACGGGACTTGGACAGTGTCCGTTCTGCCACGCACCAATGAAGATGGGAAGGCGGATGACGGTATGCTCGAACCCTGCGTTCGATGACTGCCCGAGAGAGGATCGTTGAGAAAAACATTTACACCCTGAAGGTCAACCTCCACCGACCTTTAGGGTGTTTTTTTATCGGATGTTAAGGATAAATTAGACTACGGAGACTCGGCTGTGGTTATCGGCGATTTGGGTAAACTTAACAACACCGTCTTTTAAAGCGTAAATGGTGTAATCGCGGCCGACCCCAACATTCTCCCCGGCTTTAAAAACCGCACTGTGTTGGCGCAAAATTATCTGGCCGGTCTTAATCACCTGACCGCCGAAAAGCTTTACGCCTAAACGTTTTCCTTCTTTATTACTTTTTTGTCGGGCTTTACTCCCGCCGGCTTTTTTGTGGGCCATAGTTTAAAAATAATCAGCCACTAATACTAATCACTTTAACTTTTGATAGAGCGGAACGGTGGCCGTGGCGTTTACGGTATCGAGCCTTGGCTTTAAATTTAAAAACGTCAATTTTTTCACCCCGCTCGTCTCCAAGAACCTCAAAGACGACTTTCGCTCCCGCAACTTCCGGCTGGCCGATTTTCAACTCTGTGCCGTTGTTGACCAGGTAAACCTTAGTTACTTCAAAGCTCTTTCCAACTTCCGGGCCGACCCGGTCGATGGTGAAAACATCGCCCTCGTGAACCCGTAATTGCGTCCCGGAAAGAGGAACCACTGCCCAGGCGGACTTTGCCGGCGCCTTTTTAACCAGTTTGACCACGGCCTTTCTTACCTCTTTTTTAACTGTTTTAGTTGTTTTTACGGCTTTTTTAACCATAGGCTCTTGCTATAGTACTATATCTTTCTTCGGAGAGCAATAGACTGCACTAAGCCCAGGCAAAAAAGGGTCATAACCAAGGAACTGCCCCCCGACGAGATAAGTGGCAGAGGAATACCGGTAATCGGCATTAAGCCTAAGTTCATCCCGATATTCACTGTCGTTTGGAAAAAAAGCATCGTGAGAACCCCAGCGGCGATCAGCAGGCCTAAATTATCCGGCGCCTGGCCTAAAATCTTAATTATCCGGTAGGCTAAAAATAAAAACAGGATAAGAAGAATCAAGCCGCCAATTAAACCCCACTCTTCCGACAGGCTGGCGAAAATAAAATCGGTGTGCCTAGCGGGCAGGAATTTAAGGTGCGACTGCGTCCCACGCCCGAAACCTCGACCGAAGATTCCCCCCGACCCGACAGCAATAATCGATTGAATCACATTATAGCCCGCTCCCAGTGGATCGGAAGTCGGACTGAAAAAAGTTAAAAAACGGCTGCGTTGATAGTCTTTTAGGACCAGCCAAAAAGGAATGGCGAGGATAACTAACGACCCGAGAGAAGTCATAATAAACTTAAAATTGACGCCGGCGGTAAAGACCATCCCAACCCAAATCGCCAGAATAACTAGGGCCGTCCCTAAATCGGGCTGAAAAAAGACGACGGCCGCCGGTAAAAGGACTATTAGCGCGGAGGAAAGGTAAGCAACGAGGGAGTTTGCTTGGTAACGGGCTGAGGAAAGAAATGAGGCCAGGGCTAAGATCACCGCTAACTTTGATAACTCTGAGGGCTGAAGATTTATTCCACTTACAGAAAGCCATCGGGAGGATCCGAAGACGGTAACCCCTAAAAAATGAGTGGCCGAGACAAGGATCAAAATCAGAATATAGAGGATTAAGGAAAAACTGGTGAAGTAGTGGTAATCGAGCAGGGCGGCGAAAAAGTAAAGAACAATTCCGATTCCGAAAAAGATCAGCTGCTCCTTGGCCGTAGCCGGAGACAGGGAATATATCACTAATAGACCAAAAGCCGACAACAGCACCCCGGCCAAAAATAATCCCCAATCGAAACGTTTTAAAAAACTAAACATATGTCTCTATATATTCTACAGGAAGCCGCCATTTGACAAAAGGAACCTAGTGTCCTATAATGTATACAGTTTTAATATTAGAGGCACCAAACAACTAAAGGAGGCATTATGGGCAAATCGATGTGGAGCGTTGCTGGGGAACTCGTGGCACCTGTTATTTTTGTTATCGCTTTCGTCGCCGCCGGGTTTGTGTTCCCTGTTTTTGCGGCACGGGTAATCCAGGCAATCGGACTTAAGGGTGACTGGACTTTCCGGCTTGCTTGCGGGTTGATAACAGCCGGAACTTTTTGGCTGTCGGAACGTAGCCGAATTAAAGGTCGACGCTGGGCGCAGTGGCTGCTGCTCATCGTCGGTACAGTCACTCTCTGCTTGCTTATTTTCACCCCGTCCTAAGGAGGCACAATAATGAGAGACATTCCTCTTAAGGTCCTGGCGGTAGCTTCCACGGTAGGAGGAACTGCGGCCGGATTAGTTTTACGGGCGATGGTAGACATTAGCTCCGATACCGGAGCGCTGGTCGGATTCTTTTCGATCGTCGCTACGCCCATCGGCATTGTCATCGGCCTCCTACTTTTTCTCGTCCTTTCCCAACATGCGGGGACGAGAGAAAAGCTGGAAGAGTTCTACGCTATAACGATGATTCTTCCGGACAAGGGGGGTTGGGTCAAAAACGATAACTCTCTGCGCAGGAGCCTTTCGAACCTCGGCGAGGCTTTCTATGGCCGGCGGAGAGAAGCCGAATTGGGCTTTGAAGAAGCTTTCCGGTATGCTCCGACGGAGTTGCGTCTTGAGCTAGTCGACCGGTGGCGAAAACTGGTCGCAATCGCGACGACGCGCCTTCCGACCGCACTGTGGATAGCTTTATTTTCCACCAATTTTTTTTCGTCACTACTGGTGGCGATGGTGCAATTCACCCCGATTACCACAGTGGTGGTTTTAATCGGATGGAATGTACTATTTGGTGGCTTGGCGGTACTCATTGCGGATTTTGATGATCCCTTTGACGGCTGGTTCAACATCACCAATCCGTT
This sequence comes from Patescibacteria group bacterium, assembly GCA_038063895.1. Classification (GTDB taxonomy): domain Bacteria; phylum Patescibacteriota; class WWE3; order JAMCXX01; family JBBTUG01; genus JBBTUG01. The sequence goes on along the minus strand of JBBTUG010000006.1, from coordinate 54,923 downwards.
TTCCACGTAACATGGTGAACAGGGAATCAGTATCTCTACAAACGCGTACCCCGAAAAAGGTGCGCGTTTCTTTTTTTGTTCAATACAAAATACGCACGCGATAGCAAGGTGTTTTTGGTATTGATATTAATAAGACAAACACGCTTACTCACATAACACGCTTGGATTGGACCAAAAGTTACCGTTCGAGGCCGTCAGGCCGAGAACTTCTCGCCCTCGGCTCGAAGCGTAAGTCTAATCGAGAGTGTTTCCTCTATATAAATGTGTGTGCTTATAAAACTGTGATGGAAAGAGGATCGGAGGACTGTTTTAGTTCTGCCGTTAAAGTTTCCCGCTTAATTAGGGCTTCAAAAGCCTCCGGCCAGGCCGACGCCGAAACCACAATCTTGTCCGTCAGCCGGCAGCCTTTTTCTTTCCGCAGCTCCTGAATAGAACGGATCAGCTCCCGCGCCTCGCCCTCAGCTTTCAGTTCAGGAGTGATATTCAAATCATATTCCACCGTCATCTCTTTCAGACCCGCCTCTTCGGTAAACTTCAGCTGTTTCACGTTAAGCTCCGCCAGTACAAGTTTTTTTATATCTTCAGAAATTATTAATCTTGAATTTTGTCCGCCCAAGGCGGATCCACCTTTGGTGGAAACTTTGACATCGAGCGAAGCAAGTGGCTGTCGGACTTTAATTTTAGCGGCTTTCCGCGCCGCGTGACCCGCCTCGCAAATCTGCCGGACTAACGCCATTTCCTTTTCAAGCTCAGCATCAATCCGTAGTTCCTCTACAACCGGCCAGTCTTCAAGATGAACCGAGAGCTTTTCCCCGCCCAAGTATTTATAAATCCGCTCGACCCAGAAAGGCGTATACGGAGAGAGCATCCTGACCAGAACCGAAAAAACGGAATTAGCGGTTTGGTAAAAAGACTCTTTATCCTCCTGATTTTCCGCCGCCGGTCCGACCCGGTTGCGGCTGCGCCTTATATACCAGGTGGATAAGTCATTTACCAGACCTTCAATCGCCAACGCCCCGGGCTGGGGGTGATAATCATCATTCGCCTCTGTCACCAGCTTTAGCGTGCTGTTGAGGCGGGATAGAATCCAGCGGTCGAGGACCGGCAGTGATTTTCCAACCCCCTGCGATAACTTCCCTACCGGCACTCCGTCAACCTCCCGGTTATCCAGCACGAACTTCAGGCTATTCCATAAAATCAGGAAAAAACGCCGGCGGGCCTCGTCACCAATGCCGTAACCGAACCTTATATCCTTAGCATTATCGGCGCGCATATAAACCCAGCGCATAATATCCGCCCCCATCTTCTCCACCGCCTCGTCAAACCAGATCGCATTCCCTTTCGATTTATGCATCACTTCCCCTTTTTCATCCACCACATACCCGTCGGTAAAAACTTTCTCAAAAGGCGCTCTTTCTTCAAGAGTCGCGGCCATAAAAAGTAGGGAGTAAAACCAAAGTTTCACCTGGGCCACGTATTCCGTCACCATTTCCGCCGGAAACCATTTCTCCCAATAACTTTTATCCTCGAGGTACTTTAAAGTCGAAAAGGAAACGATCCCCGCGTCCAGCCAGCAGTCACCGACGTAACTCACCCGGGCCACTGTCGTCCCGCACTGCGGACATTTAATTTTTATCTCATCAATCCACGGCCGGTGCAGTTCCGGCAAGTGGTCAACCTTTTCCGGCTCCACCGCCAACTGTCTTAGTTCTTCTTTCGAACCGACGACAGTTAAGTGATTATTCGGACATTCATAAAACGGCAGCGCCAGCCCCCAATATCGCCGGCGGGAGATCGGCCAGTCGTTCATATTCAACAACCAATCCTGCATCCTTTTCCCGACGTAATCCGGCCGCCAGTCAATCTTTTCAGTTAGCTGCTTTAGCAGAGGACGAATCGGGTCAACCTTAATAAACCACTCCTCCGTCACCCGGAAAACCAACGGCTCCTTACACCGCCAGCAATGCGGATAACTGTGTTTTATTTTTTCGGTTTTAAAAAGGAATTTTTTCGCTTCCAGAGAAGCAAACACTTCGGCATTAATCCGGCGGGCATCCTTACCGGTAAATTCGCCGTAACCGGGCAAGTAAATCCCAAACTCATCAAGCGGCGCCAAAACCGGGAGTTTAAATTTTTTCCCTAATATAAAGTCCTCCTCGCCGGCGCCGGGAGCGATGTGCACCAGTCCCGTTCCCTCCGTTTCCGAAACTTCCGGCCAGTCAATTACCCGGTGCTGCACTTCTTTTTGCGCCCCTAGTTCATCAAAAGGCCCACGGTAAGTCTTCCCAACCAGGTCTTTCCCCGCGATTTTTTCAAGCACCTGGTAGCCGTCCGGGATTACGGAAAGACGGTTTTCGGCTACGATTAATAACTCTTCCGGCCGGCTTTCCGTTCTGATTTTAACGTAGGAATAATCGGGATTCACGGCCACGGCCACATTGGCGAGAAGCGTCCAAGGCGTCGTTGTCCAAATTAGAAGACTTGTTGCCGTGGATTTGGAATCGTCCGAAACTAACGGAAACTTCACGTAAACTGATTCGTGTTCCACTATTTTATAACCTTCGTCGGAGAGTTCGTGAGCGGAAATCGCCGTGCCGCAGCGGACGCACCAGGGCATCGAGTTCACGCCTTTATACAACCAGCCTTTTTCATTGCATTTTTTTAAAAAGTGCCAGATATAAAGGTTGTTCGTCTCGGACATCGTATAATACGAATTTCCCCAATCCATAAACATCCCCAGCCGCTGCGATTGTTCAGTTTGAATGGCGGAATATTTCTCGACCCGGGCCCGGCAGGCATGGCTGAAGTTAGCCAAGCCGAAATTTTCAATGTCTTTCTTCGAATTAAAGCCCCGGCTCTTTTCCTCTTCAACCTCGAGCCAAAGACCTTGGCAGTCAAAACCGTTCTGGAACCTCTGGGCAAAGCCCTGCATATTTTTATAACGCTGGAAAAAATCTTTGTAGGTCCGGCCCCAGGCGTGGTGAACCCCCATCGGGTTATTAGCCGTAATTGGGCCATCGATAAACCGGAACCGCTTCGGGGAAGACTCATTTCTGGCTAAATATTTCTTTTCCACTCCGTCTTTTTTCCAACCCGCAAGAGTTTCTCTTTCATTCAGGGGAAAATCGGGAACGGCTTCAATTTTGCTCATAACAGACTAATATTAACAAAACTTAACCCGACGTGCACGGGAAAAAACAAAAAGGCAGAGGGTAATTAATTCGCCGGAGAGTAGCGGAACTCGACACTGTCGCCCGCCCGGAGAACTTGTTTATCCGGGGAAATGGGGGCAGAGCGGCCGTTATAGTAAAAAATCCAAAGTAAACTCCGCTTATTCACGATCCCGGAAATTGCCTTCACAAATGCCCCGAAAGGCTGATCAATCCACTCCAGAGTAAAATTATTTTCTTTCGCAATCTGCGCTAAAAAGTCCAGAGCCGTCGTCTTATTGTCAATTATCCCGCTGTAAGTCGACAGCCTTTCCGCTTCCTTTGAAGCGGTCCCGAAATCAAGCGTGAGGAGGGCGCTCAGGGACGCCTCCTGCAGAGAGTCGGCTGAAGTCGTGGAAACCCGCTCACTCGAAAAATCGACGACGGGGACGGAATTACCGGAAAGGCGGCTGGCTTTAAAAATTAGAAAAGCGGTTAAGAGGATTCCAAAAAGGGACAGGATGCCGATGCCGAGATAAATTATTTTTTCGCTGCTTTTACTGTTCATCTTTTCTGCCGGATAAATGTCGGGATCTCAAAAAAGTCATCTTCTTCTTTTTCTTTCTTCAGAGAGTCGGAGGATTCCTGTGCGGCCTTTTCAATCGCCTTCGCGGCTCCGAGTGAAAACCCCGTCGCGATGACGGTCACCCGCATCGTTTCCGATAAACTCTCGTCGATCGTCGCCCCGAAGATAACGTTCGCCTCCGGATCGGCGGCTTCGGAAATAATCCGGGCCGCGGCGTCGACTTCGTGCATTGTCAGATCCTTGCCTCCGAAGATATTTATCAACAGCCCCGTTGCTCCGTCAATCGAAACTTCCAGCAGCGGGGAAGAAACAGCAGCTTTAGCGGCTAGAGTCGCGCGGTTTTCACCGGTGGCCTCTCCAATTCCCATTAATGCGGAGCCGGCATTCGTCATAATCGTCCGGACATCGGCAAAATCGACGTTTATTAGTCCGGGCGTAACAATCAGATCGGAAATCCCCTGCACTCCCTGGCCAAGAACCGAATCAGCCATCCGGAAGGCTTCAATAATCGACATTTTTTTGTCAACTAAATCCAGGAGTTTTTGGTTCGGAATTGTAATTAAAGCATCGACTTTTTCCCGCAGTTGGTTAATTCCCTCCTCGGCTTGGGAAGCCCGCTTTGACATTTCAAAATTAAACGGACGAGTCACGACTCCGACAGTCAGTGCTCCTTGCTCTTTCGCAATCCGGGCGACAACCGGGGCCGCCCCGGTACACGTTCCCCCGCCCATCCCGCCGGTAATAAAAACCATATCGCAGCCCTTAAGGACTTCCTGCAACTTCTCCGCGCTCTCCTCGGCCGCTTTTCGCCCGATATCCGGCTGTCCGCCGCTCCCCAGTCCTTTTGTTAACGCCTCGCCAATCTGAACCTTTGCCAAGGCGGGATTTCCCGCCAGCGCCTGTTTATCGGTATTCACCGTAACGAACTCAACCCCCTGAATGAGACCGGTATTAATCATTGAAGCAACGGCATTTCCACCCCCGCCGCCGACTCCAACTACTTTAATTTTCGCGAATTTTTCGATTTCCGGTTTAATAAACATTGGATTTAGGGCAATAAGGATTTAACGAATCCGATTATTTTTTTAAGCACACTACCGAACTTTCCTTTAGACAACCCGGAAAGTCCGCCGCCGGAGGTCACGTTTTTCACCCCGTACAAAACTAACCCGATCGACGCCGCGTAGGCCGGACCCCGAACTTCCTCAATCAATCCCGTCGCCCCATTCGGATATCCGATTCGTACCGGCATTTTCAAAATGCTCCTAGCCGCTTCCGTCACTCCCACGGTTTCCGCTGCCCCGCCGGTAATTACGATTCCCCCAGGCAGTCTGCCGGCCAGTCCGCTCTTTTTTATCTCCAACGCAATCAGGGAAAATATTTCATTCAGACGGGCTCTAATAATTTCATTTAAAATTCTTTTTTCCACTTTTCCGGTTTCCAAACCCAAATCGGATACGTCCAATAAATCGTTCCGGACTGTTTCCTGGGAAACCAGTTTAGCCAGCACGGGGGTGAAATCAGTATCACTGTTAATTCCCGTCATTAAGTTGTGTTGCGCGGTTTCCTGGGAAAGACGGATTTTAATTTTTTCGGCATTATCAATCGAGGTCCGAAGGCCAATGGCTAAATCGTTGGTAATATTCTGCCCACCGATCGGAAGCACTGACGAATAAATAGGACTACCGGCTAAGAAAATCGTCACCGAAGCAGTACCGCCGCCGATGTCCGCTAAAATCGTGCCCAATTCTTTTTCGGTGTCGTTAAGAACCGATTCGGCTCCGGCGATGCCTGAGTAAACCAGATCCTCAACATCAACCCCGACCTGCTGGACACAGCGGACGAGATTCCGCATCACCGCTGCGGCTCCGTAAATAATATTGGTTTCAACCTCGAGACGTATTCCGCTCATCCCCAGTGGATCCTTAATCCCTTCCTGGGAATCAACGATGTAACCGCGGGGAATAACGTGAATCATTTCCTGACTGGAGGGGATGGAGACCGCCTGGGCGGCTTCGGTTGCCCGCGAGACATCAACGGGCGTAATTTCCGTATCCTGATGGGCGACCGCGACGACTCCTTTGGAATTCATTGAGGCTATATGGCTACCGTCAACTAAAACAAAGGCGCCATTGACAGCGTAACCGGCCATCCGCTCAGCCGCTTCTAAACTTTTAGCAATCGCTTCCACTGCTTCGTCGATACCGACAACAACGCCTTTCTTTATCCCCCGGGAAGGGGTAGAAGAGACGCCAATGACGGAAACTTTATCTTCGCCGGAAAGCTGCGCAATAACGGTGCAGATCTTTGAAGAGCCAATATCGATACCGGTTATTATTCGTTCTCTAGACATGGTCAGGTAAACCTAACTCGACCCTTTTAGAGTAGTTTTAGTACTCAACTACCGGGTCTTGAAAACGCAAGTCAACTCTCTTAAGCGCCCTCCCTTCCATTCTATATTTCTCAATCATTAATTGCAAGATTGTAACCTGCGGATCCACCGGCTTGCGGGGACTGAATTGAACCACTACCCCGCCGACCAAAGTGACGTTTAAATAATTGTCCGTGCCTTGACGCAATAATACGCTTTCCAGTCCTTCAGCTTTAAGTTTTGAGAGCACTTCAGCGGTAAAGCGTAAGAATCCGGAATCCAATGTCCCGCCCACCTTGAAGTTTGATGATCCTGTGGCCTCGGGGAAATAAAGAGCGGGAACTATTTCCGGATTCTCCACTTCCGAAAATAAAGCCCCGGTCTCGTCAACCCAAAAGAAACCGGACGCTGTTGCGGAGGTGGTCGCTTCCCCTTCGGCAAAAACGGAAAATACCGGTAACCTCTTAGCGATCATTACAGAAACCGCCGCCGGGAAGTTCTTTTCGAAACTGATTTTCGAGACAGCCGGAAAAGCGGTTTTCATTAAGCTTCTAAGTTTGGCTTCATCCAAAAAAATCAGGCTCCTGCCAATAATATTTTCTTCAATAAAAGCGCACCACTCTCCGCGTTGCGCTTCCGTAACTTCCCAACCCCCTCTACAGTTTACTTTTCCGACCGGCAATAAGTTTTTTGTGCTGACTAAAATAATCAAAGCACCGATTAAGAGAACCAGAACGATAATACCAAGCAGCAAATATTTTATTCGGTTACGGCCTTTTCCCGGCCCTGCCCGCCGCGCAAAACGGCGTCGGGGAGAAAAACGCGGGGAGAGTTTTCCGGCATTTAAAAGCGCTTTGGTCATAGAGACAATTAACGGATAGCCATAAAAAGCTCGGTTGCGATAATTTCGGCCGCGCTTAGCTCAACCGGTGCCCGCGTTGCGCGCTCCGGGATGAATTCCTTTAGTCTCCCGGAGAACTCCAAACAGGTTTTCAAAAGTCTCTCTCCGGATAATTCCGTCTGCGGGAGGATAACGGCCAAGCCGGCTTTAACCAAAACCTTTGCATTGTTTTCCTGCTCGTTGCCAGAGGACCACGGAATCGGAATTAAGACCGCCGGTTTGCCCAGTGCCGCCAATTCTGAAACGATATTTGCCCCGGACCGGGAGAGTACAAAATCAGCCTTGGCGAAAACGGATCCGACTTGACTAGCAGCAAAATAATCCTTTAGGATATATCCGTCGCTTAAAGAATCGGGAAGTTTTCCCGCCTCCAGTTCCAAATATTGGAAATCGCCGTACACGGTGGAGCTGCCGCATTGGTGAATAATATTAAAATGGCTCAGCAGCTCCGGCAGAATTTCGCCGACGGTCCTGTTGATTGTGTGTCCCCCCTGTTTTCCCCCCGTGATATAAATTGTCGGATATTTTTCCCGATCAAGCGGGAACGAAATGGGCTGGTTAACTTCAAATATCTCTTTGCGAAGCGGGTTGCCCGTCAGGACGGATTTATTTTTCGGAAAATATTGTTGGCTTTCGGGAAAGGAAATCAGGACTTTTCTGGCAAAGTGCGCAATTATACGGTTGGCTAAGCCGGGCGACACTGCCTGTTCGTGGGTAAATACCGGAATCCGCCGAAACCAGGAAACCAGCGCCACCGGAACCGCCAAGTACCCCCCGAAAGAAACGGTTAGTTGCGGACTGAGACGGCGGATATAAAGGAGCGCCTGAAGAAAACCTAAAGGCAGACGCAGTAATTTTAATGGGTGGTAGGTCCGGTAAAGTTTGCCGGCTTTTAAATCGTAGAAAGGAATATTTAGCGCGGTGACCTCCCGGTATTCGGCGCTTTCTTTTTTATCACCCCACATCGAATACTTGTGACCTATCCAATAAAATTTATATGGTTTTCCGGCGGTCTTTAGTTTCGCCGCAAGACTGGCCATCACCGCCAAAGCCGGCGTGTGGTGGCCGCCGACGAAAACTATTTTAAGGGGATTTTTTAAGTCATCCATATTATTAGCGCCGGATGTCCGGGGAAGTTGGACGGACGGCCTGGCGACTGATATTCAGGATAATACCGACCGAGATTAAACTGGTCACCATCGAGGAACCGCCGTAACTGATAAACGGTAGCGGGACTCCGGTCAAGGGTAAAATGCCGGTCATTGCCGCGATATTCACAAAAAACTGAATTGCCAGCCAAGCAGTCAGACCGCCTGACAGCAGACGGCCGAACTCATCCGGAGCTTTTTTAGAAACATCAATGCACCGGTAGATTAAACCGACAAAAATAAGAATTACGGCGACGGTCCCGAGCAGCCCCAGCTCTTCCCCAACCACCGCAAAAATAGAATCCGTCGCGACTTCCGGCAAATACTCATACTTCTGACGTGACTGGCCAAGCCCCAACCCGGTCAAGCCGCCGGATCCCAGGGCGATGAGAACTTGCTGCAGGTGATAGCCGGTTGAGAGCGGATCCGAACCGCTGTGACTGAGATAAGTCATTAGTCTTTCCCGGCGGTACTCGGAGGTTAAAATAAAAAATATTCCGGAAAGGAAGGAAAGACCGACAGTGAGGAATAACGACCACAGGGGCGACTCAGCGAAAAAGTAAACCAGCAATAGACAGGACGAAAGAATAACCGCCGTGCCGAAATCCGGTTCCAGCACCGTCAGCAGCGCCGTGACTCCAAAAAAAATAAAAAACTTCAGAAAGATTTTAAAGGTATGCCAGTCTCTTTTTCCCCGCCGGTATTGCAAATCACCCTTCAATCGTGACAACCAGGCCGCCAGGAAAATAACCAGTGTAATCTTCGCCATATCGGTCGGTTGAAAATTAAAGCGGCCGAGAAAGGGCAACGGCGGCAACGGGGAGGGATTAACAATAATCCAGCGGTAAACCCGCAATTCCGTGGTTTGCGGCGTTAATAAATGATAAAGCGGAGTAGGCGCGAACCGGTTTAATACCGGGAAATTTGGCCAAGCTAAAAAAATAAGCAGAATAAAAGTCAGGATAGCTAGAGGCTTCGCGAGGGAAAGATAGTGGTGATAATCAAAGTTCGCCGCGACCGTTAAAGCCACCAGTCCCAGCAAAACCCAAAGTCCCTGGAGAAGCAAAAAATAGTACTTTCCGCCGAAAACGTTAGTGCTGTAAACGACGGAGGCGTTATAAACCATTAAAACCCCGAAGATGAGCAGGAGGCAAAGGAGAAAAAACAGCGGATAATCCGGGCGCGAATTATTTTTCGGGTAGGACTTAATCTTTTTTAGCGTCATCGGTTAAATGCGAAAGCCAGCACTATTCCCGTTAAGCCAGAGATTGCACCCAGCCACCAAAGCCGCATTGTCACTTTCGTCTCCGGCCAACCCAACTTTTCGAAGTGGTGGTGCAGAGGGGCCATTAAAAACAGTTTTCTTTTAAAATGTTTAACCCCTACGACCTGCAAAAAACTAGAAAGAATCTCCAGCGTGAAAACCAGGCCGATTACGGGCAAAAGGATTTCCCGGCCGGTTAATATACCGACTAGCGCGAAAGCCATCCCTAATGGCACCGTGCCGACATCAGACATCTCCACCCGGGCCGGGTAAATATTAAAATACAAAAAAGCCAGCTCCGCCCCGACCACCGTCGCGCAAAAGAAGGCCAAAGGGAATAAACCGGAGGCGAAGGCAATAATACCGAATGCCAGAAAAGCTAGGGTATGCGTTCCGGCGGAAAGCCCGTCCAGCCCGTCAGTTAAACCAAAAGCACTGGCGTAACCGACCATCAACAGAGTTGCCCATAAAATGTAGACGATTCCGATATTAATTGGACCGAGGCCCGGAAGCCAGACGGAACTCAAACCCATCCGAAAGTACAGAAAAGCGGCGGCCGATCCGGCAATTATTAATTCCAAAATAAATTTCTCATGCGCCCGGAGCCCGCTCGCCTGGCTGCCCATTCCCAGAAAAAATTCTTTTATCATCCGCCAGGGTTTTAAAAGCAATCGGTAAAAAAGCCAGCTTAATTCCGAAAAAGAAACCAGAGGATTTACGGTCTCCCGGACTCTAAATGTCAACCGCTCGTGTCCGAAGACCGTCAGTAAATCGTCAGTCAGTCCGATAATGCCCGCAAATAAGATTAGGGTCAAAAGAATCAGGACGTTCCGGTCAGAATTAAAAACCGGGTTGATCATCAAAACCGGTAAAATAACGATAATTCCGCCCATCAACGGCACCCCGACTTTTGCTTTATGGGTTTCCAATATTGTATCGAGATCTATTTTTAAACGTTTCCGGACATTAAACCGGTAAAGGGTATCGATAATTTTTCCGGCCATTAAAAACGCGGTAATAAAGGAAAACAGGGTGAGGGCGATAAATTGAATCATTCCAGGAAAGTATAACATTCTTCAACCCAAAAGCTCACAGCCCCATGCTTCACCGACTTATTAGCTAAAACTACCAATTGACTATAAGCCTTATTTATGGTATAATGATATAATGGTAAGCAAATTAATAACCGAATAAGAGGAGAGAGAAACAATGGCCGCTGTTACAAGGTTCTGAAGAATTGCCCCTCTCCAAAGTCTGAAACAACGGCTTTATTGTTTATCGCACAAACCAAATTCAAATGTGTTCCGCCCAAAGAACGGAATACGCCTGAGGAGGCAAAGTGAAAAAGTTTCTGAACGTACTCGGAACGGTGTTCATGATCTGGCTCGCGATTTTAGTGGTAGCAACTCTGATCGCGCTTCCCGTCTACGGTTGGAAGACCGGCGACTGGGACCTCGTTGTGGTCAAGAGGGAAGTCGCGATGATCTATTCATCGCTTTTGCCAGCTGAGTCTCAAGGAGAGACCACTGGTACGAGTACCACTAAACCCGAGTTGAAGAGCACCAAAGGAACAGGACTCGTCGTGAATTTGAACCGCGAGTCGCGACCTACCAAGCCAGTGATCGAAAGTGGCCTGAACGCTTTCTATGACTACTGGTTGGTGGAGCAGGTGTTTGCGAATGACAACGGCACGGAAATCGTCCTGAAGGGACGTTTCTATGCCGGCCAGCAAGATCAAACGGGATTTGCGGCGATTCGGTCGTATGAAACGACATCAGCGGGGTGCCAAAAAGAAATTAGACAATACCTCGCCAAGAACGGTGCCGGATCGAGATTCGTGGTGCAGGATTTGCAGGGCGAGGCTGGTGGTTCGTTCTTGATAGGGATCTGGAGTCTCGACAAAAACCTTCGTCCCAACGCCGATCCCCTTCGGTGCGACGTTTTTGACAATTGAATAGTTCGTCTTAGCGAGGTGGCAACAGCTTACAGCTTTTGCCACCTTGTTTTTTTAATAAATATTTGAGAAGCTAGTTTAGGCGTATGAGTCTTGATTATTGTCTTCAAACTAAAGATAAAACAAGCGGAAGACTAACCTACAGCAACCTCCAAGCTGCTCTTTCCCCCGAATTTGAGATCCTTCAACACCAGGAAGATAAAGGAGAAATCAGTTCGTTTTCTCTAAAGCATGGTGATGAAAGAGATCCGCTGGAATTTACGCTTCTGAAAAACGGCGAATACATCATCAATGTCTACGACTATGATAAAGAGATTTATCAAAGAATCTTGCGCAATATCGCCCGCCTGGCACAACTTCTTCATTGGTCAATTGTGGATGTCCAAACTCAAGAGACGATCGAAAGCCCAAACCCCGAAACTTTCGTAACTAAGGAAAGACTCGACATATTAGAGGCTCAGGCGGGAACAATTATTAATCTTCCCGAGATTTTAGAACAGGCCGAAAAGTGGCGTAATAAAAACATGCCTTTATAGGAGCATCGACTCTACAAAATATTCAGCCGATCAGCGGTTAAATTTGTAGAGTTTATTTTTAACTTATTGCGTCACGTGATTCCTCGACGTGTTTATACCTCTTCCCCTAAACGTACCGTTGTGACAGAAGGGCGGCGGAAACGGTAGAATAGATACGTACACCTTAAAGGTCGAAGAGCCATGATCTTTAAGGTGAGCGGCGACGACTCATGAACATCTCAATCAAGGGACTGAATATCAACTTCGAGGTTTACGGGCGCGGAGAACAAATTGTTTTTTTGCACGGGTGGGGAGCTAATCTGCAGATTTGGGAAAGTTTAAAACCTTACCTCGCGGCGCTCCCTTTCCAAATGATCTTTTTGGACCTGCCCGGTTTCGGAGAAAGCTCGGTTCCGGCAACCCCTTTTTCCAGCCGCGATTACGCCGCCTTATTAAATCAATTTTTTAAGGAACTGGAAATCGAATCACCCATTTTATTGGGACACTCGGTTGGCGGGAAAATTGCACTCGCCTACGCGCTGGAATATAACGGAGTAAAGAAAATGATTTTGATTGACAGCGCGGGAATCCGCCGCCGCGACATCCTCACCCAAACGAAACTTCTAATGTCGAAAGCTTTTTCGAATTCTCCCGAATTTATTAAAAAACCTCTGGCAAAATCCTTCCAATCGGAAGATTACCGCGCCGCCGGTCCGATGAAGGCGACAATGGCTATAATTGTGGAAGAGGACCTTCGGACTAAGTTGAGCAATATTGCGGCTCCAACGTTACTTATTTGGGGCGAGGAAGATCCCGAAACTCCCATCCGCGACGCGGCGATTATGAAAAGGGGAATAAAAAACTCGGTCTTAAAAATTATCCCGCAGTGCGGCCATTTCCCGTTTATAGAACAACCGGCTCTGGTCGCAAAATTAATCTCGGAATTTATTTTATGAGGTACATCCCGCTTTACAACCAGCTTTACGCCCTGCAGGTTTTGGAATACGACCTAGTCCGCTTCATTAAATGGACCGTTCAAAATTTGTTCCGTTTAGGACTGGAAAAGAAAAAGGCGCTGGTGTGGACTTCGAAGGCCAGGTTTCTTTTCATATGCGCCACTGCCCTCAGCCTAGCTCCCATATTTCTATTTCAGCCCTGGGCCACACCCTTAAGGTCGGGGAGCCTTGACCTTAAGGGTGTAATTATCGTTATTCTTCTTCAGCTGTTCCCCCAGCCGTTACTTCTAATATCTTTACTAGTTCTCCGGCCATACGAAATCATCAACCGCCGCCGGACGGTTCTCCGTGCCCAAAAAATTATCACGGAACACAAAAACCTATTGGTCATCGGAATTACCGGCAGTTACGGCAAAACCACGGTGAAGGAAATCCTAGCAACTGTTCTCGCAACGAAGTACGAAGTTTTGGCGACTCCAAAAAGCTACAATACGCTTTTCGGCATAGCCGGTATCATCAATATGAAATTAAAGCCGGAGCACGAAGTCTTTATCGTCGAAATGGGCGCCTACAAAAAAGGCGAGATTGCGGAACTCTGCCGGATGGTTCGACCTAAAATCGGGATTATCACCGGAATAACTAATCAGCACCTGGAGCGGTTCGGGAGTTTGGAAAATATCGTGGAAGCTAAATCGGAATTGATTCAATCCCTTCCGGAGGAGGGCTTGGCGGTTTTCAATCTGTACTCCCAACCATGCGTAGAACTCTATCTAAAAACTATAATAAATAAAGTAGGTTACTCCCGGATTAGCAAACCGCACGGAGTTGAAGCCGATCTTCAGGCGGAAATTATTTCATCCTCTCCCGAATCCTCCGAGTTCAGGGTAAAACAAGACACTTACACCCTCAACCTCCCGGCAGACCACAACGTCAGCAATGCCCTGGCGGCTATTGCTGTAGGAACATATTTAGGCTTAACTGAAGAGGAAATAAGGCACGGCCTATTCAAGGTCAGCCCACCGGAACACCGCTTACAACTAATCCACGGCCCCGAAAACTCGTTAATAATTGATGACGCCTACAGCAGCAACCCGGAGGGCGCCCGGGCCGCAATAAAACTGATTACCCGTTTACCCAACTACCCAAAAATAATAGTGACTCCGGGAATAGTGGAATTGGGAAAACAGCAGTTCGAAGAGAATAAAAAGTTAGGAGAACTGATTGCCGAAAATTTTGATTACGCCGTGATCGTCAACAAAACCAACCGTGCAGCCCTTCTGCAAGGAATTAGAGAAGGCGGCTGGAGCAACGCCACAGCAATGAAACAATGGAACAACGGAACAATAGGTCAGAGATTATTCATCACTGACTCCCTCGATCAGGCAACCAAAGAGATAATCCCGCAATTAGTCAAACCCAACTCTCTGATCCTCTTCGAAAACGACCTCCCTGATATTTATAGATAAATATATCTACTACAAATATTACTAGCTATAGCAAGGTGAAATTGTAGTAATTCGCAGTAGAAAAAAATGGGGTTTACTGAAAAATTGACTTTATTAACCCGGCGAACCCTGACGATTCAGCCACTTTTCGGCAGTTCTCTCCTTGCCAATCTTTAGGAAGAAGTTCAAGCGGCAGATACGGGTCAACATTGTCCAGCGCTAAAAAGCAGCGGCGCCACGCATCGAGAAGACTCTTATCATTCTTCCCCTTAACGACCGGAGAAACTTTTAAGAGACATTTATAAAGCATGTTAAGTTCATCAAGTTTCCACGCTCTCTCCGCCACCTCGCGATTGTCCAAACCTAAAACCCGTTGAGCCGAAACCACCCAAACGTATCTTTCAGCTTGCTCCCCCTCTATTAACGCCTGGGTCGGAGCGGCAATTGGCAATGGCGAAATTAGAACACTTTCCTGCGGACTGCCGAAACCAAGTCCTTTTAACTTTAGTCTTAAATACTCCCGAAAGCTTTTTTCTTTCTCCGGTAAGTCATACATCACTATTGTCCACAGCCCATTCCACTTTTCCCGACGTAGTTTGGCCAAAGGGTAGTCTTCGTAAAAAATACGGTGGGCCCGGGTTGTCAAAACTAATCTTTTGCCGCCTAGTCCACCGGAAACCTTCACAAGGTCTTTCTTATTGAGGTAAAATTGAGCCCGTTTCATTGCCCTATACTCATTTTCGCCGCGAAGGAGCCCTAAATAGTCAACCTGACGGGGACCGGTTCGAAGCGGCGGATACATTTCTTTAAACTTGATCATTGAATCGATGAATATCTTGGAGGCCGGGGTTGCATCCAATTCGGCCAGAAACCGGGAAAAGGAGTTGGTAGTCTTTATATCCCAGCCGGCAACTAAGAAGAGCTCGCGGCAGGACTCCCTAGAGTCACCTTCTAATTTACACTTTCTTATCTTCATCCCTTTGATTATGACGAAAACATACTGCTATAGCAAGTATATATTGGTAGATAAATGTTTATAAAACCGGGGAAAATAGATCAGTAGTACCGAACAAAAATAAATGAGATGAATCGATTGAAAATTTACTATTAAAAAAAGAAAATGCCACGTTAGGTTACCCCAACATGGCACTTTGGCGCGAGCACGGTTACGTCAGCGCCTGCAGCTCCTCCTCCTTCAGCAACTCATACATCTTGCATATGAGCGCTGTGGTGGCGAGAACCCGCAGAGTATGACGCCCCGACCAGTACTTATTCACGTACGTACCGCAGTGTACGTGATAAAGGGTCGGGTATTTGGAACCGAACTCACGACCGGTGGCAACGATGATTCCCAACGTACTGGGATTCATACGCTTCACCCGGACGTAAATCGCGTTCCAAACCGGGCCTTCGCCTGACCGCATGACTTCTGTCTCAAGAATCTCGAGCGTCAGCCCGAGCTCCTTGGTCAGACGCCAGGCGATCCGTGCCACGAAATTGTTACCCATTGCAACCTCCTCGATTGCGAATGGTGATCCCTGTGGGATCACGGGTTGGGACCAACGTTCGGTTCTCTCCCTTACCGGTATTCATCGTGGCAACATACAAGGTGCATAGAGCTTTGCGCGAGGACGCTAGGCTCTCCAACGTTAGAATGAACAACAACCTTGGCTAGGAGACGGGGTTGTTAGCCGGGAACTTTCTCCATTTCCTTCAAGACAGAAGCAGGTGGGATGCTTTCCTCATCCGACCCATCCTTTCCGGTTAACCGCAGAGTTATCCTCGTAACTCTGTGCTCCCAAACCAACCACCAGATGCCTCTGATAGTCAGTTCGGACCGTAAAGGCAGCTTCCTTCTGTCTCGGCGACGGGCGTTCCATCAATGTGGCCGTCGTCTTAGGGAGTTACTTACCTCCCAAAATCCCCTTGCCGATTGGGGATTCCCAAATAAAGCGCCAAAAAGATAATCGAATGGCACCTCCTTTCGGGATTTGGAATCTTTTTTCAAGACTCTGAGTTTATTATACCACACTATAGGCAATTTGTCAACTTAAAGTGGGCCGAGTTTGGCGGCGTGGAGGACAAGGGAGATACGGATCAGATCATCTAACAATTGGGAAGCGTTAAGGTTTTCTTCGGCAGCCTCAAGCCACAAAGCCGTCGAGGGCGTCATCGCCGGCGGGTTATTCGGCTCCAAAATTACCACTCCCCGACCCGGAACGTAAAATGAATCGATCCGGCTATAGACCTTAAGACTTAACGCCTGAAACGTATTCACCGCTGCTCTCTTTACCTCCTCAACTACTTCCACAGGTAGCCGCGGCGGGGTTATCATCTGCGCCCCACCCGGCAGAAATTTTTCCTGGGCGGTAAGGAAATCCCCTCCCCGGAGAAGTTCCGATGGCGGCAGGGCTTTAATATTTTCGCCTTCGCCATAAACCAATGTCGTTAACTCCGTTCCGACCAAAACTTCCTCGACCAAGGCGACTTTATCGTAAATAAAGGCATCGGAAAGTGCGGCTTCAAGTTCTCCCCGGTTATTCACCTTATGCAGTGCGGTTGAACTTCCCTCCCGCGACGGCTTCACCATTACCGGGTAACTTAACACAGCTTCTACTTCATCAAATATTTTGGAATTTGGAATTTGGAACTTGGAATTTTCGATTGGAAAATACTTTGGAGTATCGATCCCAGCCGCCTGCAAAACCATCCTTTGGCGGTATTTGTCCATTGACAATGCTCCTCCCAAAACGGAGGCGCCGTTGTTGGGAATTCCCAGTATCTCAAAAAGTCCCGGGAAGGCGTCCTCGCCGTATTTTCCGTGGAGGCAAATAAAAGCAAAATCAATCTTATTTCTTAAATCTTCGTAGTAAACCCGGCTTCCCCCGCTACCGAGGGCATCTTTAAGATCTGTGGTGGTATTTTTCCACAGCAACCCCTCCTCAATCTCCCAAAGATGGGCTTCATTATCGACAAAGATCGGAAGAACTTCATACTTTTCCCGGTCAAGACTGTTGTAGACGTGACGCCCTGATTCCAAAGAGATTTCCTTTTCCGAAGACAGCCCGCCGATAAATAAACCAATTCTTAATATGCCGCTCATAATAATCCTTTCTTATTGCTAAACGCTTCGAAGGCTAACTCAATAATTTTTGTTACCAAAATGCGCGGGGTCATCGGAATCGAACCTTTTTTTCCATGGAATTCTGTGGACAGATCAATCCGGAACTTCGCCGCCTGTTGAAAAACGAAAGACGAAGGAACCATAATTGTTCCCGTGTGCGGCTCAGCGATGTAAATTGAGATATCAGACAAACTCAAAGACCCTAAAGGTCTGGGCTCCCCGACCTTTAGGGTCTTAGGAACGACAAAGCCGTCAACCCGGCCATAGCCCTGGCAACCAATCAGCTGATAAATCGCCACGGATTGGCGCTGTATCTCGGCCAAGCCCTCTTCCGAAAGCCGGGCGGGCGTAATCGTCTGGGTTTTTCCCGGCATGTATTTACCTTCATACGTAAAAAAATCGCCCTCGAACACGACTTCGGTAGGGAGCATAGCTTTCGGATCGTCGTTGCCCCAAACCACGCAGGTAAACTCCATCCCTTTCAGATACTCTTCGACAAGAACCTCCTGATCATACTTAAAGGCGTACTCGAACGCTGTTTCCAAACCCTTTTCTTCTTTAACCACCGACACTCCCATACTTGAACCTTCCCGGGTCGGCTTCACAACGCAGGGGAAACCGATTTCCCTGGAAACTTTTTCCGTAACTTTCCGAATATCGAATTCCGAATTACGAATTAATAGATCTTTGGCCACTAAAAACCCCGCCCCGGAGAGCATTTTCTTGTGGACTTTTTTATCCATCCCCAACGCGGAAGCGAGAATTCCTGAACCGGTGTAAGGAATTTTCAACAATTCCAAGATCGCCTGAAAACAGCCATCCTCGCCGTACTTGCCCAACAGCGCATTAAAAACACAGCTGACTTTCCCGGGAAGGTCCTCGAAATTTACCCGGCTCGCGTCCTTCTCCAGGCGCTGCTCGATATCCGTCGTCGTATTTTGGATTACCAGTTTGTCTGGAACCTGCCAAAGAGTGCCTTTTTTATCCAAATAAAATGGCGTTCCGGTAAATTTTTTATTATTTAGCAGCGAGTAAACGTATCTCCCCGTTGCTAAAGATACCTCGCATTCGGCGCTCATTCCGCCAAATATTACTCCGATGTTTTTCTTTTCGTTTTCCATTTCTTTCATTTTACAGCAGTATCTTAATCAGCGCCCGCGCCAGTTTATCCTCGTCGTGACGCAAGTAACTCCGCTGAAGTTTATCCCCCGCCACCTTTTCAATTAACTGCCGGCGGGCGAAATCCCCACGGATGACGTGCACCTTTTCGTTCTCCGCTAAATCATCAAGAGGTATCGTTGCCCGTTCTTTAAGGTAAAACTTAAGAAATTTTGCCGGGATTTTTCCGGTATTCACAACGGCAACATCTACCGGCCGACAGGCGTACTTTTCAATTTCGCTAATATAATCGGAAACTTTAAAATTGTGGGTTTGGGAATATCGGTTCATTAAATTTACGATGTAAACCAACTGTCCCCGGGATTTATTTAACGCTTCTCTCATCCCGTTGACGAGAAGGCAGGGGGAGGTACTGGTGTAAATATCTCCGGGGCCGAGAACTATCAAATCCGAATCCTCAATCGCTTTGGCCGCCTTAGCGTAAAGGCTTATTTCCGGTCTGAGAAAAATCCGGCGGACCCGCAGCCCTCCGCCAAAACTCGGCTGATCAATCTCGTGCTCGCCGATAAGCTTTTTCCCATTTTCATAAACAGCGCCAAGCGTTGCTTGGGACAGAGAGACCGGTAGAACATTTCCGTTTATCCGGAAAAGAGAAGCGGCGTGCTCCAGCGCTTTCGGCTCTGAGCCGAAAATATCGCGCAGCCCTGTTAAAATAAGATTGCCGAGATTATGCCCTTTAATTCCCCTTCCCTTATTGAAGCGGTAGGTTAAAAGCTTTATTAAGGCTTCATTGTCGTCGTCGGCCAGAGCCGCTAAGCATTGGCGCAAATCCCCCACCGGTAAAAATCCGAACTCAGACCGAAGACGGCCGGTCGAACCGCCGCTGTCGGTTACGGTAATAATAGCCGTTAAGTCGACCGGATAATTTTTTAATCCGCGCAGCACCACAAACGTTCCGGTGCCCCCACCAATGACGGTAATTTTAAAATTCTTCATAGTTTTTTTGGAATTAACGCCACGAATTCCCTTCACGAATAGTCCACAAATAATCTTCCCATTCGTGGTTAATTCGTGGAGAAGATTAGTGGCATTACTACCTTACTTCACGGTGACGCTTTTAGCCAGATTTCTCGGCTTATCCGGATCCGCCCCCCGAAGCACTGCCAAATAATAACTTAAAGTCTGGAAAACGGCTACATTGGGAATAATCGACGCCTGTCCGCAATCGGGCACTTCAATAAAATAATCAAAGATTTCGTTGTTCCTAGCGGCCAGGCCGATTATTATTCCGCCCCGCGCTTTCATCTCCATCGCCCCCGCCAGCGCTGCAGGGAAAGTCTCATCAGGTGGGGCTATAACAAAACAAGGTGTTCCCGATTCAATCAGCGCAATTACCCCGTGTTTTAGCTCACCCGCGGCAAAACCTTCGGCGTGGATATAACTGTCTTCTTTAATTTTTAAAGCGCCCTCGAGCGCCGCCGGATAAGAAACACCCCGCCCGATAACGTAGACATGGTCCTTATTCTTAAGCATAACGGCTAATTTTTTAACCCTACGCTGAGTATGGTTATTTAACACAATTTTTAACGAGCGGACCGCGCGAGCCAGTACCTTGCGGCCCGACTCCGCCTGACCGGCTAAACTGTATGCTGTTAGCAATAAAAGCGCGATTTGGCCGGTGAAGGCTTTGGTCGAAAGAACTGCGTGTTCCTGTCCGGCTCCGATGAGAATTTTATAATCGGCCAGACGGAAAAGAGAAGAGCCCGGAACATTAACTAAAGCGCCAATTTTGCCTCCCCGAGCTTTGGCTTTTTTTACCGCTTCGAGGATATCCGCCGTCTCACCACTTTGGGAAAGGGCGATGATCAGACTTTTCGGCGTAATAAAATGCTCCTGGAAAGTAAATTCGCTCCCGATAGAAAAATTCACGTGCTTTTTCGCGATCTCACTGAAAAAGTAGGTTCCGGTTAAAGCGGCGTAAGCGGCCGAACCGCAACCGATTAGATAGGTCCCGAAACTCCGGGCAATTAACCGGGACAAGTAAGAGATGTCGCCACCCGCTTCTTTATTAATCCGCGCCAGCACCCGGGGCTGGTCATAAACCTCCTTAATTAAGTAATGGGGATATTTTCCCAAGCCTTCATCCTTTTGCTGCCAGTCAATTTTACTGATCTTTATTTTTTTCGGTTTTCCGGTTTTTACATCGTAAAGGGAAACCCGTTTGCCGCTAATTTCAGCCAACTCGTTATCTCCCAGATAAATTATTTTTTTAGTGTGTTCCGCAATCCCCAGCGCGTCGGAGGCCAGATAATTTTCCTCTTTGCCTAAACCGACTGCTAAAGGGGACCCGTTTTTAACGGCGACCAACTGCCGGTTATCCTTATCCAAAGCTACCACCGCATTAAGCCCTTTTAAGCGTAAGAAAGCCGCTCTCACTGCCACCGTAAAATTATTCCGAATCACTAACTCCTCCTCAATTAGATGACTGATAATTTCGGTATCCGTCTGGGAACGGATAAGATGGGTTTTTTTAAAGCTCTTTGTAATCTCCTGGTAATTCTCCACGATCCCGTTATGGACAATCGCCACCCGTCGGTGACAGTCAAAATGAGGGTGAGCGTTTGCCACCGTTACCCCCCCGTGTGTCGCCCACCGAGTTTGGCCCAAGGCCAGAAAGGACGGGGGGAATTTCGGCGCTGCCAGACCGATTTTTCCGACCTTTTTAATGACTTTAATTGAACCGTTGTCCAGCCAGGCAATTCCCCAACTATCGTAGCCGCGGTATTCGAGTGTTTTCAAACCCGCAAGTACGAGTGGTCCGGCTTGTTTTCTATTTCCGATGTAACCAAATATTCCGCACATAATTATTTGTTATTCCTTTCTAAAATACCCTTTGCTACTTCCTGATCACTCCACGGATACTCTGTTGTCCCGAAGCACATTGATTTCTCGTGCCCCTTGCCGGTGATAATAATTAAGTCGCCGGCCTTGGCCATATTTATTGCCAATTCGATCGCCTTCCGCCGGTCAGGTTCTTTAATAAATATATGCTCACCCGATTTTTGGCATCCCGCAGCAATTTGCTCAATAATTCCGTTAACATCCTCGCGCCGGGGATCCTCCGCGGTCAGGATCGAGATATCCGCCAACCGGCCTGCAATCTCACCCATCAGCGGCCGCTTCCCACTGTCCCGTTCCCCCGCGCACCCGAAAACTACAATTAATTTTGGCTCTTGCGGTTTCTCGTCCTTAGGGTCGGGAAGCCTTGACCCTAAGGGTGTGGGTATGATCAGGATTTTACGGCTAATAGACAGGACACTCTCAAGCGCGTTGGGCGTATGCGCGAAATCCACCACGACCCGGAAATCCCGTCCGGTCTTTATCTCCTCAAACCTCCCCGGAAGCGTCTGGAAACTTTGAAGCCCTGCAGCGACTTGCTTCCCACTCAGCCCAACAGTGAAGGCCGCGGCCGCCGCCGCAAGAGCGTTAGCGATATTGTATTCTCCGGGCAGATTAATTTTTACTTCAACGGAACCGGGCTCCAAGGTAAATACGGCGGATTCCCCAAGTAGCGTAACCTTGGTGGCTTGAAAATCAGCTTTTTGGTGAATGCCGTAGCTGAGCACCTCGCCTCCGGAAACACTCTTTAAATAAGAGAAGGAGCTGTCGTCCCGATTGAGAATACTTACCTTGTCGGAAGCGAGTAGACGCCCTTTTGTATTTAGATAATTTTCATACGTTTTGTGGTAATCGAGATGCTCCCGCGCCACGTTCGTAACCACGGCAATCTCAAAACCGATTCCGGCAATCCGTTCCTGATCAATTCCGTGCGAGGTTACTTCCAAAACCGCAAACTCCGTGCCCCGATCAACCATTAATCTTAAAAACTTTTGGAGCAACTCCGGCTCCGGGTTGGTCACGTGGAAACCGGTCTCAAAACTATCGTTCCCGATTTGAGCGTTGATCGTCGAGATTAGGCCAACTTTTTTTCCGGCCGATTTCAACAGGTGGTAGATAAGGTTAGCTGTCGTTGTTTTTCCGTCCGTCCCGGTCACACCGATGACTCTTAACGATTTGGCCGGATACCCGTACCACGCCGCCCAAAGAAGCCCTAGGGCCTTTCTTGAACCTCTCACACCCACGAAAATAGTGCCTGAAAATTTTGACTTTTGACTTTTTCCTCCCTCGGCGGATCCGCCTTGGGCGGAAACTTTTGACTTTACATCGAACACAACCGCACACGCTCCCGCCATAATTGCCTGTTCGATGTATTTGTGCCCATCATGCTCCAACCCTTTTACTGCTACGAACAAATATCCTGGTTTTACTTTTCGGGAGTCGTCAGTAATCCCGATAATTTCCGGTCCGCCATCTGTTTCGGTAATTCCGAAGTCGGCAAGAAGTTTATCTAGGCGCATATTTTTTTAGCCCCCAGTGTAAATTGATTTCCGCGTTCCTTATAATTTTTAAACATATCGAAAGAGGCGCAGGCGGGCGAGAGAAGAACAACATCTCCGGGTGCTGAAATTTTCGCTGCCGCGGAAACAATTGACGGCATATCCGGCAGATTTTTTATAACTTCAATTTTCGGAGGGAAACCTCCCGCGCGGACCACCGCTGACTCAATTTTACCGGCCGTATTTCCGATCAGAATAACGGCTTTTAAGTTTTTCGCCTCGTGAAGTTCCCGGCCAAGCTCTGTATAATCAGACCCTTTTTCCGATCCGCCGAGAATAATAATCAGCGGCTCAGAAAATGCGCGCAGGGCGGCAACGGCCGTTTCCGGAGTCGTGGAAAAAGAGTCATTGTAATAATTAACTCCACCCGCACTAGCAACAAACTCCAGGCGGTTCGCTAAACCTCTAAAAGTCCGAAGCACCGAGCTAATTGCCGTATTTTCCACCTTGCACAATTTTGCGACGGTCACGGCCGCGCAAACGTTCTCCCAGTTGTGCTCTCCGCGCAGAAGCAACTCCGAAACAGAGATAATATCTTCCTTCCTGCCTTGTTCAACAAAAATAATCGTTTTATCCTGGACGAAGGTTCCCCGCTTAACCTCGCGCTGTCGGCTGAAAAAATACGCCTCCGCCGCTGTTTCCTTTTCCATCGCTAAACTGGTTTCCCAATCTGCGCTAATAACCGCCGTATCCGAAATTGTTTGAAACTGAACCAGTTTCTTTTTGGCCGTGACATACTCCTTTACCGTCTTGTGATAGTTGGGACTTTCCGAAGACTGCGAGACTAGGTGATCCGCCGTGATCAATAAAACTACGGCGATTTTTGGACTGACCTTAAGATCCTCGAGCTGAAACGAACTTAATTCTAAAACCGCAAAGGAACTGGGATTTAACTTATCTAGAAAATCAAGCGGAGGAGTCCCGATATTCCCGCCCAGGTAAACATCTCGGCCGGATTTTTTAAGC
The DNA here is from genome assembly GCA_038063895.1 of Patescibacteria group bacterium. Taxonomy (GTDB): domain Bacteria; phylum Patescibacteriota; class WWE3; order JAMCXX01; family JBBTUG01; genus JBBTUG01. Next base: position 30,968 of record JBBTUG010000006.1, on the reverse strand, counting down.
ATCAGAGAAATGAGGGTGGCTGTTGTTCCTTTCCCTTTAGTTCCGGTAACTCCGATCACCGGACACGGACAGAGACTAAAGAATAATTTAGTCTGGGAAGTAACCTCGGCCCCGGCGGCAAGGGCCGCCTGCAAACGTTGATTCCACAAAGGAAAACCGGGAGTGCGGAAGATAACCTCAAAATCTTCGAGGCGGTCTAAATGATTTTCGCCAAGTTCCCAATTAATTAATTGGTTACCAGATAACTGTAAGGCTTCTTCTCCTAATTCAGACAAACACTGTTTATCCAAAACCGTAAAACTGATTCCGTGAGTTAAAAGAAACCTAGCTGAGGATAGGCCCTCAATCGAGCATCCGAGAATCGCAATTTTTTTATCCTTCAGTTCCTGGAGGGTCATTATTGAAGAGTAAACCGGTGAAAATCAGCCATTAGTTGTTTCGTCTTATCCCCAACCCTGCCGTTTCCGATGCGAAAGCTGCCCACCTTCACCACCGGCATAACCTCCCGCTCTGTTGAAGTGATAAAAGCCTCGCCGGCCTTTTTAAGTTGCGCCAAAGTCAGCACCCCTTCCCTCACCGGATAACGTTTTCGGGACAACCCAATCACCAGCTTCCGGGTAATTCCGGGCAAGACCCCTTCCTTCGGCGTTATCCAAGTTCCGTTAATCAACGCAAAAAAATTACTGCGGGCGGATTCATAAACAACATTATTCGTCCCGACGTAAAGAATATCATCAAAACCCCGGCGTTTTTCCACCGCCATTTTAACGAGAACCGCGGCGTAGTTGGTGGATTTAACCTCCGGATTTGTCCTTAACTCCCGATAAATACCAAGTTTAATTCCCCGAGTATACGTTGCCCGGGGGTAGCGATGGAGAGGTAAAAGCATAATCCCAAAGGTCGGCTTTTTCCCGCCTGTCAGCCCATCACGGCTATTCCCAGCCGTGGCGAATAGCTTTATCCCGACACTCCCAACCACCGAGTTACGGGCAATCAATCGGTTGACCAATTGAGTAAGTTCCTCGGCGGATTTGTTGAGATTAATCAAGGATCCTTTGGTTGAACGCAAAAAACGCGCAACGTGCACCGATAGCTGGAAAGGCTGACCAGAGTAGGTCCGCAAAAAATCAAAGACTCCCCACCCCCGCTGTAAGCCTAAATCGGTGATTGGAATTTTCGCATCCGTGGAATGGATAAATTTGTTTTCTAAGTACCAGATTATCGGTTGCCTCTTTTCCATAATTAAAATTCCCCAACTTTCTGGATTTCTTCCTGGAGATCCAAATTAAACTTTTCCTTTGTTTTTTTCTTGGCTAAGTTAATTAAAGCCAAAACGTCGGCGGCGGTGCCGGTACCGGTATTCACGAAAAAGTTAGCATGTTTTTCGGAGATTGCTACTCCTCCAATCCGGGTTCCCTTCATCCCTAAACCAATATCCAGCACCCAACCCGCCGAGACCGTCGGGGCGCCAATCCGCGTCGCCTCCTGCGGGGTCAGATTTTTAAAAATGCAGCCGGAACAATTAATTTGCGGTTGAACCTTAAGCTTTCTTTTCAGCCATTCTTCTCGGACAACTTTTGCCCGGGCCGTATCCCCATGGCTAAGTTTTAAATACACCTCGACCACAATCTCACCCGTTTTTTGCACCCGGCTGTAATCGTAAGAGAACGCCATCTCTTTTCCCGGGACCTCCTCTACCTGGCCGTTTTTGTTTAAAAGAACCACCCGGTCAACAAATTGCTCAAACAGTTTTGTACCGCCATGGACGTTATTATAAACACAACCACCAACTGTCGAAGGGATTCCCGAAAAATACTGCAATCCGGTCAAACCTAGCTTGAGTGTGAGGCCAATCAGATGAGAAAGAGAAACCCCGGCCCCAACCCTGACGAGCGTATCCGGCGCCGGCTCGGGAGTATCGAGATCATCAAACTTTAAATATTTCGCGGTGTCAAAGGATTGATAATGGGAACTTCCGGCTACCCCTCCCACTTCTCTACTTTCGTAAGGACCGATAATTTCAAAATCATTATTGGCCACCTTGATTGCTATTCCCCTTATTCCCCGATCCCCGACCAATAAATTCGCGCCCAGACCGAAAACACAATAAGTAATTCCGGCATTTTCCGCCCACCCGACGGCCTTTTCCAGGTCCTCTCGGCTGCGGGCTTCGAAATAAAAATCGGCTTTCCCACCGAGACGGAAATAAGTTTTCCCCGCCATCGGCACATTTATCTCCACCCTCCCGAGCCCTAACAAGTTTTCTAATTGCTGTTTAATCATTTCTGTTTTCATCTTTCTAAAGCCTTAATTATTACCGGATGCGACAGGAATATATCTCCCGCCCCGACCGTAATTACCACGTCCCCGGACTTTTTATTCTTTTTTAAGAAATCGGTGAGATCCGCCGTCTTCGGGAGGTAGTGAACATTCTGATTATATTTTTTAACTGCCCCGGAAAGTGTTTCGCTGCTGACCCCGGGGTCCGGCTGCTCGCGGGCGGAGGCGTAGATATCGAGCAGAAGAATTAAATCAGCTTTCCCCAAAGCAGCCGCAAACTCCTCAAAAAGCGCGCGGGTCCGACTGAAGGTATGCGGTTGAAAAATTATGATCAGCCGGCGGTTCGGAAACCATTCCCGGGAGGCGTCAATCAGACCGGCAATTTCTTGGGGATGGTGGGCGTAGTCATCGTAGAGATCGATTGAGTTGATCTTGGCAACGAATTCAAACCGGCGAGACATTCCTTGAAATTGGCCGATTCCGGCCTTAATCTTCTCCGGGCTAAGCCCGAGTTTACTGGCGGCCACGGCCGCCGCAGCAGCATTCAGGACGTTGTAGCGGCCGGGAATATGGAGCTGAAAATTACCGATTCCTGCCACATTAAAGTCCTGCTCATTGGGAGAAAGTTTGTCGCCGGTAATTCGATATTCGGCCTCCGGAGAAAAACCATACGTCGCCAGACATCCGTGATACTGCTTTAAAACCTCTCTCACTCCGGCATTATCAATATTGGCCACCAGTAGCCCGTCTTCGGGAAGAGCGTTAAAAAACTTGGCGAACGCTATTTTCGTGGCTTTAAAATTCGGGTAGACGTCGGGATGATCGTACTCAATATTAGTCACAATAATCATCTTGGGTTTTTGGTAATTAAATTTCGGCTGGCGGTCCGTTAACGGGCAGGCAACGTAATCATCCGCCTCGGCCACAAAATGCGGCCCCAACCCGTAGTGGGCGCCAAAACCGAGAGGGTTAATCCGGGCCACGCCAATAATGTAACTGGGGTCCGTCCCGGCACTAACCAGTACCTCAGCCAAAAGAGAAGAAGTCGAACCTTTTCCCCCGACGCCGCAAACCGAGATGCCGTAACTTCCTTCCATAAATAGGCCTAACGCCTGAGCGTATGTTAAGACCTTCAGACCCGCTTCTTTTGCGCCTTCGACTTCCGGATTAGTCATACCGCCGTGACCGGCCGTGGCTATCACTAAATCAGGGTTTCCAGGAATATTCGCTCTGGAAAAGCCCACGCTCCAACCTATTCCGTTTTCGGCCAGAACCGAGTCGGTTACGAAAACTTCCGCCACGTCCGACCCGGTGACTTTTATTCCCTGTTGCTTGGCGTAAAGAGCCAGGTTAGCTAATCCGACGCCCTTAATGCCGACAAAATGAATGTGTTTTAGATTTCGGGGAAGAGTTTCAGGCATGTTAACCATTGTAACGCACCACTCTCCGACCCGTCACTTATCCCCACTGTCAGAAAAACGGAGGCGAAACGTTATATAATTACAGAATGAATGTTATTCATCGGTTCGCCCGGCGTTCCCTGCGAATTGCCTTGAGATTCCTTAGCCGTGCCGTAATCAGTAAACATCGGCCGGACGTGATTGCGGTACTCGGCACCGGCCCAACCGGCATTATCCGGGAAGCCGTATATACTCTCCTGCACGAAAAATATCCGGCCCGGCGGAACCTGGAGTCACCCGAATCCGAATTTTCCGTTCCGTTAACCATCCTAGGAAGCCCGTCCTACCCGACGGCCGACTGGCAATGGCTGCCTCTGCTTTTCAAAATTATCCGCCAATGGCTGACCACTAAAGCCTATTTCCATATCCTAATCCTGGAAATGGGCATCGGAAATCTCGAGAGCCTGACATACTGGCTGGAAATCACAAAACCGAAATTCCTAATCCTGAGTGGGGAAAACGTCCTGCCAAAAATTATTAACACCGAAAAGACAACCGTAATTCAATGTCCCGCCGTTTCTTTTGACGCTCAGGACCTCTATACCTCGGCCATTGCCGGACTGGGCCGCTACTACCGGATACCGGAGGAATATATTAATAATGTCCCAAAGATGGTCGCGCTACCCCAAAGCCGGATTTCCGTCCGCCGTAACCTCCGCAAACAATTTATCCTTGACGCCTCCTATTATTACTACCCTTGCCCACTCCGGGCAGTTCAGGAAGTAGCGGAAGCTTTGCCGGAGCCTCGAGCCTATGTACTTGAGCGGAGTCTACTAAAAAAAGAGGGCCCGCAAATTAAGGATCCGGTATTCGCCCCAGAACCAAAGCCTGTACTGGAAAAATATAAAACTATCGTTATCCGTGGTCCCCGGACAAAGCTACAGACTTTTTTGGAATAACTCTGATGTCAAAAATTTCCTTAAATCCGGCACTCGAAGAAGACCTTATTAAAAAATGCCGCCGGGATAAAAAGTATTTCGCACCCCTCTTTGAGCATTACTATCCCTATATAAAAAGTTATTTTCTCCGCCACGTCCCGGCGGAAACGGCGGATGAACTGACCGCTAAAGTTTTCGAAAAGGCTTTCACCGGCCTCGACAATTATAAATGGCAGGGCGTTTCCTTCTCGGCCTGGCTTTACCGGATCGCCGGCAATACTCTTATCGATTATTACCGCCAGTACACGCGGGAAGTAAACCGGAAGCTTCCTTTTCAGGAGGCGGAAACTGTCCCGGATAAAACTAAGGATCCTGAGGAAAGCTATCTGGAGATGGATCTAAAAAACGACATCGATGAAATCTTGGCCACTCTTCCGGCAAGAGAAAAAGAAATTATCTACTTAAAATTTTACGAGGGACAAACGAACAAAACTATCGCCGCGCAGTTGGGTCTTTCCGAAACCAATGTCTCCACAATCGTCTACCGGTCAATCGCCAAACTGCGGGAGTTGATGGCCTTTTCCGGCAACTAATCCTCAACCCGTTCCAGTTTCGCACCGATAGAGCGCATTTTTTCATCGAAAAATTCGTAACCGCGGTCGATGTGGTCGATTCCCAAAATCTCGCTTTTTCCGGTCGCGGTTAAAGCGGCAATTACCAATGTCGCTCCGGCTCTTAAATCGCTGATGCTCACCCGTTTTCCCTGGAGAGCGGTCGGCCCGGTTATCTTAGCCACAATCGGTGGCTGGCCGTTGGCGGCCACGTCGTAACTTTCATCATCCAATTTAAACGGGAGACCGAGCTGCTCGGGAGTCATCAGCCGGACCTGGGCGCCCATCCGGTTCAGCTCCTTAACGTATTCGAAGCGGTTAGCGTAAATCGTCTCGTAAATATAACTTTCGCCGTTACACTGGGTCAGCAAAATACAAAACGGCTGCTGCCAGTCGGTCATAAATCCGGGGTGCGGCGACGTTTCCACGCTGACGGGATTTAAGACCACGCCGGGATCGCGCCAAACCCGGAGGGTGTCTTTCCCGGCTTCAAAATGTGCGCCCATTTTTTCCAATTTGGCCAAAAAAGCGGTCAGATTTCCCGGCCGGACATTCTCTAAAGTTAAATCTCCGGCGGTAGCCACCGCCGCTACCGCGTAAGTTACGGTCTCGTTGCGGTCGGGAAGGACTTCGTGATTAGCGCCGGAAAGGCGGGGCACTCCCACAATTTTGATGGTCCGGTCTTCAACCCGGGTAATCTTCGCGCCCATCTTATTCAGCAAATCAATTAAATCGTCCACTTCCGGTTCCTGGGCGGCATTAGAAAGAATAGTCTCGCCTTCAGCCAGGGTTGCGCCTAAAAGGCAATTTTCCGTTCCCATCACCGTATTCCGCTTAAAAACAATTGTACTTCCGGTTAATTTCGCGGCTTCGGCCTGGTAGATACCGTTTTCATACGAGACTTTGGCTCCGAGTTGGGAAAGAGAGGATAAGTGCCAATTGATCGGCCGTTTTCCGATGAGGTCTCCGCCGGGCTCCGGAAATGTCACTTTCCCGAAACGGGCCAAAAGAGGACCGAGGAATATAACACTTGACCGGGAGGGTAAACCCAAAGTTTGGGGAACGACGGTCGTCGGAATATTATCCGCTCTGAGTTTCAACCGGTGGGGAGCGGAGTTGTCGATTTTTACCCCTAAATTGGCGGCAATAGTTTTTATTAAATCAACGTCTTTGATCTCCGGGACATTGTTTAATACGACTTCCTCCTCCGTCAGCAAAGACGCTGCGATCATCTTGATCACGGCATTTTTCGATCCGGAAATTGAAATATTTCCTTTAAGCGGGAGACCGCCTTCAGCAATGAATTTCATATCTATTCTTTACCTGTCCGGCGGGATCTTCTCAATCACAGCCAGATCCCGCATGACCTCCATCCAAAGCGGCGCGGCGGTTTCCGCGGCGTAAACAGAAGTGGTCGGCTCGGTAATTTTAACCAAAAGAACGTATTGCGGGCTGTTGGTTAAAAAGCCGACAAAAGTGGCGTTAGTCCGGTTAGCGTCGTAACGGCCTTGAACAGGAATTTGCGCCGTGCCGGTTTTTCCGGCCACTTTATATTTCTTCAGGATTGCGAACTTGGCTTCCCCACCTTCCGCCGCCGCGGTCAGCATCTCCCGCATCGTCACCGCCGTTTCCGTACTTAACACCCGCCGTATCTTTGTAGATTTTAACGTGTGAACCCCTTCCTTGTCACTAATCCGGGAAACGATAAACGGTTTGAGCAGGCTGCCCCCGTTGGCGATGGCCGCGTAGGCATTAACTACCTGCAAAGGAGTTGCCGATAATCCCTGACCGAAAGCCGCCGTGACCAGGTCAATTTCTCCCCAATCTTTTTCTTCTTTTAAAATACCGAGGGCTTCTCCTTCGAGATCGATTCCGGTCAATGCCCCAAGGCCGAATTTAAGAAAATATTCGCGTAGCACTTTGGTTCCTAACCACTGCCCGACCGTGGCTGCGCCGATATTATTCGACTTTTGGAGCAACTCGATCATTGTCTGCGTTCCGTGATGTTTTCCGTCCCAATTGTTAACGGAGTGCCCCGCCACCAAAACCGGCCCTTTGTCCTCAAAAGTAGTACTCGGCTTTACCGTTTCCGTTTCAATCGCCGCCGACATCGTTAAACCCTTAATGACCGAGCCGGGCTCGTAAGTTTCCGCAATCGCCGGATTATGGAAACCTATTGGATCGGAAATAGACCCCTCCGGAGTTTCGGCCGATTTTTTAAAAACATCTCCGTAGTTATCCGGATTGTAATTAGGGGCTGAAGCCATTCCCAGTACGGCGCCGCTGCCGGAATCAAGTAAGATCGCCGTAGCCGACCGGGCTCCGTATCTGGCTACACCTTCAGCCATCTTCGTTTCCAATAAAAATTGCAGTCCCCGGCTCACCGTCAGTTGAAGAGTGGCCCCGTCTTGGGCGGAAGTCCACCGGTAGTCCCCAATCACGATTGGACGGCCTGAAGCGGCTGTTTCCTCAGTCACCCGCCCGACCCGGCCCCTTAACTCACCGTTATAGTAACCCTCAAGACCGTAGTAACCCTGCTGTTCGCCCCGGTCATTAAAGCCGGAGAAACCTAAAACATACGAGGCCATTACCCCTTCCGGATAATAACGGATGTACTCCTCGTCAAAACCGATCCCGGGAAGGGCAAGTTTATTTATCGCCGCCTTCGTCAGCAGTGACAACCGTTTCGCCAAAGCCACCCAATCCAGATCTAACTCAAGAGTAGCCTCAAGCGCTTTCGGGTCAATACTCCGGCTGCCTTGGCTGCCTTGGCTGCTTTGACTGCTCTCCGGTAAAGAAAGAACTTCCGCTAATAAAACTGCAGTTTTTCTTTTTTCGATGACTTTTTTTGGTTCAGCAAAAAGGACGTAGGAAGGACGGTCAAGAACTAAGGGAAAATTATCACTGGTAAAGACCGGGCCGCGGCGGTTAGCAATTTCTGTCGTCGTACTATGTTCCCTCTCAGCCATCGCACGGTAGTATTGGTTTCTGGCGACCTGGATGTAAAAAAGCCGGGAAATAACGAATAAGGCGCCGGCAGTTAAAAGGAGTTTAAATAGTTGGTAGCGGAAGCTGGACACGGTTGAAGTAGGACCTTACTGACGGACGGCGATCGTCGCCGGAGTTGGCACCTTTCCGGACGCGGCGCTATATTGCGAAGGAACGAGGTAATCTAATCTGTCGGTACTGGTAGTCATCTTTAAATTGTTAACAGCCGCGGATTGAATCCGAGTTAAGGAGCCAAGCGCCGCCAACTCCCCCCGAAACTGCTCATTTGTTTTTTCCAGGCTCAATTTTTTTGACTCCAAATCCCGGAGCTCGCTCCCGTTCCCCGAAAATAGATTTGTAATTACCACCTGGAGACAGATAAATATAACGACGAGACCGACGGTGATAAACTGCCCGTTTCTCCCGGACGAACCGGGAGCGATTTTTTCCCTTTTCTGATAAGGTAGCAGTTCGCGTTTTTGTCGGCTCATATTATTCGCTCCATAACTCTGAGTTTCGCGCTCCGGGATCTCGGGTTCCGGCTAATTTCAGCACTGCCGGGCACAATTGGCTTTGGCGTCAATATCCGGACACCATCCCCAAACCGGCCAGACCACTCTTTAAAGGCAAGCTTAACAATCCGGTCCTCCAGCGAGTGGAAGCTGATAACAGCCAGTCGTCCACCGCTACCCAAGAGTTCAAGTGCCTGGGGCAGCGCGGTTGAAATATTCTCCAGTTCCTGATTAACCGCAATCCGAAGCGCTTGAAACACCCGGGTAGCCGGATGAATCCTTCCTCTTCCTGTTCCCGACGCCTTTTCAACGACCCCCGCCAAATCCACGGCACTTCTAAAAGGCTCTATCTGGCGTCGCTGAGCAATAACACGAGCAAATCGTCGAGCTCGAGGCTCCTGCCCAAATTTATTAAAAAGTTCTGCAAGCTCATTTTCATACAGACCGTTAACTAAATCGGCGGCGGTAACCCCCGACTTACCATTTAACCGCATATCTAAAGGCTCATTCCTTTGAAAAGAAAATCCCCGCTCCGACATTTCCAACTGCCAACTCGATAGCCCCAGATCGAAAAGAATTCCCGCCACGCTCAAAAATCCGTTCTCTTTCGCAATCCTACCGATATCTCTAAAATTTCCCTCGGCCAGGGTAACCGACGGATTAACCGCGGTGGTTTTTCCGACCACACCCATCTCCGCGCCGTCGGCTTCAATCCCAAGAACCGTTCCGCCCTTTTCCGCAATTGCGTTACTATGTCCGCCAAAGCCGAAGGTGGCATCGATATATTTTTTCTCCAAGCCAGGCCGGAAAAAATTCAGCACCTCATTTAAAAGAACTGGGGTGTGGTACGTCCCGGCCATTACCGATTCCCGCTCACAACTTCTTTACTGACTTTTTCCGATTGTTCCTGCCACAACGCCGGATCCCAAATTTCAAAGTGGTCCCCCGCGCCGATGACTATAACCTCTCCGCCTTTTATATTAGCCGCAGATAATAGACTCTCCGGAAGAAGGATCCGCCCCTGTTCGTCTATTTCGGAGGACACCGCCGAAGCGAAAAACTGCCGTCGCAATGTCCGCCCCCGCTCATCATAAAGCGGAATGTTTAAAGGGGCTTCCGCCGTTTTTTCCCATTGTTCAGAATCAAATCCCGCTACGTAACTTTCGAAACCCTTCGATAGGATTACCGCGTCACCCGCGATCTTTTCCCGGATCTTTTTGGGCAAAGAAATCCTTTTACCTTCGACTAAACTGTGGCGGTACTCCCCCAAAAGCATTTTCATCGTTTTTCACCTTTTTACACCCTTCTTTACCATTTAAAACCTACGATTGCCGGATGTCAATAGGGATTTAGCCCATATGAAAATGGACTTTTATACTCTGACCTGAATATTGGAAAAAGCCTGATTTTAAGGTGATGGCCTGTTACTCAAGGCGGGAACCGATAAGGGTACTTAATTCGTCCGCGTTCACTCTTTCCTGTCCGGTAGTATCCCGGTCGCGGATGGTTACACTGTTATCCTGCAAGGTCTGATAGTCCACCGTAATACACCAGGGGGTTCCGATCTCATCCTGGGAAAAGTACCGTTTGCCGATATTGCCCCGGGCATCCCAGGCGACCATAAATTTCCTTTGCAGGGCGTGGTAAACGTCTTTGGCTTTGGCAACCAAGTCTTCCTTGTTCGCCACTAGAGGAAAAACCGCGGCTTTAAAAGGCGCCAGTTTGGGATGGAGTTTAAGGACCACCCGTTTCTCCTCCTCCGTAAAAGCGTCAAGAAGGAAAAAAAGCAGGGAGCGGTCAATCCCGGCGGAGGTTTCAACGTCATGCGGAATAAAAGTCTGCCCGGTTTCCTGGTCCCGATAAGTCAAACTCACTCCGGAATACTTCTGGTGACGGGACAAATCCCACTCCCCCCGGTAGTGGATTCCCATAAACTCGTCCCACCCCCAAGGCGCTTTGTATTCTACATCCGTGGCCATCGTCGCGTAATGGGCCCGCTCGTCCGGTTCGTGATCTCGGAAACGGAGGTTATCTTTATTAATTCCGAGCCGCTGATACCAGCCCATTCGTTCTTCTTTCCAATAGTTAAACCACTTTTCCGCTTCCCCGGCTTCCGGTTTAATGTAAAACTGGGTTTCCATCTGTTCAAATTCCCGGGAGCGGAAGGTAAAGTTGCCGGGGGTAATTTCGTTCCGGAAAGCTTTCCCAATCTGGGCCACGCCGAAAGGTATTTTCACGCGGGTGGAATCAACAACATTTTTAAAATTAACCTGAACCCCGTTGGTAATCTCCCCGCGCAGGAAAATCTCGGACTGCTTACCTTCAATAACGCCTAAATACGCCTTAACCAAAAGATTAAACTTTTGCGGCTGCGTCCAGTCGACCTTTTCCTTTTTCTTTTCGTGACCGGTCTGGTGCGCCTCAATTTCTTTCGGCTTATCGGACCGGAAACGCTGATTGCACACCTTGCATTCGACGAGCGGGTCGGTAAAGGCCTCGACATGCCCTGAAGCCTCCCAGGCTTTCGGGTTCATCATAATTGCGGCATCGAGCCCTACCATATCCTCCCGCTTTTGGACCACGTCTTCCCACCACACATTTTTAATATTGCGTTTCAGCTCCGTGCCCAGCGGCCCGTAATCCCACGTCCCGGCCAACCCCCCGTAAATTTCACTGCCGGGATAGATAAATCCCCGGCGTTTACACAGGCTAATAATTTTTTTCATTAAATCAGTCTGTTCGTCCATACAGTTAAATTTTACACTAAAAAAACCCAATGATATAGTTTCTAGCGAGGGGATGACATACGATTTCACAAGATCCTTTCATCCCCTCGCTGTCTCTCAACCTCTTACTTCTCAATTGGTCCTATTGTTGCCAGTCCGACTGCAGCTACGACGGCGAAGACAACAACGCTAAGACAGGTCAGCCCAACACCAACCATGCCCAACTCCTGGTTAAACCCAGATACCACTAAAGAACCAACCCCCAGAATCATAACCAGGTACCAGAAGAAATTCAGCCAGCGATCACCCAATGGACCACCAACTTGGTTACCCGCTTGATTACCCATTTTTCTCACCTCCTTTCCAATTTTAAGTGTCCACCCCAAAACGAAAAACCCCATGCTTTTACGCATAGGGACCCATCCTTGGGCGGTTCCACCCTAGTTCCCCGCCTCATCTGACCGAAGCGAGACTCTTTATCGTTCCGGCTCCGGGCTGCCAACCCCCTCATCACCGATATTAAGTTTCAAAGACATAATAGGCTGAGGGGCTCTCGACTGTCAACTGATTTGTTTCACTCAATACTTAACTACCTTAATTCCCACTCTTAACCCTTAATATTTGCCGCACGATCGTATGTGTTTCCTTAAAGATTAAATAATCGGATTATTTTTAGATTTTCCTTTTTCGGCAAAGTCGCCGAAAAGACGAAGATTCTTCCCCAAAGATTTTCTTTTCGGAGAAAATCCTCCAGATCCGCTTCCATCGGATATGGCGAGATCCAAACACTTTTTTGCATAAACTTAAAACCGAGGGATTTAAGCCTTGTTCTTAACCGGTCTCTGAGACGGTGATCCTGTTCACGGATATCATAAATCACAACACGCCAACGACCGTCCCAATTAAACTTCCGATACTTAAGGGTGGGAAACTTGGAAAAAAGAGTATTCAACCCTTCCTCGGTCAGCTGAAATGATCTCTTGCGATACGACCCGCTGGCCCGAAGAAGTTTTTCGGCCAGTAGGTAAGAAATTGTACTCTTAATCGAACCTCGCTTCTTTCGAATAAACTCCTTCCGCTCCAAGGAACTTAGAGCATATTCAATAGTCTGTGGCGTAGACGCTTCAGCTAAAGTAGTCTCAACCATCGCCCCAACACACAAAAGACTCAAAAGAATTTTGTCCCGAAGGGTTAAAGACCCGCCGCTAGGCGGTAAGTTACTTAGTAGAATGGAGTGTGGCATCTCAATTAAAGTATCTTTGCTCTCGCAAGATAACTTTGCTACGCTCTCAGTATAATTAATCTTTAAACTTTTTTCAACGATCGTTTGCTATTCGTTAAAGATACGCACAGGCTTATTTAATCCATTTATTCCATACCCCAGACCCGGTCTAGAAAAAGGCGGGAAGGTAGGTTCCTTCCCAGCACTTTCTCCAGCATCAAATAGGGTTTTTCGGGCTCAAATTCCCGGTCATGGCCAAAACCGGTGTGCTCCAGCAATCGGCCCTCAAACTCACGGATAAACTCCATCTGGATACTTTGGGTGCTCTCTAACTTCCGGAATGCGGCAAGCAGGATGAAAAATAACTCCCGGTTTTCCTGATCTTCCGGAACAAAGCGGTCGGCTAATTCGGAAAAATAAAAAGCTGCCGCTGATTTCTTAAGGTCACTCCGAAACGACGGGAAAGTCTCCAGCAACTTGGCTTCGGTTAAAATATTAAAAGTCCGCCCGACAGCCAGATGCAGCCGGGCAAAATTAAATAGCTCGACGTTACCCGCCCGGCGGCTGTTAATCCGCCTGATTCCTTTAGCCAACGTCTTTATTTTTCCACTATCGCGCGTAATCACAGTGAGAATCTTATCTTTCTCGCCGAAATTAATTCTTTTCACGATGATTCCGTCAGCTTGAAATGAGGGCATAATAAACTAAGTATAACAGCGGGAAGAAAACGGAAACGGGGTAACTATTTAATTTCCACAATCCGGTCGGTCTCTAAAACAAAACTTTCTTTCTTGTTTCCAACAGAAACCGTGTAGTTCTGCCCGTCGGTTCCGGGCTGCTTCTGGATAAGCAATTGGTACGGCTGTCCGTTCTTTATCAGACCCGAAGGCAACCGGTAAGTTAAAGTCAGCTTTGCTTTTTGTAACGGATTGACGGCCATATAGGCATCGAAGTAGGTTCGGCCTAAGTCTTCGCCGCTGGTAATCGTTTCCAAAGAACCCGAACCGGAAATCAGCTCGGAGCCTTTCGGAACATAAACCCGGACGTAATCCCGATAGCCGGTATTCCAATCGGCGTTGTAACTGCCGGTATTTTCATAATCAACGGTCACCGTGCTTAAAACCTCTTTGCCGCCGCCCAACATTTTTATCTCTTTGCTTATATCTTCCTTCATATACATATTCGCTTTCCGTCCGCCTAAATTCGCATCGTTCACGTGAAGATAATCGCCGTCGAAATCATTAATCCGCCCGGCCAGATTATATTTCTCCGCCAGCGCCTGGGCTTCAGGATTATTAAAATACAAAAGCAGGTGTTTCTTCACGGCCATATCCATTACTTTCCCGATAATCTTATCGTATTGATTGGACGGGAGGGCGAAAGCTTTCGACATCATCTCCCGCATCAAAACCCCGATGATATCCTTGCGGCCTCCGCGTTTCTCCTCCCGACTGCCCAAAACGTTTGCCACCAGCTCCAACTGATAAACCACATTCTCGCTGGTAAACGTTTCGTAATTCGGTATTTTAATATCTCCTAAAACCGTTAACAGTCCCTGAACAAAGGCGGTATCAATAGCGAAAATGCCGTCCGTTTTCGGAACCCCCGGAACCCGGGCCCAAAACTCGTTAAACAGCTCAATCGATTTCCGGAAATCGGGGGACATATTTGTATCTCGGATATACCACTTATCAAGCTTTAAGTATTTTTGGATAACCGCCGGCGGGGTCGGGTAAAAAGCCACACGGTTGTCGATATCCAAAAAATAAATATCACCGGCCTGAATACTGACAATCTTTCCTTTTTCCATCCGAAGGAGCGCGTAAGCTGTCCAAAAGCCGCCGGTCGGACGCAACTCCTTATCATTCTGGAAAAGAACCAAGTAAGTCTTAGCCTCGGTGGCGCCGAGGACTTCGGGGACAGCGTCAAGAAAAGCCTTCAGATCGGTAGAGTTTCCGCCAACGGTTTCCAAAGCATCCCTAACGCTTGTAAGAATTCCCCGAAGGGGCTTTCCGGAATAGGTTTCCGGGTATCTATTCGGGTCAATCCGGTTAAAACTATTCTGAATTTGCGTAAGCTCCGCCGCGATTTCTTCATACTGACCGCTAAGCAGGGGGGCGATTTTAACCAAGCCGGAAATTCTATCCTGGCCGGAAATCGGAATCTTAGCCCCCGAAGGGGAAAAACCCAAACTGGCGGCCTCAGGCGTAGCCGCATCCAGAACCAACCCCACTGCGCGGACCCCGTGCAGAAGTGCCTCCGACCCGTTGACCAGGTCACTGTAGTAACCGTTAAGCACCGGAACGACATTTAGCCACACCAGCAGCTGGGAGTTATTTTTTAGAGATTTCGCATCTTTTTCGGCGGCGGTGATGGCATTTTTCATTTGGGGAAGATTTTGCAGAATAATTCCGTCCTTAAAGTATTTGAAATCGGCTGTTAGCAGTTTTGCGGTATGTAACGTTGCCAAAACCGGACTGAGAGCGAAAAAATAGCCGAAAACGGCCAAGAGACCTATGATAACCGATACCATTTTCAGTTTCCTTTTGTTTACTTTGTTTCCCTTTTTTGTTTCCGTTAAAATCATCGCTAGACTCCTTCAATAATCGCCAGGGGCGTTCTCAACATTATAATCCAATCTAAGACCAACGATTTCTTCCGGGCGTAGAAAGCTTCCATTACGACCCGCTTTTCGAAAGGTATTTTTGAACGGCCGCTGACCTGCCACAGACCGGTAATCCCCGGCTTGACTGACATAATATCGTTAATTTCCCCCGCCATCTGGGGGCAGTCCTGCTCGAACTTCTGCATCTCGTCCGGCCGATAGGCCCGGGGTCCGACCACGCTCATATCCCCCTTTAAAACGTTGATGAACTGCGGCAGCTCATCAATACTGTATTTCCGGATGAACTTACCGATCCGGGTAATCCGCGGATCGTTCGGAATTTTGTGGACCCCGCTACGGAGCTGCTCCAGAAACTTCGGATCCGAAAAAAGAAGATCATCGGCATTTTCAACCATTGAACGGAATTTATAAAGACGGAAAGTTTTCCGTCCCCGGCCGCAGCGGTCGTGGAAATAAATCACTTTACCGCCGTCGTCCAGCTTAATTAAAACACTAACAACCAGGAACAGCGGAGAAAGTAACAGAAAACATATTAAAGAAATAATAATGTCCGTCACCCGCTTAGCAATTTCGTAACTACGCCCGATCATAAGCATCGTTGAAGCAACTGACAGAAGGATATCACAAACGGAGGTAAGCCGACAAAGTCATCTCCGCCATCGTTTTCCAGGAAAATTCAGCAGCCCGGGAATAGCCGGCCGTAATCAGCCTTTTCCGTAAATCTTCATCAGTAAGTAATCCGTTGATTTTCTCCGCCATATCTTCGGGAGAACCCGGGTCGAAGTAAACCGCTGCCTGTGCGCAAATCTCCGGAATGCAACTGACCCGCGAAGCCGCGACTGGAATTCCAAAACGCATCGCTTCCAGAGTCGGCAAACCGAAACCTTCTTTTAACGATGGGAAGACATACAACTGCGCCTGCCGGTAAAAAGCGGCAACTTCCCGGTCGGATAGGTAACCATCGGAAGACTGCGCCCCGGGAAAGATCACGTCTTTTTCCAAACCCAATCCGACCACTAAACTGCGCAGACGCCGGGAAAAATCGCTCTCCTTCCCGATAATCACCAACTTCCCGGGATAATGAAACTTACCCAAGAGCAACTGAAAAGCGGAAATCAGCCGCTCTAAGTTTTTGTGCGGATACATGCTCCCGACGTACAGTAGATACGGGCTGCGGACTCCATACTTTTCTAAGATTCCGGGCTCATCCTCAGCTTGAACCGGTTCCACCCCCACGCCTTCGTAAGTCACGGTAATTTTCTCTTTATGTATTTTCAGTTTATTCACCAAATCGTCGCGGGTGGCAAGGCTGGGAACCAGGATATGCCGGGCCCGGGAACAGGCAAGCCGGAAAACAATAAGGTAGATAGTTTTTTTCAGACAATAGATAAAAGGAAAACGGGTGGTGTCCCTCTCGGTGGAGTATTCGTGCATAATCATGTCGTGGATGGTCACGATAAAGGGGCCGGGCCAAAAGACCGGAATATTGAATTGGGTAAAGTGCATCAGGTCAACTCCGCTCAAAAGAATTTTAAAAGGAAACAAAAGCTGCTCACTGAGGCTATACCACTGGTAGGGGGCGGAGATTTTTTTAAACTTAGGGTTAATCGGAATATAGCTGTCGTAATTGGATTTTTTTAAAAAAATAAAATAAGTATTATCGGAATCAATTTTTTCCAGTTCGGAAATTAAGTTCTTAACATAACGGCCCGGTCCGGCCTCATTGTAAAAACGGGCATCAATTCCGATTTTCATCTGTTTAAAAAAATTGCGCGACCAGCTCATTAGCGAGCTTCACGCTGTAATTGGTTCCCCGGTCCCAAGGATAAACTTGAGCCATTGTCGCCAGAAATAAGTTACTGTAGCCCGGAACCGGAAGCGGTGGGATCTTATCACGATAAGCTAAATCAACGACCGGCTGGGCGAAAGGTCCGACGAAATTTGCTACTTTCTCGACCCAGTCTGTTTCAAATCGCGGATTAATCTTCTTTAAGTATGGTTCGTAAAGAGCCAGTAATTCTTTTTCATCCATTTTCAGTCGCGCCTCGGTATCCATCAGATAGTTGCCTAAATACACCACGGAGCGGCCCTTATAATACTCCGTCCCGAACAGGTTGCTTTGCTCCCCGACCACCAGAAACGGAAAATCCGTCTCCCCAACGTTCATCCAGTAGTTGGCGCTTAAACGGTTTTTTAAAACCAAAACCATTACCTGGGCCGTCAGATATTTGATCGAAGCGAGCTGACTCCGGTAAAGCACGGGCAGGGCCGGAAACATCCGCAAAAAAGTCGGCAGGGAAGTCGTGGTAATCAATTTATCGAAATACAGGGGAAAACCCCCTACAGTAACTTTCCAGCCGTTTCCTTCGGGCATCACACTCTCCAAATTAACCCCCAGCCGGAGACTTCCGCGAAGCCGGAGAATCTCCTCGGTTAAGGCAGTAATTAACACCTGAAAGCTGCCGTCCGGATATATCAGCTTCGATGTTCTTTTTTTCACCCGGGCCCAAAACCAGGTCATCGAGATTTTGTCGTAGTCCGCGGCAAACTTTCCCCGCAGCAAAGGCTGCCAGACAATCCCGTAGGCCCTTTTCCCGTACCATTTTTCAAGCCAAGCCACGGCGGTTACCCGGTCGAAGTATCCCGGACTGGTTTTTAATTTTAGGTAAAGGGTAACAAGGCCAAAACGGATCCGGTCGAAAAAACTTAAGGGCGAAAATTTTAAAACCGTCAACGGAGTATCGAGGGGATAAATTTTGCCTTGATAAAGATGCGAGGTTTTCCCGTCAAGAACTTTCAGTTTCCCGGAAATCTTAAGCTCCGCGCAGAGAGAGAGAATATCCCGATCATTGGTAAAAATATGGTGGTAAAAACGCTCGATTAAAACGCCGGGAATAATTTCATAAGCCGAGGCCAGGCCGCCCCAACTATCCGAGCTTTCGAAAACGGTTACGGATTCGCCTTTCTGCGCCAGTCTTAGGGCTGCCGTCAGCCCCGTTAATCCCCCGCCAATAATCCCGATATTCATAAACGCCGCCGAAGTTTGAACAGGTCGGAAAAGCTTTTGAGAATCACGTTCAGATTCGCCCCTGTCCCCGGCCGGGTGGCGGGATAATGGTGGACACCGATTTCGACCATTTTAAACCCTGATTTCTTCGCTTTAATTAGGAACTCGGTGCTGATAAACGCTCCGCGTTCCGACTCCAAGGGTGGAATGGTTTCAATTACTTTTTTTCGGAAGAGCTTAAAACCGCAATCAATGTCCCGGACGGAAAGGCCGAAAAAAAGGAGCACGGTAAATTGCCAAAGGAAAGAATTAACTTTCCGGTAGAAAGGAACGGCCCGGTGAAGATAATAGCCAATAACCATATCGGCGCCGGTTTTAGCCTGGGTTTCGATAAAGCGGGTGATTTCCGAAAAATCAAACTGCCCGTCCGAATCGGTAAAGGCCACCCACTCGTAGGCCGCTCCGTACAAACCGCTTTTTAAAGCCGCGCCGTAGCCGCGGTTAACGGGATGGGTAATAACTCTGACAAGGGGGTTGCCCGCCGCGAGTTCTTCGAGAACTTTACCGGTCCGGTCACTGGAACCGTCATTAACCAGGAGAATTTCAAACTTCTCGGCGACAGTCGGCAAAACCGCTAACGTTTTCGCGAATGTCGTACGGATATTTTTCTCCTCGTTATATATCGGGAAAAAGACAGATAGTTCTTTCAGTTTATTCATACTTACCACTTTTTGACCAAAACCCAGTCTTCGGCCGCGGCAACAATCTTAATCCCAATCTGACGACCGACCAACTGCCGCCGGATTACCCGGAAGTCGGCTCCCGGCAAAATCGCGTAGAAGCTATTCAGTTTACCATCAAGAAAAGATTTTTCCATGTCCGTCCGTCCGGTCCGCCACCAAATCGGAATTTCGCTGTAGTAAGTAAGGACCCAGGAAGGGGTATGATCCACCAATAAGGGCATGTTCCCGTCGCCATTATCATTATATCTGGCGGCCGCCAGCTTTAGTTGCCGGTAGTCCGGCGAAATCTGCCGCGTTTGAAGATTCCCGGTTCCAGCCAAAATGGCTAAGAAAACAACGAGTACCAGCCGGGAGCGGACGCTGTTAAACAAATGGAGACGGCGCGTAAGCCAATAAGCCAGAATGAGGGAACTTAAAGATAATAAAACTAAAAGAAGCAACGGACTATAAATTAACACCGGTGTCAGGGGAAATCCTTGGATAAATGCTTCCCCGAATTTGGCGGCCATCGATTGGTACCAAAAACTAAAAGGTACTATCGCCAGGACTAAGTAACTTAGAAAACAAAGCAGCGGAAAATAGGCCCGTTTGCGAATGGCTTTCCCGGCCCGGAAAAGAAGAAAGATTCCGTAAAGGCTCAAAATCGTAAACGGCCACCACGCCAATTGCTGGTCGGTAAAGAAAAACAGCAGTTGGATGATTCCCGCCGCCAGCCACAATGTCGGTTGAGTCCGCAGCCGGGAAGCGGCTAATACTAAGGTCAACAGGTAGAAGAGCAGGATCGGATAAACCGCGCCTGTGCGGACATTTAACAAAAAGAGAGGCAGCGCCACAAGGATCATCCCGGCAAGAATCGCCACCCCTCGGCCGAAGAAACGCCGTCCGAGCAGGTAAACCAGTAATGTTGCCAGCCAGCCAAAAAAGGCGGGAAAGAATTTAGCCGAAAAAGTCGTGATGTAGTAGAGAAACATCATTACCGTTCCCAGCCAATAGGCAAACGGCGTCTTTTGGAACCAGCCGGAAGCCTGAAGCTGCGTTATCCAAAAATCTGGCCAGCCCATTTCGTAGCGGCGCAACATCCATTTCGAGAGATAAGCATTTAACCCCTCTTCCTCGCTGAGTAGGTGTCCCCAACCCAAACCCCAAAAAATAAATATTCCGGAAAATAACGCGGTGAATAACATTGCGCCGATTTCCCGCCACGGCAGTTTTTCGCTCTCCTCCAAAGCGGCCGGTGTCGGTAGCGCCTCTTTCGTCTGATAAACTTTCCGGCTGTAAAGATAGCAATAAATCAGATAGAACCAAAAGAATTCGAGATTGAAAGAATAAAAGATGCTGGCCAGGTTCAGACCTAAAAATCCGGCCAGTAATCCCGTCAGATATAGGCGGTCTTTTTTGCCACTAACCTTTCTCAACGCTTTCACCAATGACTCAAAAATAAGCAGCAAAAGTGATAAGTACAGCGAAAAGCCGACGATCCCCGTCTCGCTGAGTGCCTCCAGCCAAAGACTGTGCGGCGGAATCCTAACCTGGGTCGCCGGATCGACAACGGCGTGCTCCCGCCCGATTTCCGAGCTGCGGAAATACTCACTGAAACTGCCGTACCCGACACCCAAAACCGGATGGTCGAGGAATATTTTAAACTCGCCGTAAAGCAGCGCCACGTGGGCGACCGTTGACTTCTCTGCCGAAGTGAAGGAACCGAAAAGTCGGTTGACCAAAGAAAACTGAGTCCGGCCGGAGAGAAAGATAACGAAAGCGATAATCACAACGATGGAAAATAACTGGGCGGCTTTTTGCCAGTAACCGAAACGGACAATACTCAGGAATATAATGACAAAACTGAGAAAAAATCCGGCAAACCCGCTCCGGGAAAAAGATAAGAGGACGACAACCCCTAAAAGTCCGGTCAGCCCCAATAGGAGCCTTCCGAGAATCTTATTTCTCTGCATCCATCCAAAAACCAGGATAAACGGCAGACCAGTCAGTAAGTAAGCCGGCAGATGGTTGGCATCGTAAAAAGTCGCCGGGACTCGGAGGAATGTTCCCCCCAGCAAAACTCCCGGCAGTTTAATATCTATGAGCAGAAGCAAGGCTTGGGCTATTCCGTAAAAACCGATCAGGGCGACGGCAAGGAGATGAACTAAATAAAGATTAAATAGAAATTTACCATCCCGTGAAAAAACATATTTTAGCATCAGATAAAGGGCGATCATTGAGGCAAAAAATGCCAGAAGAAGAAAACTAGCCTGGTAATTTCGGCTCATGTTAATCGATACCGCCCGGACGACAAAAAGCGCCAAAACTATCTTTAAGAACTGGTCGGATTTTATTTCGTTGATGATAAAACCGGCGCTCTTCTTCCTAAGTAAATTAGCCATAAGCGCCAACCCGGAAAATAATATTAAAACTACCAGAAAAGCCCGGGCAGGATAGAGCTTGGGATTAACAAAATAATAAAGATCGCTGTTGGCGAGAGGAAAAAGCAACACCAGAATAACCAAACCGAACTGATATATTTTAAAGAATATTTTATTCATCGATAATCAGTTTTTGGTAAATATTCAAAAGGCGAGCCATGCTTTTATCCCAACTGTAATTCCCGACCGCCACTTCCCGGCCACCCGCGCCTATCTTATCACGCAAGGCGGCGTCACCCAAAAGCCGGACAACCGAGGCCGCAAAACTTTCCGGCGTTTCCGCGACCAGTAAATCTCGTCCCGGTACCAGCCGGTCAAACCCCGAAAGACTTGAGCTATAAGTAACAACCGGCAACCCGGCGGCTAATCCTTCCAGCAATTTTATCCGGGTGCCCCCTTTGACTTCGACCGGATTAATCAGCACGTCGGCTCGGGGCGCAAATTCGGAAAAAGGCGTTTGACTATCGATAATCAGTTCAATCCCGGACAGATAATCGTTAATCCAGGCGGGCCGGTGGCTGCTGACGATTTTAACTACTAAGTCCGGACATTCTTTTCTTATTATCGGCAAAGTCACGGAGAGAAATTTTTTAATCCCCCGGTCGTTTTGGAGGTATTTTAGGTTACCGACAAAAATAACCGTCGGGGGCCCGGAGGCTTTTCTGGCAACAGCGGCAAACTGGCGTATGTCCACCCCATTGGCGACTACTTGAACCTCTCTTCCGGCCGCCTTTGAGATAACGGCAGCCTCTTCCTCCGAAACGGCGAGAACGGAGTCCGCCAACCGCCACGAGTTCTCTTCAAAACGGCGCATCTTGCCAAGATCAAAATAAAGGAAGGCCTTGAGCGGCAAGGCTATAAACGGAAGGCTAAGGACAAATTTACGATAAAGATCATATTCGATATTTTCCGTTCCAAGGATGGTATTTATCCCAAGCGCCTTTACCTCCGGTAAATACAGACTCGAATAATAGGATTCGAAATGAACTGCCAGGTAGCCTCCGGTAGTCAACTCCGTCAGTAAATCCTGCTTAAGTTTAGGACAAACGTAGTGAGCGATAGTTCCCGGCAACGCCGAGAAACCTGCCCGGAGAAAATGGCCCAATGACCAGACTTTTTGCCGTTGATAAAGCCGAATCTCCCGACAGTATTTCCGCAATTCCGTCAGGTGTCCGGGGTCGGGATCCGTCCGTACGTAGGAATAAAGGGTAATCTCATACCGGGCAGACAGGGCTTTGAGCATCTGGAAAGCCCTAATCTTCCCCCCGGAGGATAACGGATAAGGCAGATCGTAAGTTATAAAAATTATTTTCATTTTTCGTCTCTTAGTTTAGCAAAGAGTTTCTTTTTAAGATAAACAGGTTCTTTGACTGGAAAAATATTTCGTATCTTTGGTCGGTCAACAGTGGACCCCAGATCTTATCAAACTCGCCCGCACCTATTTGGGAAAGATCAAAGTTTGTTCCGGGAAGGGTCGGATCAACGACGATGAAATCAGACTTTTCAATCCCGATCGGGAACCGCCAAAGGTAACGGCGGTTGGCCAGGTGCGCCCCAAGATTGTTCATCGCGGAGACGGAAGCCGAAACCGGTAGACTTCGCAAAACCCGTTCCCGCTGCACATCGTTGTCTGCAACCTTGTAGATAGAGGAATCAAAATCTTTCGCGAGGGGCGAGGGGCTGTGCGCGTAGTTCCACAACAGCGAAATAGCTACCAGATAAAATGCAATAATGATCTCGGAAACGGGCGCTACAAAAGATTTCTTTGCCAGAAACGTTCGGCATCGTTTCATCCCATAAATGGCGGAAATATAGATAAAAGGGGTAATCGCGGCCGTGTAATGGAACTTTACCTGCCATTGAGGATTATAGGCGGAAAAGAGGTTCAGAATAAGCTCAGTCGCGGCGGGCAACAGATAAAAAGGACTTAGTAGGGAAAAAAAGCCGGCGGAGACGAGGAGATGAAACAGATATTTAATTTTAGCCGGCACCAGTAGAATTTTTAAATCCAAATTCCAGTCAGTCGCCAGACGGAAAATAATTTCCCCCGGGGTGCGGCCCAAGTATTCGTACCGTCCCAAAGCCCCCATCGCTCCGCCGGAAAAAAACGGCATAATTAAATAAACGGCGCTAAGGAACCAGAATAAAGAGAGGATAAAAACTGCCAGACCAATAAGCGTTTCCCGTTTCTCAAAGGATGGCTTAATTTTCGAAAATATAATCAACAGTCCGAAAACGGCCGTGACTAAGGCGATATTTTCTTTGATGAGAAGCGACAAAACTAACATCAGAAAGAACCAGAACCATTTTTTTCTGTAGTAAAACCAAAAAAGAAACAGGAGTGGGGTAGTGGCCAGAGTTTGGGGGTGGAAATCATTTAGGTTCGACCACTGCAGAGACGGACTAAGAAAATAGGAAATCACCACAATGAGGGGCAATAACCGGGATTTCAAAAGGTCCTTAGCCAGCAGATACAGAGGAACGGCGCCCAAAGTAAGGATTAAGGTCTGAATAATTAACAGCAACTCAACAGTCGGCCAAACTCGGTATAAAGGCGCCAGGAAAGCAACAACGGGGCTGACATGGTACGAAAGCGCGGATATTTCCTCTCCATTTTCACCGAACGAAACCCGTAAAGGCCGCCCTTGGCTCGTATTCCAAACCGATTGAGCTTCCAATCCCAAATCAAGATAGGTCGAATGGAAAGAACGGTGTTTCAGGACTGAGAGCGCCGAAAAAGTCAGGAAATAAACGGCGCCCAAAATGAGGAGAATTAACCAACCGCGTTTTAAGGCCATACGGGATAAAGAAATACAAACTGGTCCTCAAGCATCTCCCGCCGGTAAGTCGGTACAAAGGATCTGATTTCATTTTCCATAATATTCAGGTCGGAATTGGTTTTCAGAAATAGGTAGCCTTTGTGCTCCCAGGGGGAATCGAGAACGGTCTGATTATATTCACCCCGGCGGGCGGCCATCAGTCCCCCTTCCCGGACCGAAGCGATAATTTTTTCCTGGGTGAGGAACATCAATCGGTGGGCAAGAGCACCGTCGGAATTAACCATAGTTATTCCCCTCCGGTCCAAAGCCTCGAGAGCCTTATCGAGTTTATACCCGTCAACAAATGTTTTCGGCGGGGCTTTAATTATCCCAAAACCGAAGTTGGCCAGAAAAACGACGGAAATTAGGCCGAAAAACCAGGGCGATTTTTTCCAGAGCTGTCGCAGGCTGTAGGCTAAAATCAGCGGGATAGTGCTATAGAGAGCCAAAATATAACGGGGCTCGATAACAAACTGGTTAAACCGCTCGGTCAGGAGAAATATTAATAAGGTAAAAAAGAAGAGCGCCAAGATCAGGTCAATCGGACGGCTGTGCTGTTTAAACTCGGAAAGGGAATTCAGTAATGGCCCAAATCGCCGGGTCAAAACGAGGACAACCGATCCAAAAAAGAACAGGGTAATAATTAAAGCGAATGGGGTGAAAAAATCCGTGTGGGAAAAAGAAGTCCTGATTCCCAAAATTACCGGCATCCCCTCCGTCAGCAACCCCGCGACCGCCCGCTTTAATCCCCGAATGGAAAAATGAAAAAGGGAACCGGCCGTTGAACTATTTCCGGTCAGATTAATAAATATCACGGGTAAATCGCCGAGAACGAAACCCCCCACCACGCCTAAAAAATATCTTTTAACAAAGAACCTTCGGTCGTAAAGAAAAAAGAAAAGAAGAATTGGGGCCAGATAATAAATAATCGTCGGCTGAATCCAAAAGCCCAGACCCGCCAGAAATCCTATCAGGAAAAACGGGCGGAGTGTCCAGTTGGAGGCCCGGTACAGTGCCCCGAGGGCCAAAATCAGCATCAACTCCCCCAACATTGTTGCCTCCGGATAGCCTGTTCCGGCGCGTGAGGCCCAGTTATTCCAGAAAGGCGTCCCGAGAGCCGCGAAAGCCAAAGCCAGAAGAGGTGTGCTCTCATCCTTAAACACCTTCCGCGCCAGCAGGTAAGTTAAGGCCAAAAACCCGACGGAAAAAAGATAGGGGACGGCTTTCAACGACCACGCGGACGGGCCGAAGAAGAAAAATAAACTAGCCGAAAGGAAAGCGGAGAAGGTGCCGGTATAGGGCTGGGCCCAATAAAATATACTAAAATCGCCTTTGAGAATATGCAAAGCCTGAAGACCGTAAACTGATTCGTCCGGAGTTATATTCACCGAATAGGCAAACGGTTCTAAAAAATACCAAAGCCGGATAAGCGCCCCTAAGACAATAAGTAAGAAAACAAATAGTTTTATTGGCGGATGAAGCAATTTCATTTCTTTTCCATCAAAAGCCTGATCCCATCCCAGTAAATTATTCCGTAACGCGGATCGGTTTTTAACCTTTCCACTCTCTCCGTCAATTGATCTAGGGTATAAGGCGGGTCGGAGTGCTCCTCAAGACTCATTAAAATATATTGCGGCTGGGTTTGGGGCAAAAGCGTATCTTCGTAACGGTAAATTTCCGCTCGGTGCGTTAAGTGCGGAACAAAGGCGCTTTGGGCCATTATAGAGGCGTCTTTCGGAATCCTGGCCAAAAGCTCCCGGTTAATCTGGTAAGCGGGACTATCAGAATAATATTGCGGGTTAAGCATCTTGAAAAGAGGAGTTCCGGTACGCCCTGTCTCAATCAGCGGGGCAGCAAGGAGCGCTAAAACAAGAACCCGGGAAACATACTTTTGCACCCGAGCCCGCCTTTCAATCAGACTCAAAATATTCCTCACGCCATAAATGGTTCCGAACGAGAGGAGCGGCGCCAAAACGGCCCCATATTGGAAACGGATAATCCACCGCTGTGGGAGTTGGGTCAGAAAGCGGGCTAAACCGTTGGGAATCGTGAGGATCAGGGAAAGCGGGTCGAAAAGCGGCAGAAAAGAAAAGGATGCGAGATAGTTAAGAATCGTTTTTAGTTTAAGAATAGGGAAAAACATCGCCAAGAAAGTTTTCCAAGGAGAGATAACCGTTGTTTTAATTAAATCCACCGTCGTTTTTCCCAACTCCGGCGGCAACTCCTCATAAGCAAAACGGTCGCCTTTAAAATACGGAATAATCTTCTGCGTAACTAAAAGATAATAAGCGGCGGCGAGTATCATCGTTAATATTCCGATCCGGTATTTCCGGAAACGAAGTGCCGCCAAAGCCCCGATGAAAAAGAAGTAAAGCGGCATATCCTCTTTAAATAAAAGGCCAAGCACGAAACTCAGCCAAAATAGGCGGAAGCGGGAAAAAACCAAAGCATAAAGGGCAACGGCGAGGGGCAGAACGGCCAGAGCCGTTTCGTGAAAATCGTAATCCAATGCGGCCTGGAGGCCGATGAAAGTCAGATAAGAGAATATTACCGCCAGACTGAGCGCCTGGTTTTGAAGAATCTTCATGGCGATTTTGTAAAGAGGCAGCGCCGCCAGACAAACAACCACCGCCTGAAGAATCAGCAGGATCCGAACGTCGTCCCACAACCAAAAAAGGGCCGAAGCAAGAATTAGAATAGGGTGAAAGTGGTCACCGAAAAGATTGGCGCCGGGGAATTGATTATATTTGATTGAACTTAGAGGCGGCTCAAAACGGCTCAGGTGCCAAAGCGGCTGGTCAAAAATCCCGAGGTCAACCGCATCCGTCCCGAAATGGTTGTGACGGTTGACCGACCACGCGGAATAAAGAAGCGTAAACGCCAGAATCAGGAGGTAAATTGAGTATTTTTCCAGGAATTTTTTCATAGAATTATTTGGCCAGCTGTTCAAATAACCGGAGAGTTTTGCCGCCTGCCGCCGGCCACGAAAACAAACGGGCCCGGTCCAGGCAGCGGCGGGAAAGAGCTTCGTACTCAACCCGGTTGTTAAGATAGTGCTTGAGCGAAATCTGCAACGCTCCGGCCATATTGTTAATATTCTCCGGGTCAAAATAGATGGCGGTGTCGCCGCCGGCCTCCGGCAACGATGAACTGTTGGAAATTATCGCGGGTGTCCCGCACGCCATCGCTTCCAAGGGCGGAAACCCGAAACCCTCGTACAGACTCGGATAAATTAAAAAAACGGCGCCCGCATATATTTTCGGGAGATCCTCTTCCTCAATAAACCCCGGAAAAAGAACCGTCTCGCCCATGCCCAATTCCTCGGCTATTTTTTTAAGCCGCACTCCCCCACTCCCGCGCTTGCCCGCCAAAACCAACTTTAAGTTATGGGAGTAGGTTTGACCGAACGCCTTGAGCAACCGCTCAACATTCTTATACGGCTCAAACCCTCCGATATATAAAAGATACGCGCCGGAAATATTGTATTTTTTCTTAGTCTCCTCGATAAGATTTTGGTCCGCACAGGGCCGGAACGACTCTTCAATCCCTTCGTAAATCACCTCAATCGTGTCCGGCGGAAGGCCTAAGATGTTCACCAAATCCTTCTTGGTATTCTCCGAGACGGCGATTATTTTCCGGCTGGACTCCCGGAAGGCGCGCGACTGTAAAGAAAAATACAGCTTCTGCCTTAGTTGCATCAGGGGTTCGCGGCTTATAACTTCAGCGGGCATTTTCCAGGGCAGAAGATCGTGGACCGTAACGACGGAATTGGGAAGGCAGCGCAGAAACTCGGTGTTATCCGGATGGAAAAAGAGATCCAAATTTAGTTTTTTAAGGGAGTCATAAAATAAAAAGTGGTCCCGGATAACCATTTTTCTTGGCGTTTTAATCATCTCGTAGTGGAGGCCCGCTACCCCCGAAGCCACCGCCGGAATCTTGGCCAAATTAGCTGGCGAGTCGGAAAATAAGTAGAAAAAGTGATCCCGCCCCTTAATCAGGAGCTGATCAGTAATATTTTTCGTATATCGGGAAAGCGCGCGGGAAGTAGATAAAACCCGGACATCAATGCCAATCCGCATAAGTTAGTCTTTTTGTTTCAGGACCCAGCCGTTAACACTATTATACCGGTTAATTTCCGCCAGACTGAATTCGGGAATGAATTTCCAAATACCGTTAACCTTCACGAAGTGATCGGAAACTTTAACCGTTTTTCCGTCCGCGAAAGTCCGGGAAACCGGTACTTCAGCGACCGCCTGATATACTCTTCCCGAAACGGGGCTTACCCATTCCGGTAACAGGACCGTCTTTTCGAGGTCAACAATAAAAGCAACCTGCTGCAAAGACAGTTTCCGCTGAATTAAGTTATATAGAGACCGTGCCTCAACAAAAATTTCCTGATTAGAAAAACTCGTTTGACTGATAGGTTCCAATAAAGCCCAAAGAGCCGTATTGCGGCCGCGCATCTCTTCCCCTTTTTCGGGACGGATAACCGAAAGAACAACTTCCACCCGGATGGCGATATTTCCGGCCGTCGGATAGAGGGCGGCATTACAGATAACCACCCGAGGTGAGTTCTTCGCCGGTTGGATAACGCAAGCAAGAGGCTGGGGATAGTCCTCATAGTAGTCGGGGGCGGCAAGCGAAACCGGGTTCAGGGTTTTAACATTACTCAACTCAAACGTCCCGTCGTAAATAGAAAAGGTCTTCCGGCCGCCGGTTACGACCTCCACCAAGTCCAATGGCGAATCATTAGAAATATCGGTAATCGTGCCCCGGACCGTCAGGGGAGAAAACTTTGATAAATAGAGATTTTGCAGACTGTCTTTATAAACAACCGTGCCCGTGACGGCGACAATAAACAGTATCAAAATGATAATAGGTATCTTTCTCATCAGGCATCCTAATCGTAACTTACCTCCGATTGACCGTCAATGAACGGTAGGTATCGGTTAATTGGCGCAGGTGACGTTCAGGGCTGAACTTTTCTAGAACCAGACTTCGGCCGGCCTCCCCCAATCTCCCGGCTAAAGAACTATCCCGCAAAAGCACGCTCATCTTATCCGCTAACATCTGCACGTTTCCCCGCTCAACCAAGTATCCGGTTTGGTTGTCGGAAAGCCAATCGGTGACCCCGCCCTCCGCAAAAGCCACAACCGGTTTCCCGAAACGGTAAGCTTCCAAACCCACCATTCCGAACGGCTCCGGCCAAATGGATGGCACCACCAGTAAACGACAGCGCTGATAAAACTTATCAATCTCTTCCCGGGGTAAAAACCCCGTAAATTCCGCCCGCCCGTCTATTTTCAGTTCAAGAGCCAGCTCCCCGCACCTTTTTAAATCCCACCCTTCGCCAATGATGCTTATCTTAAACGGAATATCGGAAATTAAAGCCGCCGCCCGCAATAAATACTCCACACCTTTCTCAATAAAGACCCGACCGACGAAAAGAATTTCCGGCTGTAATTCGGTCTCCGGACGGAAAGTCCCGGAAACTCCGGTTGAAAGTCCCCCGGGAAATAGACCGTTGACGACAACTTTCTTTTCATCTAAACCGTTTTGGATCAATTGTTCACGGACATAGTGGCTGTTGCACATCACCAGTGGCAGCTGCCCGAGAGCAGAAAGCATCTCTCGGCGGTTGTTAATCCGGCCAACCAGTTTCGTGATTCTCCGGGTCATGCATTTTTCTTTGTAGGCATAGGCGGCGCATTTTAAGGACATTGGAATCGGGCAAACCCGGTTGGAGGAAAACCACAACTTGGAATTCCCCGGACAGTAACTACGGTGGTCATGGATAAAACTGGTGGTCGGCTTCAGCCGGGACAATTCCGTAAGAAGTTTCGGCTCATTGATGCTTTGGACATTAATCACGTCGGGGTTAAAGGACTGCGCTTCGGCACTTACCGCCGCAACCTCAAGGCCGTCAATAAAAACTGTTTTCACCTTGGCGAGGGGGGTGCTTAAAGCTGATTCAGGAATAGAGAACTTATCCCCAAACCCGTAGATTATCTCTATTTCGTGCCCCAACCCGGCCAAACCCGCGGCGATATCAACGGTATACCTTTCGGCCCCGCCAGCGAAATCCAGTCGTTCATTAATCAGTAATATTTTCATCGGTTTACTACCCTTCTTATTTATTTTACACTGAATAGGATGCGAGGAAAAACGCTCAAGCTTTATCTAACTGCCGGCCTCTTCTATTTTAGCCTCGCCGTCCTTTTCACCTACCCCTTAATTCTCCGTCTGACCACCCATGGCTTTGGGGTTGACGAGGACTCGCCTTACCATCTTTGGCACAACTGGTGGCTTTATTTCTCTCTTTTTGTCCAGCATACCAACCCACTCTACACCAACTATATCTTTAGTCCCCAAACAATTCCGCTGCTTTACGACGCCAACGCTTTTGTATTCGCCGCCCTGACATTGCCGCTGCAATTTATAACGAAAAACGTTGTTCTCTCGTCCAACTTAATCTTCCTCCTTTCCTTCATTCTTTCCGGACTGTCGATGATGACCCTGGCCCGGTTCGTCCTAAAAGAAAAACCGTTCGCCAACCTTGTGGCCGTTTTCTCCGGTTTCGCCTTTTCCTTTTCTCCCTACGTTCTCGCCCAAGCCACCGACGGCCATACCAATCTAATCACCGTTTGGATAATTCCGCTTTATACTTTGTTTCTTT
>JBBTUG010000005.1:0-9696 GCA_038063895.1 Patescibacteria group bacterium | reverse complement strand
GGCGTGACTGTCTACTGAAACACCGATTTTACCAACACTTAAGTTTACTTAAGCCAGGTTTTTCCGATCCTCCCTAAGACTGGCGATTAGTGGGAGAGAGAATTCACTGCTCGCCCGCCTAAGGGAAGGTTGGAAGTTACGGTCGTCATTGCGACCCTCCGATTCGGAGGGGAAGCAATCCAGATTGCCGCGTCGCAGACTCCTCGCAATGACGTTAAAATAAATAGCCGCCAATTTAAGGTTCGGAGAGAGTTCCCTCAGATTCGGAGGGTTTCCGCGCCTTAAAACGACGGTCATTCTTCTCTCTCCAAAGAAGGTATTGAATTATTAAGTTACTATATTATTATACTATAAGTTGGTTATTTTGTCAAACTGGTATGAGGACTTGGCAGGGGTGGAGGGAGTCGAACCCCCAGTCCCGCTTTTGGAGAGCGGTGGTTTACCGTTAACCGACACCCCTAAAATTCTTTCCGAGAGAGCCAAATAGGTGGCTCTAATCCTTCGAGCCGTATCTGCGGAATAATAACAAATTCTAACACAACCAGGGTAATTTACCCTTATTACTTTTTTGGTATGGGCTTTTAAATAGCTTTTATTAAATTGTTGTGGTGGGATGCTAGTAACCCTTTGCCAAAAAGCCTTTTGCTTCTTTTCATTGTGGTATTCGTGAAGATGGATATTGGCACGGAGTTTAGCTTCGTCGACATCAAAAGCGGACCTTAAAAGTTTCAGAAAAGTGGCGATCATCACCGGATCGGAGTTTGTAAACTCAAGCCTGTTATTGGCAAACTTTGCCCCTTCAGCCCAGTAAAGAAAGGAACAAAAAGCCTGTGCGAGAATAGGGGTTATTTGAATTTTACTAGTGACGCCAACTGCCTCTTTTAAGTAGGCCGTGTCCCGCTGTTCCGCTTTTCTTCGGTGGGTTTCTTTTGCGTGCTCTCTTCCTGTTATCACTCTTTCCCTAAGCCTTTTCCGGGACGAGTCACTCAACGATACATTCTTAACCAATATCGAGACGGTACTTTTAGCGATCTTCAGTTTATTAGATATTTCTGCCAACGACAAACCCCGTGCTCTAAGCTTTTTAGCCTCAAGTTTTAGTTCCGAACCAACAGGAGCAGTCATGTAACTACATTGTGCGGGTCACTGCTACGGAGGTCAAGTTATCGCGACGAGAAGGTGAAGGAAGACGGTGATTATTTTAGCTTCTGGATTTCCTTGTGCTCGGTCACTTTCCGGCATCGCGGACAAAACTTTTTCATCAAAAGCTTTTCCGTCACGTTAATTTTATTCTTTTCCGAGGTGTAATTTTGGCTTTTACAGACCGGACATTCAAATCGTAATAAGATTCTTGCGCTTTTTTTCGCCATAATTTAGAAAGACACCCCCTTTAGAACTGGACTCAAATATCAACCTCTCCCTGGACTTTATCCGCCTTTGGCGGAAAGGGAGTGCCCCGCCAGCCTACGCATGGAGCCGGCGCCCGGAATCGAACCGGGGACCTTTCCCTTACCAAGGGAACGCTCTGCCAACTGAGCTATGCCGGCGTAGGCAACTGGCGGGCAGGTCTACCTCGGCCAAAGGCCGATCGACCTCAAGTCGAAACTGAGCTACTTGGGCCGAATGTGAACCGTGTTCAGTTTAATTGATTGAATCCAATATTTCAATGCGCTGAACTTGAATTTGCACCCGCTATGTATATCCTGTACAATGCTCTTTGCCTATAGTGGAGACTTAGGACTTAGATTTCGAGAGGAGGAATGAGTTATGTTAGGAATTGGAAAATTTGTGTTCTTGCCAAGTGGGACGGCGGTGGTTAACACTTTAGCTGAAACCGGCAGCCCTAACGGGGATTTGATCCTGACGGAAGCAGCTGTCGCCTTAATTGACGCCGCCGATCCGAAGTCCGTCAGTTTTAGCATCCTTCTGTTCCGAAATGCCTCAGGAAAAGGGTTCCTTCGTGAAGAGGTCGCGTTCCACACTTTGGTGGCGCAGCCTTTAGCGAATTTTAAGACCTTCGCGACTTTCCAGGAAGCAATACGGTACGCAGAGAAAAATTATTAATTTCAAAAAGCCAAAACCCTCCCCGGTTTTGGCTTGTTTTATTTCTATAACAACTTATCATTAATGTTACGGATGGGTCGTTCCTTGCGTCATTGTGAACGACCACAAAGGGAGCGCGGCAATCCGGATCAGCAGA
This sequence comes from Patescibacteria group bacterium, assembly GCA_038063895.1. GTDB lineage: Bacteria > Patescibacteriota > WWE3 > JAMCXX01 > JBBTUG01 > JBBTUG01. Next base: position 7,496 of record JBBTUG010000005.1, on the reverse strand, counting down.
TCCGTCCCGAGTGCGACCGAGGGATCTAGTTGTGATTGCTTCGTCGTTTCACTCCTCGCAATGACGGGGAGAATTGGACTATTCGCAATGACGAAAATGCTATGAAACAGTCGTTTGTTTATATCCTGACAAATAAAACCAATACGGTACTTTATACCGGCGTAACTGCTGACCTGGCAAAACGTGTTTATCAACACAAGCAAAAACTCGTTCCCGGATTTACTGAAAAATACAATGTAGACAAACTGGTCTATTTTGAGGTTTTCGAAGATATCACCGAAGCGATCAAACGGGAGAAACAGATAAAGGCAGGGTCGAGACAGAAAAAGATTGGCCTTATTATTACTAAGAACCCGAATTTTGTTGACTTATACAAAGAGATTGCTTCATCCGCTTGAGGCGTCTTCGCAATGACGACATTTTTTCGTCATCGCGAGCGAAGCATGGCGATCTCTACAGATTGCCGCGGCCTACGGCCTCGCAATGACGGGTAGGCGAAACGAGGAGGTAGAATATGAATATCAAACCCGGAAAGTATCAACACTACAAAGGCAAGATTTATCAGGTAATCGGCGTGGCCCGGCATAGCGAAACGTTGGAGGAATTAGTGGTTTACGGCAATAAGAACTCACTTTGGGTCAGACCGAAAAATATGTTTTTAGAAAAGGTTCTGGTCAATGGAAAGAGGGTTCCCCGCTTCAAAATTATAAGACATAAAGATAGCGATTGAATTAGAATATGAGTAAAAAATTTACTCATTGCCTCGTACCCACTCATTAAGTAACTGCTGAATATAATAATGGAGTATCTGGTTGATTGCTCAAAAGGCAGAAACCCCTTAGAAAATAGTTACAAGCTATAATAATTTTGGCCCTGGGAAAGTGAATTGGATCTATTGACAATCTGACTTCACCCCGCCTATGATGAGGTGTAGTGAAAAAAATACCTGCTACCTCCTTATTGTTTTTAGCGCTAATTCTAGCCACTCCCCTGCTCAGTTTTGCGATTGAAACAGATGCCGTAACGGAAACTGCCGAAGAAACAAGTGTAAAACCGGCTTGCCGGGAGCTCTGGTACCGCGACAACAACACCCCCGAATGCCAAAAGAAGAAGTTTTGCGGCGCCTTTATGTACCAAGGTTTAATGACTTTTCCTGACTTGGAAGCTTGCCGGGCTCTCAGTAGTACCAGACAAACAGCCAAAGATAATCCCGTAGCAGTGCTCCGCCTTCGCCAAGCCTCTGCGGAAGCTAAGATTAAAGAAAACATTTCTCAGTTCAAAGAAAAAGTTGAAGCCAATAAAAATGAAGCCGTCGGGAAGTTTAAACTGAAGCGGGATGATTTTAAGGCCAAAGTTGAGAAGATAAAAGATGAAAAAAAGAAATCCCTGGCGGAGAAAGTGGACGCAAAAATCACCGAAATAAACACGAAACGCACGAAGGAGATGTCTAGTTACATTGAGAGAATGAAAACCCTACTCGGGAAGATCCAGGTCAAAGCGGACGAGATCAAGAGCTCCGGAAAAGACACCACCACTGTTGATACAGCAATAAAGACGGCCCAAACCGCTATCGATAAAGCCGCCGCTGCAGTCACCAGTCAGGCAGGCAAGCAGTATGTAGCTACAATCGGCAATGAGACAACCTTAAAAGCCAATTTTGGCCAGGTTGCGAAGCAACTGGAGATGGATCTAAAAGCAGTCCGGCAATTACTGATCGAAGCCAAAAAGGCCGTAGCCGACTCGGCTAAGGCTTTGGGACAAGTTAGGGGTGGGCAGGATGGAACACCGTCTGCTTCCCCAAAGGAGTAATTAAATATGGCGGAATTTACCAATATTAACAAACAACCCCCAGTGAGTGCTAATACAACTCCCGTTGGCAACGGATCCGTCGAGGCGGCCATGCGTTCGGCCCAAGCATTAGTCGATAAAACCCCGGCAAAGAAAAATTATCTTTCCTACATTGTTTTGGCGCTGGCATTAATCGCCGTCGCTGGCGGACTTTATTGGTTTAATTTAAAAAATACCACGCCCGTGCCGGTTGCTGTCGAAACAACTCCGGCCGTGACAACCCAGCCAACGGTCACCCCCACCCCGACCCCGTCTTCGGTGACAGTGCAGGATCTGCAAAATGAAGCCGACGGCATTAGTATTAGCACCGACAGCGCCGACCTGACTGACCTCAACAAAGACATCCAAGGCCTCTAAGAATAATTGGAAGCAACGCCACGAATTTCCTCCACGAATTATCCACAAATCTGCCACGAACATTGTGTTAAAATAAAAATTGTCATGGAAATTGAAATATTGGTCACCGCGAAGGTAAATCCTGATTTGGACGGCACGGCTTGCGCCCTCGCCTACTCCTTTCTGCTCAAGGCCCTGGGGCAGAAAGCGGAGGGAATTCTTTTCGGACAGCTCCAAGCGGAAACGCTTTTCTTCGTCGAAAAGTTCGGTGCCGTAATCCCGGTTCAAAAGGATAGTGGAATTGGAAACTGGAAGCAGTTCGTTCTGGTCGACGCCAGCTCGATGGTAGGAATGACAAAAATTGTCACGGCCGACGGAGTAATTGAGGTGATCGACCACCGGGAGACTTCAGGCGGGAGCGAATTTCCGAACGCCAAAGCGCAGAATGAACTCGTCGGGGCCGCTGCCACTTTGGTTTGGGAAAGGCTGTCTTCCGCCGGTGTTAATCTTCCGAAAAATATAGCCCTACTTATCTACGGCGCTATTTTCCACAACAGTCTAAACCTCCTCGCGTCTAATACGACCGAAAGAGACCGGAAAGCCGTTAAGGAGCTAGAAACAACCTACGGATTCAACCAAGACATCATCGAGGGTATGTTCCGGTATTGCACTTCCTTCGCCATGGGAAACCTTGAACAGGCAGTCAGGATCGATATGAAGGAGTATTTAGAAATCGGCTGGGGACAACTTATTTTATCCGAAATTCACGATTCCGCTCTTGCGAAGGAAAGGGCAATCGAAGCCACCCTCACCACCCATTCGCAACAAAACGGGCTGTCTTTCTCGTTTCTCAACCTCATCGACGTTAACACCAACGAAAGTCTATTATTTTGTTCAAGTCCGAAGGGTAAAGAGTTAATAACGAAAGCGCTGGGGATAGAGTTCGCCGGCGATTGGGCGAGGCGTACGCCGGCTCTCCTTCGCAAACAGATAATGCCCCGAATAAAAGAAATCCTAGCGAAAAAATGAGACAGTGAGTATTGTGATTCTCCACTATCAACTGATTGTCGGCCTTTAACAGATATGGTAAACTCCGGACATGGCACCGAAATTGACCTTAACGGAAACAAAAACGTCAATCATTTTAGAAATCCCTAAGATCCTACTGAACAAGGGTCAAACCCCATTTTCCGAAGCCGCAGTCCTGAAAAAAATCGCTCAAGCCGAAACGGAGTTTGAGGATGGAAAAGCTAAAACATTTCGTTCCATAAAAGAACTCCTTGCTTCCAATCATGGCCGATAAAAAGGTCGTTAGCGACCACGCTATCCTCTTCATCGATGAATAGAGAAAACAATCTCTGACTGGACGTTGTCATCCTGGTAAGGCCGGAGACCGCATCCAGGATCTGCAGATGCTGGATAGAACCAGCATGACGGCTGATTCTAGAGTTGCAGACTCCCTGCCTCGCCGGTCATCGACTCCGAGGTCGCTCAGACTCGAAGAGCAGGCAGGCCCAGAATGACATTGGGCCAAGTCCAATCGGTGCGTGTTATGTGAATAGGTATCCACGAAATCTACCGCTGATTATAAATTTGTATTAAAACTGGGGAAAGAAGTAGGGAAGAAAAACGACAATGCCGATAATGACGGAAAAGAGGGCGGCCACGAGAACCGCGGCGGCGGCAATGTCTTTGGCCAGCATAATAAAACGGTCTTCCTCTTCAGTTTTTTTGTGAACCTTCAGCGCATCGGTCGTAAATTCCACCGCCGTGTTAAGCAGCTCGGCCGTTAAAACAAGAGCGATCGTCAGCAGAAGGGCCACCCACTCCACCCAGCCAACCTTAACCCAAATCCCTAAAGCGACAACGCTAGCCGCCGCAATTGTGTGGAGTGTCAGATTCGGTTGCGTGGAAAAAGCCCATTTCAGGCCGTTTACAGCGTTTTTAAAACTGGTACCGCGGTGGTTAAGGCCTTGTAGGTTCATTTAGAGCTGGTGGGACAACCGAAACTATGATAACATACCCGAGAGGGAAATAATCAAGTATGATCAGCGTTAATAAAGTAATTAATTTTTCAAAAGAGGTGCAGGACGAGCTAAAAAAGGTTGTTTGGCCGGACCGCCCGACAGCAATCCGACTGACGGCCACAGTGATCATTGTCAGCGTCTTTTTAGCCGTTTATTTTGGTCTGCTTGACTTTATACTCACTGAGTCTATAAAATCGTTTATTAAGAAATAAACCCGTTTGGGCGAGGCTTTTTATTGCTATGAACGACAACGACGAAAACCTAACTGAAAATATCGAAGAATTGCCCGCCGAGACGCCCGTCCCGGAGGAGATCGAAGCGGCGGAAACGGCCCCAGAAACGCCGACCGACAATCCCCGCCTGCGCTGGTTCGTCGTCCACGTCAACAGCGGCCACGAAAATAAAGTAGCTTCGACGCTAAAACAGCGCGCGGTTATGACCGGGCTCACTGACCGGATTACCCAGGTCTTAATTCCGACGCAAAGAAAAATCGTAATTTCCGAAGGCCGGAAACGAAATATTGAAGAACGCCTCTTCCCCGGTTATCTTCTCGTCCAGATGGATCTAGATGACTTAACCTGGCACACAGTGCGCAATACCACCGGCGTAACCGGCTTCGTCGGTACGGAGGGAAAACCTACCCCTCTTTCCGAAGCCGAGGTTAACTCGATTATTAAATTCACCGAAATGGAAGCGCCGAAGTACGAAGCGAAATTCTCCCTTGGCGACAGTGTGAAAATTATCGACGGCCCGTTTACGGACTTCATGGGCAAGGTGGACGAGGTTGACAACGAAAAAGGCAAAGTCAAAGTTTTGGTCTCGATTTTCGGCCGGGAAACCCCGGTGGAGTTGGATTTCCTGCAGGTAAGTCCTTTGTAATGAAGTAACGCCACTAATCTTCTTCACGAATATACCACAAATATTCGTGGTTAATTCGTGGGGGAAATTCGAGGCGTTTATACCTTTTATTAATTATGGCGAAAAAAATAAAAGCAGTCGTAAAACTTAATCTTCCCGCCGGGAAGGCTAATCCGGCGCCCCCCGTCGGTCCCGCTCTGGGACAGCACGGCGTTCCGCTGATGGAATTTTGTAAGGCGTTTAACGAAAAAACCGGGAAAATGGGCTCGGACATTATCCCCGCCATCGTCACCGTTTACGAAGACCGGACTTTCACCTTTATAACAAAAACCCCTCCGGCCGCTTCCCTTCTTCTAAAGGCTGCGGGACTGGCGAAAGGATCGGGAGTCCCTAACCGCGATAAAGTCGGTAAGGTAACGAAAGCGCAGATTAAGGAAATCGCGGACCGGAAAATGGTGGACTTAAACGCGGAAGATAGCCTGCAGGCGGAAAAGATTATCGCCGGCACTGCCCGGAGCATGGGAATAGAGGTCACGGATTAATATGGAAAACAACAACGAAGAAAACAAAGTAGCGCCGGAAATTCAGCCGACACGCAAGCCAAAAGTCAAGAAAACAGTTAAGCACGGAGCGAAATACGAGGAAAAAGCCAAGCTCGTTGATAAAAATAAGGTTTATTCTCCCGCTGAGGCTATCAGTCTTATAAAAAAGACTTCTTACGCAAAATTTAACGCCAGCGCCCAGGCGCATTTCCGTTTAGGCATCGATCCGGCGAAAAACGAGCAACAGGTTCGGGTTGCGGTCGCGCTCCCGAACGGCACCGGAAAAGAAATTAAAGTCCTTCTTTTCAGCCGGGAAGCGGTCAAAAGCGCGGACATTTTAGCAGACGAAGCGATGGTCGGAAAAATCGAAACCGGACAGGTAAAACCCGGCCGTGATTTCCAGGCCGTGGTCGCAACTCCGGAATTTATGCCGAAAATCGCCCGGCTCGGAAAAGTGCTCGGTCCGAAGGGCTTAATGCCTAACCCCCGCGCCGGAACAGTTAGCAACGATCCGGCTAAAGTGATAGAAAGACTGAAGAAAGGCCAAGTTGAGATGAAAAATGAACCCACCGCTCCTTTAATTCACGCCGCTTTCGGGAAAGTCTCGTTCACGGATGAACAATTATTGGAAAACTTAAAAGCAGTTGTCAACGCATTAAAAGCCGCCAAGCCGGCGAAAACCAAAGGTGAATTTATCCAATCCCTTTCCCTCTCCTCCACCATGGGAATGGGCCTTAAAGTCGACCTCAGCAGCCTTAAGTAACCCTACGGTTAAACGACTCGACCACCACTTCCCTACCTGACGGCAGGTCACCATAAGAAGATCCTGGACCGTAAGCCTTTATCAGTAATTTTTGAAATTATAACTTGATCACTTTATAATTTCTCGATATTCACATAAATCTTAAACAAAAAAACCTCAGATCATTCAGTGACCTGAGGTTTGGATATTCTTTTCATTCTCACCATGAAAGGTGTGGCAGGCTAGTTACCTTTACCCATTCGATAACGTTGAACGCAAACGCGTAATGAGCGTGGTCATAGTAAACGACCATCTCCCACGCCTCGTAAGGTTCCTGATCCTTACCGGTTTCGGCCACAAAGACTGTGATGTAATTGTCCGTTGACCAATGTTGGATGTACCGGTCAAACCCACCAGCTTCTCCACGGGCCACCTGAGGCAGGCCTTCTCTCGTTTCCAGCGGGATTATTACCCCGTAACCGCTTGATTGCTGAATCACCCGAGGCTCCCCACCTTTTATGGTGTGCCAACGGGGGGTAGAAAAGATGCGCCCCGGCCTCAACCCGAGGGAATCTTCCACCACATCAACCGCTGCCTCGGCGGTGTTGGCAATTCGTTGGAGCTGCTGAAGAAAAGTCAAACCGGAATCGGAGCTGAAGCCGGTTCGGTAACCGATCTCGATCCTAGCGAGCTGACCCGGCCAAATCACCACTCTGTCCGGTGTCCATTTCTCATAAGCTCCCACTAAGGCGACCTCGATCTTGTTTCGGGAAGCGAAGTTCCAGCCCAGAAACCGGGCGATACCGCTAAAGACCCTCTCCCGGCTGGTGCTTCCTCCCGAGTCGCGGAATACCGCCCATTCAAAGTCCTCCACTTCCAGTTCATGCACCGAGGCTACTAAACGAAGCGCCTCGTAAGCCACGAGTTCGGACCTTGTGTGCTTGAGTAAGTCGGTCATAATCGACCCTCCTTTCGGGCATAACGCCCAATAAACGTATTTTAGCCTGAAGGGCTAAAGCTGAGCCGAGTCTAGCATATACTCCGACCGTTGTCAATACTATAAGGTTATCATTAATCCGTGGCTATAATAGGTACATTCGCAGTGGAAGTGCAACACCTGACATTTAAGTTGACTTCAACTTA
>JBBTUG010000004.1:0-58058 GCA_038063895.1 Patescibacteria group bacterium | reverse complement strand
ACTATTATACCATTCTGACTATCGGATATAGCCTTCCAAACCAGTTCCTCCCTCCTATGTACAGTCTATATCTAACTGAAACTACCTCCTGCTATAGCTTCCTTTAATTTCAGTGTTATTTCTGCGTCACTTCCCAATTTCCCCAACAATATTACTGAAAATTACCCTTGCTATAGCCGAAGCTTATTTCATACAATCAGTTAAGTGGATAAGCAAAAAACGGCTGAAGTGATCGCTAAATTTAGCCATGGGCTGCTAAAAAGAACGACGGATCTGGTCCTTTTCCAGTTCTACTTCGGCCTCGAAATAATGGTTAATTCGCCAACCTCGAGAGGCGCCTATTCGGCCTTCTATGCTGCTCAACAAGACTTAAAAGAACTTAACTTCTCAACTATCGAACGGGCTTTCTTCAGCCTCAAGAAAAAGGGCCTCGTGGAAACCATAAAAGAAGAAGTGTACTACAAACCGTTGATTACCGAAGCGGGAATTAAACGGCTAAAAAGCATTTACCCGTTTTACGAAAGTCGACGGGTTTGGGATGGGCGACTCTACCTTGTAACTTACGATGTCGGAGAGGAATCAAAAAAAGACCGGGAGCGCCTCCGCTCTCATCTTCTGAAAATTCATTGCGGAAAACTGCAGGATAGTGTTTACCTCACTCCCTACAATCCAACCGAGGTGCTTCGCGAATTTATCGAAAAAGCTAATTTAAACGGAGAGGTCCTTATCTCCAATCTAGGCGAAGACGGCCATATCGGCGGGGAAGATCTCAAGGAATTGCTGACTAGGATTTATCAACTCGAGGATTTATGCGAGAGATACTCTAATTTTATCGAAAGCTATCGGCACCGGAATAAGACTGATAAAGCCGAGATGATCTTTGATTTTTATTCCATCCTCGCCGACGATCCGCAATTGCCTTTCCCTCTGCTTCCGAACGATTGGCCAGGAAAAAAGGCGTATCAACTTCTTAGAAGACACCTGAAAACAAAGTAGCTATGAAAGTAGCTTCGGCTATAGCTTTAAGTAGTTTCAGTTAGAAGCTGATATTCCCCCTCCCTTTCGTACCGTGTTAAACTAATCTAAGAAAAGAAACTGCCCAAATGTCGGACGATACTATTCAGTCAACCTACAAGCAACATCCGATTCCGCAAAACGTCCTCGGCGTCGAATTTAAACTCGTCGGTGAGCTGACGCTACGCCAGTTTATTTACGTTGCCGTCGCGGGAATTATCGCCTATCTGCTCTACAGTTCCGGCTCGCCCACGTTTATCCGCTACCCCGTCAGTATCACGATCGCCCTCCTCGGCCTGGCCGCGGCATTTATGCCGATGCAAAACCAATCTTTCGATAAATGGGTTATTCACTTTGTGACCGCCGTCACCTCTCCAACCCAGCGGGTCTGGCTCAAAGTTCCCACCCCGCCGGACATTTTCTTCTTCGAGTACCGGCCGGTCGCAATAGCAACCACCCCGGTCAAAGACCGGGCCCGTCTAACCGAGTATCTCCGCCATCTGCAACAGCCGGTCGAGGAAAAAGAATTGAATGAGTTAGACCGGAAAGAGCTGGAGTTTATGCGCCGGTTAGGGCTTGAGCCTCTGCGGGGACCCGCCCCGGCTAATCTTCCGCCCCCGATTAAACCCGTCTACACCGCGCACGAGACTATGCGTCGTCCGACCGGAGAACTAAATCTGGCCACCGAAGTTTCTTATGCTAGGGCCCCGATAATTTCTATGCCCACCGGGAGCGGGTATATCGCGCCGATTACCAACACCCGCGTCGGCCGGAAGCTGTCCGCGGCGGCGATGGTCGAGAACCGAATTGCACCGGTTCGGGGAGAAGTCAGCCTTAACGCTCCGGAAAAGCCGAGGGTTTCCCAAGCCCCCTCGGTGATACCCGAGCCAACCCGGCAGGAACGGGAAGAAGCCCTAAGAAAACAGCTGGAAGCGTTAAATCAGCGGATGGCCGAAATAAAAAAAGAGAAACCCCCCACTAGGGCTCCGGTATTAACCGCTTACAATACCGCCAAAGCCGGCAGCCCTCTGCGGACCCGGACGGGGAGGCTGATAACAGGATTGCAGGGAGTTCCAAGCCCCACAGCCCCGCCCCCGCCGCCGGAAAACCGGCTGAATGAGATTGATACCCGTTACCGGGCAACCCTAAACGCAATCCAGAATCAGAAAAGTTCGGTGGCAGGCGAGATTAAAAAAGCGGAAACCGATCTGGACAAGATGAAACTTTACGCGGGGGAAGTCTCAACGAAAAACGTCCAGTACAGCGAAAAGTTTAAGGAGCAGGAACAGCGCCTAAATCAGCTTGCCCGCGACAAGGTCGAGGCGGAGGAGAAAATGAAAATATTGCAGTCGGAACTGGAAAAGATGCGCGCCGGCATTTCCGCCTCCGCCGCCCGGGGACAGGAATTTCAACAGCGTTTCGCCCCGCCTCCAGCCCCGCCGCGGGCAAAAATCGAGCCGCTGATTAAGGACGCGCCGAACGTCATCAACGGGATCGTAAAGGACGGGCATGGCGAGTTGCTCGAAGGGGCGGTGGTCATCGTCAAGGATGAGAATAATGAACCGGTTAGGGCTTTAAAAACCAACGGGCTGGGACAATTTATTATCGCTACCCCGCTTTCAAATGGGCGCTATTCGGTGGCGGTCAGTAAAGAAAAGGAATCTTTTGATATAATAACCGTGAATATCACCGGCTCGGCTTTGGAACCGATTGAATTTATCAGCGAGGTAAGCGTATGAGTGAGATTAAAGCCAGTACCCAGGAACATCTCGACATTGAAGACATCTTAGACGACTTGGTAGTTTTAAAAAACGCCGCCGTCGTAATGGTTTTAGAGACGACTTCCTTTAACTTTGACCTGCTGTCAGAAATGGAGCAGGATGCGATGATTGCCTCCTACGGCCACTTCTTGAATTCACTCTCTTTCCCGATCCAGGTAGTTATCCGGACGAAAAAAATGGATATTACGATCTACCTTGACCGGCTGATGGAGATGGAAGGAAAACAGACTAACCCTTTTTTGAAGGATAAAATTAAGAGCTACCGCAAATACATTACTGAGCTGATTTCGAAAAATGAAGTTCTGGACAAACGTTTCTACATCGTTCTGCCCTACCAGGAAATCACGATAACGGCCCCCGCTTTCGATCCGCTCGCTTTAATTTTAGGCAAACCTTCCGCCGTGCATTTTAACGTCAAGGAGGTTTTGGCCAAAGCGAAAATTCAGTTAAAACCGAAAAAAGAACAGACAATCTCCCAAATCAACCAGGTGGGACTTAAGGCCCGGCAACTCACAACCCAAGAACTGGTCGAACTTTTCTACGACATTTACAACCCCGATTCCTCCCGGGAGCAAAAGTTCCGGATCGCCGCCGCCGAATACACGTCGTATTTTATTGAGCCGTCAGTCGGGAGTTAGAAAGAACATGTCAATTTTTGGAAATAAAAAAAATCCGGCGGCCGACAAACAAGGGGCGCCTTCGGCGGCCACTGCCCACGAAGTTAATCAATTCGCGCAAGGCTTAACCAGCGTGAAGGATATTATCGCTCCGGCCGCGCTGGAGGTTGATTTTGACTACTTAAAAATCGGCGAAAGTTATTTCCGGACGCTGTTTATCGCCGGCTACCCGCGTTTCGTCGGCGCCAACTGGCTTTCCCCAATCATTAACTTCGACCACTCGCTGGACCTGTCGATGTACTACTATCCCGTCGGCGCCCACACTATTTTGGATGATTTAAAAAGAAAAATCGCCGAGATGGAAGCAACAATTGACGAGGATATGCGAAAAGGCAAGGTCCTAGATCCTTCCGTCAAGGCCGCGCTCGAGGATGCCCGCTCCCTGCAGGAACAGTTGGTGAAAGGAGTCGAGCGCTTCTTCCAATTCACGTTTTACATTACGATCCCGGCTCGGTCTTTGGAGGAGCTGAACGAAGTGACGAAACGGGTCGAGGCCACTCTCGGCGGACTGCTGATTATCTCCAAGCACGCAACTCTGCAAATGGAAGACGCTTTTAAATCAACCATTCCTTTAGGCAACGACCGCCTTTATATCTCCCGGAATATGGATACTACCTCGCTGGCAACCACCTTCCCGTTCACCTCGTCCGAACTGACGGCCAACGAGGGGGTCCTCTACGGCATTAATCTGAACAACGGCTCACTCGTCATCTTCGACCGCTTTTCATTGGAAAACGCCAACGCCGTTATCTTCGCCAAATCAGGCAGCGGCAAATCCTACGCGATTAAGCTCGAAGCCCTACGGTCCTTAATGTTCGGCACGGAGATCATCGTGGTTGACCCCGAAGCGGAGTACAAAGTTTTGGCGGAGGCCATCGGCGGTGAATATCTCAGTTTCTCCATTAATGAATCGCTGCGGATTAATCCGTTTGACCTGTCCGGAATTTACGAAGAAGGGGAAAACGAACTGGGGCTAAAACTCCAATCCCTGCATGCGCTGTTTAAAATTATTTTCGGGCCGATAACCGCGACGGAGGAAGCGATGCTGGATCGGGCCCTACTCGCCACCTACAAAATGAAGGGAATAACTCCGGATCCGACCACGCAACGGAACGAACCCCCGATTATGGAAGACCTTTATAAAGTCTTACTGGGGATGGAGGAGAAGGAGGCCCGGGGACTGGCTGACCGGCTGGAACGTTACGTGAAAGGGTCACTGGCGGGGATTTTCGATCAGCAGTCAAACATCGACATCCACAATACCTTTACGGTTTTCTCCATCCGCGACTTAGAGGACCAATTGCGGCCGGTGGCGATGTTCATCATTCTGGATTTTATCTGGACCCGGGTAAAGCGGGATATGCGCCGGCGGCTGCTGATTATTGATGAAGCGTGGTACTTAATGCGCTACCCCGATTCGGCCACTTTTATTTACTCGATAGCCAAACGCGCCCGGAAATATTATTTGGGCTTAACCACCATTACCCAGGACGTGGAAGATTTTCTTAACTCCGATTTCGGCAAAGCCATTGTCACCAACTCCTCCATCCAGATTCTTTTTAAACAGCACCCGGCGGCAATTGAAGCGGTCGCGAAAGCGTTCAATCTATCCGAAGGGGAAAAACGCTTACTTCTTTCGGCCCGTGTCGGGGAAGGTTTATTCTTTGCCGGCCCGAACCACGTCGCCATCGAAGTTGTTGCCTCGCCCGATGAGCACACTTTAGTTACCACGAAGCCGGCGGAAATAATGGCCAAAAAAGCGGCTGATGAAAAACAGAGAGCAGAGGAGAAAGCGAGTTTTGAAATTCCCGGAACGGTCGCGCCAAAAGTTACTGAGCCCCAACCAGCACCGCCAGCTCAACCAGCCGGTTAGAGTAACCCCACTCGTTGTCGTACCACGCCACTACTTTCACTAAGTCACCGTCAACCACCCGGGTTAAACTTAGGTCGACAATTGCTGAGTGGGGATTTTTTATAATATCGGTGGACACTAAGGGCTCGGGAGAGACGGCCACTATTTTCCGGTAGCGGGCGGACTCGGCGGCTTCAATAAAAGCTTTATTGACTTCGTCTACCGTAACCTTCTTTTTCAACAGCAGGGTAAAATCGGAAAGCGAACCGCAAACCACCGGCACCCGGACAGCCAGTCCGTCGAAAATCCCGGCCAAACCCGGAATAACTTCCCCGGTTGTTTTCGCCGCTCCGGTCGTGGTCGGAACAATATTGACCCCGGCGGCCCTAGCTCGATGTAAATCCTTGTGCAGTGAGGGCGGAGCGCCGTCAACCAGGTTCTGCTCGGCGGTATAAGCGTGAATGGTGGTCATCATCGCCTTTTGAATCCCGAATTTCTCTTCCAATATCCCGGCTACCGGGGAAATACAATTAGTGGTACAGGATGCGTTGGAGACGACCGTTTCCTCCCGGTAGTCGTCTTCGTTAACACCAAACAAGAATGTCGGCACCCCATCTTTTCCCGGAGAAGAAAGAATTACCCGTCGGGCGCCGGCTTGCAGATGAAGTGAGACTTCTTCTTTTTTCGTAAAACGTCCGGTGCATTCCAAAACGACGTCAACTTTAAGGTCTTTCCAGGGAAGTTTTAAGGGGTCTTTTTCGGCCAGAACTACAATTTGGCGGCCAGCCACCATTAAGAAACCGGCACCTGTAGTCGGAAAATGTTCTTTCTCGCTTAAACCTCCCTCACTTCCGACTTCCTTGTCGAAGGGCCCGTAAACACTGTCGTACTTTAGAAGATGAGCTAAAACCGGCGCCGGGGAAAGATCGTTAACCGCTACGATCTCCAGCTTCGGATTCTCCAAAGCCAGCTTCAGGGCGCAACGGCCGATACGGCCGAAACCATTGATAGCAATTCTTATTGGCATCTACTTATTCTAATGCAAAATTTAAGTCTTGTCATCAAAAAGGCTTCGTATTTATAATGTTATCGATTCTCTGACTTTGATACCGCCCCGAAACCCTTCGATCACAATATCCGCACTTCCATCCTTACCCACATCAGTAAAAGTGTATTTCGGGTAGTCAACATCATCCTTTTTATAAATCAAATCCAAACGGCTACTATCCTGATATTTAAAGACGTAAAGATCCGCCCCGCCCCGACCAGAGCTGACGTATGTAAGAACTTCAGAGAGGCCGTCACTATCTAAATCTTTGACATCAATAGGCAACGTCCCTCCTCCAGAGGAGTTGGGAGAAGAGAAGTATCCTAAGAACATCTTATAATCAGATCTTCGAACCTCTTTATAAAAATTAAAAACTTTCAGCAAAGTATAACTAACATTTAACGCATCTCTTTGGAGAACAATTACCTCATTCGAACCGTCACCGTCAAGGTCCTCTAGCTTCCAATTACCGCCATAGATAATTCCTAAAGTAACTCCGGCCTGAATAAAGTGATCCTCGGTTAGTTCATCAGCTAGGAAATCAAGCTGGTCATTAAAGAAAACCTCAGGGTCGCAATTCCCTTCCCGACACCTCTGCCTGACTCGTTCGAGTCTGGCGTAGATACTCGGCCAGCTGTCTTCGTTGAAGCCCGACACCGCGTGTCTTACCTCCTTCACGAGCTTGTCTTCCAAACCCAGGTCTAGATATTTTATTTTGCGGGAGATTGAAGGATACTGGGGTTTTTCGGATTCCCTCGTTACATTATTGAGACGAAAAGAAATGATAGAGGCTGCAAAGAAAATTATAATAACGGAGAGCCATAACTTAAAATAGGGTCTCCCCGCCTTCGGGATTATTTCCATATTTATACAAATTCCAAATTTGACTCACATATGAGTCGGTGCCCGGACCGTAACGTGAGATGGCCGTATGCCAGGAATGCCAAACCTGCCTCCTATCAACACTAATGCCTTGGGCTCTATGATATAGCCAACGAATACCCCAGTGAATACTGTCATAGGAAGACGTCACCTTAGCCGTATCTCGATAGTTCAATACCTCTTCCTTACCATTAAACATTTCGTACTCCGTCGGTCTCGTTCCATCATTATTTAGTACATGCAATGCCGGATCATCTTGATTGCCGACTTGCATAATATCCGGAAAGGCGGGCTGGATTTTCTAACTTCGGATACATCTTTCCGTCGATCTCAATAGTTAAGTCTTCATCATCGGTTACGTTTGGTCCTAACTGTTTTTCGCTCTTAGCTCTAGCGATGAGCCTAATGAAATGTAAACAGGAAGAACTGAAGAACCTGAATTCTTCTTTTCCGTTAATTATTCTTCTTTTCTTATCCTCGAAGATGAGTTCCATTTCGCCTTATTTTCGGTATCAAATAAAGTCTAATAGAACGGCGGAAAAGTTGTCAATAAACATTTTTCGGTACAAATACGGGGGCTTTAGATTGTTTGGTGTTTTTGAAATAAGGAGACAAATTCCTCCTTGGGCCGGGCGCCGATCAGGCGTTCAATTTCCTGACCGTCTTTTTCCAAAACAAAAGTGGGGATCGATAAAACACCATAATGGGACGAACGATCGCTGTTGTGATCAACATCAACTTTCTCAAAAATAACCTTTTCGGCGTATTCTTTTTCGAGCTCGGCAATAATCGGAGCCATCAACTTACAGGGGGGACACCATTCAGCATGAAAATCGATAAGCTTTAGCATTACGAATTGATTATAGCAGACTTTGTCAGGATGGGAAGAATGGTCAACTGGCATCCCCGCACATCCCGATAAATCCCTTCGGGATTAACGGGATTGATTCTCACTAAGCTCGTTGCTCGCTAAGTGATAATCAAAAAAAATCGCCGTGCACGTACCCTAGCTACTTTACAGCGACGATTGATTTTTTTCTTTTTCACTTCTTCCACCAGATTTCCTTTGGACCTTTAGGAAATCTCTCAGACGGCGGCAGAATATGTGAAAAAATTGATTATTGCTTTTCGTGCGCTCAACTCCGGTCCTGGGAGTTAAGTTTCGGGGTTTCCCCACATGGTTTCGGGATTATAAGTCCGTCAACCAACCGATGACAGCGTCTGAGGGCTGCTTCGGTAATCCGTTTCCGCCTTTTCGTCTGAGTGAAAAGGCTTCGCGGATTTCCTTGATAAAGTGCGTCAAGGATGTAGGAACTCCCCTAGTCCTCCGAATCGGAAGACGGATTAGTGCAAGTTAATTCTAAGGCGCCAAAGGCGCCGGTACAACCAAAACCTGACCGGTAATAATCAGGTTGGGATTCGCAATCCCATTGGCTTTAACCAGGTCATTCACGGTCAAACCAAAGTGCTTGGCAATGCCGCCTAAAGTATCGCCGCGCTTCACCGTGTAGTTCACTTGCGCTTTGCCCTTCACTGAATCAGTCCAACCCGGCGACAAAACGCTGGTTGGCAAGAAGTAACGCGGGCCATCTTTCGCGTGCTGGATGTTCGCCCACGCGCCGTCGGAGGTCACAGAGTTTACTGTAACCGCTTCGTTCACCGGCAACTCACGACCATACGTCCGACGTTGGTTCAAAAATTCGTCTTCCGGAATCTCCGAAAACTTCGTCCGGACGTGGAACTTTGTCTGGCCGGTCGCGTTGACCGCGCCAATTTCTGGGTTGATCCCCTCCGTCCAGTTCCACGGCGTCCCGGGAACATAACCCGTGGTATCCGCCTGAGCCACATTCGCCGGCGGGAATGGCCATTTGTCGGACAATGCCCCGACCGGGAACCAAACATAGTTCTTTGACCAGCCGGGCGATTGAACGACAACCTTCGCCCATTTGAAGTCATTTGTGACTCCATACATCTTCACCGGCGTCCCGACAGGCAACAAGGCTCCGTCGTTTTCATACCGCCGGAAGTCCGCGAGTGCCGGGTGCGCCACTTGGACAAACACAATGGCGTTATCCCGCGCCCACTTAGCGGCTTCGGGATTCGTTCCGAACATGGAGTAAAAGACATCCATGCCCGATACCCATCCGGTCACGTCCGGCTTCGGACCCTTAACAGTGACGACCATCTCCATTGTCACTGAGGGATCGGCTTTCAAAACCAAGACACCGAAATCATTCGCCTCGGATGTCTTGGACAGCCATCCGGCAATCGTAATCGCCGTACAGCCATCGCTTCCGGTCGTCAACTCCCGCGTCTGACCGTTGAATAAAGTCAGGGTCGCAGAAATGACCGCACCGGGAACCGGCTTCTGATCCGCAGTTTTCACACAGACCAGCACAGGACTCTCGTCCCACTGCGCGCGCGTGGCGTTCATCAGCACCAGCTGATTCGGTTCGGCCGCCGTAGCGAGCGAAACCGGAAAAACCACCATAAGACCAACGGCTAAAGCCGCGGCCAAAAACAGTAAAACGTGCTTTTGGGTGCTCATTGGCACACCTCCTCTATAAGATAGGATCTTTTCTGTGAACTTGCCCTAACTGTGGAGCACTAGATTCTTATAGCATACTCTAGGCTATAAGTCAAATCGGCTCTCTAAATGGTAAGATGAGGTGTGGCAAATCTTCTCGAAAGTCTAAATCCCGAACAAAAAGCGGCGGCTGAGCACGAAACCGGTCCCGCTCTAGTCATCTCCGGTCCCGGCAGCGGCAAAACCCGGGTCTTATCCCACCGGATCGCCAACCTGATCGAAAACAAAGGAGTTTTGCCCGAAAATATCCTCGCCGTAACTTTTACCAATAAGGCTGCCGGCGAGATGCGGGAGCGTGTCAGCCGGCTTCTTGGAGATTTAGGTAATCAGAGAATCAGAGAATCAGATAATAAGGTAAGTGTCCCGCCAATTACCCAATTAACCAATTCTCCGATCACCCGACTCCCTTGGCTCGGGACATTCCATTCGATCTGCGCTAAAATTTTACGTCGTGAGGCGCACGCTCTCGGTTTGAGTCCAAGCTTTACGATTTATGATGAGTCGGATTCCCTCTCCGCCATCCGCCAAGCAATAAAAAAAATAAACCTGCCTGATAGTAAGGTTTCGCCGTCCGCCGTCGCCTCAATAATCTCCAGTGCCAAAAATGAGTTATTGGACGCCAAAATGTTTGCCCCGTACGCCGCCGGATATTTCCAACAACAGGCAACGAAGGTTTTTTTCGAGTACGAAAAGATTTTGACCGAAAACGGAGCTCTCGACTTTGATGATTTAATTCTTAAAACTGTCCGGCTTTTTAAGGAGGATGAGAGGACTCTGGAAAAGTACCACCGTCAATTTGAATACATCTTAATTGACGAGTACCAGGATACTAATATGGCCCAGTATAGCTTCAGTAAAATTCTCGCCGAAGAGCACAAAAACATTTTCGTTGTCGGCGACATGGCTCAGGCAATTTACAGTTTCCGGGGGGCTAACTACCGCAACATCCTCAACTTCGAAAAAGACTATCCAACCGCCAGGATCTACAATCTCTCCCAAAATTACCGTTCCAGTAAAAATATTATTAAAGCCGCAAAAAATATTATTGAACGCAACTCGACCCATCTCGCCTTAGATTTATGGACGGAAAACACGGACGGGGAAAAAGTCGCGGTCCGGGAAACAGTGGACGAAACGGATGAGGCTGATTTTATCGTCGAGGAGATAGTTCGCCGAGTCGGGGAAATAAACAGCCATCTATCCGATTTCGCGGTTCTGTACCGGACAAATGCTCAATCCCGCCCGCTGGAAGAAGCCTTACTCCGGGTCGGTCTGCCCTACACCATCGTCGGCGGAACCCGTTTCTACGAGCGGAAGGAAATTAAAGATGTTCTCTCCCACCTCCGGCTAGTGCAAAATCCCCACGACTCCGTCAGTCTGGAACGGCTGGAAAAAATCGGCAAGAGGAAGAAGCTTACCTTCCAGGTCTGGTTGGAAAAGACGCTGGGGGAAGACTCTGAGTTTATTGCCAAGCACCCGACGCTGGAAATCCTCGATAAAATCCTTACGGCCACCAGCTATCTCGAGGACCTCGATGACGGTACGGAGGAAGGCCTTGGCCGAATGGAAAATGTTAAAGAGCTCCGCTCCGTCGCCGAGGAGTTTCCGGTCCTGACCGACTTTTTAGAAAACGTGACGTTAATTCAGCAGGAGACTTTGCCAAACGGGCGGAAGGTTAAGAATGAGTCGGATCAAAATCGGGTTGTCCTGATGACTTTGCACGCCGCAAAGGGGCTCGAATTTCCGGTGGTCTTTCTCTCGGGCCTGGAGGAGGGTCTCTTCCCCCACTCCCGTTCTCTGCTGGAACGATCCGAGCTGGAGGAGGAACGGCGGCTGTGCTACGTCGGGATTACTCGGGCCAAAAATTTGCTTTATCTGACCTTTTGCCGGCGGCGGTTGCTTTTCGGCTCCCGGCAAGCCAACATGCCCTCGCGTTTCCTCAGCGAAATTCCGGCGGACTTAATCGATTTCCAATCCCGGAATAATATCTAAATGGAACGGCAAATAGCATTAGGCTTATTTCTTTCGGTTTTGGTGGGCGCCGCGATAGTAAGGCAGGGGGCTCCTTCCGTTCTTTCGGCAGAGGATAAGAAAGCTACTACTCCCGCGGTCAGATCTGATTTTCTCGCCGCGGCCGAGAGCCCGGAAACAAAGTCGGAATTTAAGACTCTCCAAGAGGTAGTCAAAAAGGCCATTCCTTTTTCGGTGCGTTACGAAGATGATCCCGGAGTAGAGTGGGGAGAAAAAGAAACGAAACAAAAAGGCGAGGACGGACAGCGGGAAGAGGTCTTTGAAGTCGCATACTGGTACGGACGGGAAACCGGACGGAGGCTTGTTAATAGCGTAGTGGTAAAAAAACCCCAGGAGGAAATAATTTCCTTAGGCAAGGAAAAAACAATCCGGACCGGCGAATTCGCCCGTTGCGGCCGGGTCGATTATTACGGCCGGATGCGGGTTTGGGCCACGTCCTATGATAAATACTGTAAAGGCTGCCTCGGAGTTACTTATACGGGACTGCCCGCCGGCTATGGAACCGTCGCCGTGGACCCAAAGGTTATTCCTCTTTACAGCCGGATTTGCATCCCCGGGTACGGCGTGGCCGTGGCGGGGGATATCGGGGGCGCGATAAAAGGCGATAAAATTGATCTGGGTTTTGATAATGTTAAGGAGGGTTGGTGGAGCGCCCGATGGACAGATATATATTTACTACCATAAAAGCGAAAAAGGATTTTGGGCAAAACTTTTTAACCAGTGATTGCGTGGTGGACACGCTTGTCGGCGCGGCCGATGTTACGCGGGATGACACGGTTTTAGAGATTGGCCCGGGTACAGGCAAAGTCACCGAGCAGCTGGCGGCGCGGGGGAAACGGGTTATCGCCGTTGAACTTGACCGCGATCTTATCCCGATCCTCCGCTATAATTTAAAAAATTCAGCGAATGTCGAAATAATTAATGATGATATCCTCAACTACCTCCGTTACCATGCTTTTACTAAGGATAACGTCGCGGATAAGATTGTTGGATCCCTTCCCTTCCAAATAACTTCGCCCCTCCTTCATCAGATTATTAATTGCCCGTGGTGGAAAATTGC
The DNA here is from genome assembly GCA_038063895.1 of Patescibacteria group bacterium. Classification (GTDB taxonomy): domain Bacteria; phylum Patescibacteriota; class WWE3; order JAMCXX01; family JBBTUG01; genus JBBTUG01. The sequence continues at coordinate 45,126 of JBBTUG010000004.1, read as the reverse complement.
CTCTTTGCTTATCCAAAAAGAGGTGGCCGAGAAGTTAACGGCAAAGCCTCCAAGAGCGAATTACCTCTCCAATTTTGTCCAGTACTTCGTGGATGTTAAACTGATAACCACTGTTGAGCGGAAAGACTTTTTTCCGGTCCCTGAAGTAGACGGAGCCATCATCAGGCTGGAACCGAAGACAGATAACAGAAAAGAAATGCTCGATGCGGTTAAATGGAGCCACTTCCTCCATCGCGGTTTTTCCCACCCGCGCCAGATGATTAATAAAGCCTTTCCGAGTGAAATATTAATTAAAGGCGGGGTTGACCGGGAACGGCGGCCGGCCACGCTAACGGGAGAAGAGTGGTTGAAATTATATAAATTATGCCTTCCTTGACACCACACATCTGCCAAAGCGGACAATGGGGACAGTTTAAAACCCTGATGGGCACTCCGGCAATCCAAGCCAATGGAGTGCAATTCACGGTCCACCGGATCCCCAAAACTCCTTGGTCAATCGGCTATGCCCCCAGGACTGATCCTGATCAGATAGACTATAAAGCCTTGTACCTGGCCGGGCAAAGAAACAACTGCCTATATATAAAAATCGAACCGAACGCGATAGCCGGAACATACCCGACTCCTAGCAATTGCCGCCCGTCGAAAGCTATCTTCGCCCCCCAAACAATTTTATTAGAGTTGACTGCGACCGCAGAGGAGTTACTGGCCTCTATGCATCCGAAAACCAGATATAATCTCAATTTGGCCCAGCGGAAAGGGGTTCGGGTTGTCCTGGCCGAAGGCGAAAAAGATGTGGCGGAATTTATCAGACTGCAGAAAGAAACAGCCGCCCGGCAAAAGTTTTTTCTCCATCCCGACTCTTATTACAAAACCGTCTTCAAATCCCTACATCCGGAAGGAATGGCTTACCTGCTTTTAGCGAAAATTTCTAACCAATCCGACAGCCGGGAACCGGATACAACCATCGCCGCCTGGATGCTTTTCCGTTACGGCGAAACGCTTTACTACCCGTACGGCGGCTCTGATTACGAACACCGGCAACTGATGGCCTCCAGCCTTTTAATGTGGGAAGCAATACAGCTCGGGAAAAAAATCGGCTGCCGAATTTTCGATATGTGGGGGGCCTGCACGGATCCGGAGGATCCCTGGTACGGCTTCACCCGCTTTAAACTGGGCTTCGGGGGAAAAGTCATTAACTTTACACCGACCTTTGACTTGGTCATTAATCCCCTGCTCTATCCTTTAATAACCAAGGCGGATAAGCTCCGTTGGCTCTTCCTGAAAGCGCTCAAAAGATGAATACAGCGACCGATCTGCACCAGACCCCGGAGTGGGCCGAGTTTATGTCCAGGCTGGGATGGAAAATTGAACTCCTGGAAAACGGAGAAGGCGAGGTTTGCCGGGTGTTTATTAAGAATCTTCCTTTCCTCGGATCAATTGTTAAGACGATGCGTCCGGCTTTCGTTCCTTTCGGCCAGCTGGAGGAGTTAGCCAAAAGACGGCGGGCCTTATTTATTAAAGTAGAGTCGGCGGAGGGCGGACCGGAGGAGAAAGTACTGTTAGCCAACGGGTACGTTCGGGATAACTGGCCGCTTTGTCCGACCAAAATTGTCTCCGTAGATCTAAAACCGGGTTTAGACGAGCTTTGGAATAAATTCTCTAAGGATGCCCGCTACTCCATCCGAAAAGCGGAACGGAACGGCATCACCATCGAAGTAATCCCCTTAAACGACGCTATCTTAACACCAAAGCGCTTGCAGTCTTTTTACAAAATCTTTAAAAGTACCGGTCAGGAAAAAGGCTTTTGGATTCCGCCCCGCCGGGAATTGGAGGCAAAAGTTCTCGCTTTTAAAGATAAGGGATATTTTATCCTCGCGCGGTTCGGTCCAGACGAATATTTAAGCGGATCTCTGGTAATCTTTTCCGGAAAAACGGCCTACTACGAATATGCCGCCGCTACCATCGTCGGCCGAAAACTGTTAGCACAGTACCTAGTCGTTTGGGAGCTGATTAAGATGGCGAAGGAACGGGACTGTAATCTGCTGGATCTGGGCGGGATTGCCGATCCCCGTTTTAAGATCAGCCGGCGGTGGGGAAGTTTATCAGTGTTTAAGTCCAAGTTTTGCGGGGTCGAGTCTACCTACCCTGGTTCCTATACGAAATACTACAACCCGCTCATTAAATTCCTCTTTAAGTTCAATTTATAAAGTCTTATGAAAATCGCAACTTACAACATCATGAGCGGCGGCTTTGGGAACTACTCCTCCTCCATTCCCAAAACACCGGAGAGACTGCCCTTGCTGAAACAAGCGCTCAAGACGATCGGCGCGGATTTCCTCGGACTAGTGGACACTTTTCACTGGAGGAGCACCTTCCTCCCCGAGGATCTGCAGAAGATCTTCGACTATCGCTGCGCTTTCTGCATTGATCTGGAAGACCTCGACAAAGATCATCCTGACCGCCGGTTTGGCGGAGTGGCGTTTCTAACCAACCTGCCGGTAGAGAAGTTTTCTACGGTAAGGCTAAAAACCCGCAATTGCCTAAAGACGCGAATGACTTGGGGAGACCGGGCACTGCTAGATGTTTTTACCGTTTATTTCACCGACCTGGACGAAAACACACGTCTGGAACAAGCCCGCACTCTACTTAGTGAGGTAGATCAACAGGTTCCCACTATTTTACTAGGCGACTTCAACACTCTCCCTCCTCAAGAAGTACAACAGACCAAAGAACGGTTTGAGCTCTTTCTGCACAGTAATCCAACGATCGACAAGAACACTCTCCCTTATCTAAGTACTTACGCCAAAGAACTTTCCCGGGCGGAAGTTGTTCCATTAATTCTTTCCGCCGGTTTTCAAGATGTCGCTAAGAAAGAGCCTGCCCCCACCGCCTTCACACCCAGCCATCCCCTCAAACTGCCGTTATTCGCCAGAATTGATTACATCTTTTGTTCCTCGGATTTGAAGGTTAAAACGACGGAAGTTCTCAAAGGAAGGCTCTTTGACAAGACCTCGGATCACTACCCCTTACTTGCGGAGATCGACTAAGCCATGACAAAACTTAAACATAAAGAAATGTTAGAAATTACACCCACCCCTCCTTTCCATTTCGATTCCACCTTTTTTAAACCAGCTCATTTTCCCACCGCGGACACTAAATGGGAGACGGGGAGAAGGTGGCAAACGATTCTTTGGCAGGGACAAAAGCTGGGCTTAATTTTTGAAAACGCGGGAACGGCAGGAAAACCCAAGGTCGGGATAAAAATCTTTTCTTCCCGGCCTCTTACCACCGACTTTCCGACCGCCCTTAAAAGAGAGGTCGTTTGGCGTTTTAGCCTTGATCTTGATCTTTCCTCCTTCTATCGCGAGGTCGGCGGCGACCGCCTCCTTAAACCCCTCATCAAAAAGTTTTTCGGTCTGCGCCCGATGCACGCTGGCTCCCTTTACGAATACCTTATCATCGACATTGTTCTGCAAAACGCCACCGTCAAAAGAAGTGTTACAATGATGCAGAATCTCTTTGAGAATTACGGCACGCGGCTGGAGTTTGATAAGCAACAATTCTGGGGCTTTTGGGAGCCTGCAGTTTTAGCCTCCACCACGGAAGAGAAACTACGGGCGCTAAAAGTGGGGTACCGGGCCAAATCTCTGCTTAAAGTTTCGCAAGCCTTCGCCCGCGGGGAAATTGACGAACTGAAGTTGAGACAGGCACCCACGCAGGATCAGGAAAAAACGCTTCTTTCCCTTTACGGTATCGGCCCGGCCTCCGTTGGCTATATTATGTTTGACGTCTTTCACCACTGGGACTACTTAAAACACATTTCCCCTTGGGAGCAGAAAATCTACACCAAGATCTTTTTTAATAGGGATTACGAGAAGAACTTGGTTCCGGTCCCGACAATGCTCCGGTTTTTCAACAGGTGGGGTCGGTGGAAAAACCTGGCCATCCACTACGTCTGGGAAGATATTTGGTGGCAGCGAAGAAACAAACGCATTTCTTGGTTGGAGAGTCTAATTCAAATGTAAAACAAGAAGCAAACCATAAGATGGAAAACACTTTCTGCGCTGGTATCCATATCCTCGTCAAGAAAGATAATCTCTATCTTCTTCTAAAAAGAGCTGAGATTGATCAAGAAGACCCCGGTTGTTGGGACTTACCCGGCGGCGGTATTAACTATGGTGAACAGCCATTTGCGGCCGCCAGTCGCGAGGCGAAAGAAGAGGCCAGTATCGAAATTAAAGTTACCAAACTGCTCGCCCTTTGGGCTATGCCTTATCGGGGTAAATGGTCGCTTGAAATATTAGTGGTAGGTGATTACGTTACCGGCGAGGTAACCGTAAGTTGGGAGCATACGAATTTCCGCTGGGTTACACCGGAGGAACTTAAAACGATCTTCCCTAGAAGCGTACACCTAGAGCATATTCAGTTGGACTGATTGACATAACTGCAGTTGCCGAAGGTGAGTCGAGGTGGTGCCCTCTTGTAATTATAACGCGATCGAGTTATAATTTCAAAAGTTTAAGCGAGAGCTTTGCGGAGGGTCTCTAAAGAGAGTAAAACGCATTTGAGACGGGCGGGAGCAACTACAGCGCCAAGCAGTCCCAGCAGGTCTTCTTTTTTTAACGCCTTTATTTCTTTCAGGGTCTTGCCTTTAACTAAATCGGTCAACATCGAAGCGGAGGCGGTGCTTAAAACACAACCGACGCCGAGGAAAGAGACGTCGGCCACGGTTTTATCCTGCCCCTTTCCCGCCAGCTTTACAAATAACTTTAAACTGTCGCCGCACAGCGGATTGGCTTCTTCCGCCGATGAATCCGCCCCCGGGAGAGTCCCGAAGTTGTGGGGGTTCCGGTAATGCTCCAATATTTCTTCGCGATATATATCCATAACCTATTTTCCAAGAACCCGTTTAACTTTCATAAGCGCCCCTATTAGCCGGTCAATCTCCTCTTTCGTATTATAAAAATAAAAACTGGCCCGGACGGAGGCCGGAATATTAAGACGGGAATGAGCCGGCATCGTACAATGATAGCCGGAACGGACCGCAATGCCCTCCCGGTCGAGTAGCGTGGCAACATCGTGAGGATGTGCCCCTTTCAGGTTAAAGGAAACCAGGGCCGCGCGCTCTTGCCCGGCTGGCGGACCGTAAATCGTAACGCTGTCAATTTCTTTCAGCCTACTCAATGCGTATCCGATTAACTCCGTTTCGTAATCCTGAATTTCATTATTATCGAATTGTTGCAGATACGTAACCGCTGCCGAAAGACCGACGGCCCCTTCAACGTTAGGGGTCCCGGCTTCAAACTTATAGGGAACATCGTTCCAGGTGGATCCTGCTAAAGTCACTGTCCGGATCATATCCCCGCCGCCTAAAAACGGCGGCATTTTTTCCAGCAAGGATTTTCGGCCATAGAGAACCCCGATTCCCATCGGACCCAGCATTTTATGCCCGGTAAAAGCCATAAAATCGCAATCGAGATCCTGGACATCTAAAGGAAGGTGCGGAGCGCTTTGCGACGCGTCCACTAAGACGATCGCGCCGGTCCTATGCGCAATTTTAACAATGTCCTTAATCGGATTAATGGTTCCGAAAAAATTAGAGACATGCGTTAAGGCCACGATTTTTGTTCTGTTTGAGACGTGATTTTTGAGATTCAATATTTCAAGGCCGCCGTCCTGATTAAATGGTAGAAATTTAAGAGTGGCCCCGGTTCTTTCCGCCAACAACTGCCACGGAACAATATTGCTGTGGTGCTCCATTTCGGAAATTAATATCTCCTCGCCCTTTTTCAGGTTTACTGATCCGTAAGAGAAGGCGACGAGGTTAATAGCCTCGGTGGAATTTTTTGTGAAGACAATCTCCTCAGGCTGTTTGGCGTTGATAAATTCCGCCACCCGGCTCCGGCTCTCTTCATAAAGCTTCGTGGCTTCTTCAGATAAGGTGTGAACACCCCGGTGGACATTGGCATTGTGGTTTTCGTAGTAATCAACAATGGCCGCAATCACAGAGCGGGGCTTTTGCGAAGTCGCCGCATTGTCCAGATAAACAAGCGGGTAACCGTTAATTATCCTTTTCAGGATAGGAAAATCTTCTCTAACTGTATTTACATTAAACATTATGTAATTAGAATTAGACTTCGACCATTACGAAACCATTAGCCACTTTTGTGGGATAGGTTTTAATCGGAAGCGTGGCCGGTAAAGCCAAAACTTCACCGCTTTCAATATTAAATCGCGCTCCGTGGCACGGGCACTCCACTTCCAGGTCTTCGAGAAGCCCTTCGGAAAGAGCGCACCCGGCGTGGGTACAATTATTTTCAAAAGCGAAATACCGGTTGTATTTTTTCACAAGACCGAGCGACTGGCCAAGGACGATAACCGGAACCATTATCCCCTCACTTAGTTTTTTTTCTTCAATTGCTTTGATAAACTCCGCCATATCTGTTGACGCACCTCCTTTACCATCTGGCTTCCGGCCAATTTTCTCAAAATCGGCTCGAAAAATCCTTCAGAGAGCAGACTGATTGCATTTTGACGCGAAAGACCGCGTGATTGCAAGTAGAACAACGCCGCCGCGTCAACCCGGCCGATGGTGGCCGCGTGAGAGGCTTTAACATCATCGGCCTCAATTTCGAGGGAAGGGAGAGAATTGGCCTTGGCGGCTTCTCCAAGAACCAAAACCCGGTTTTCCAAAAGAGACAGGGTTTTATTTGCCCCTTTCTCAATTTTTATCATTCCCGAAAAATTTAGCCGGCTGCTCTCAAAAAGAACTCCGCGCACTATGGCATGGGCGGAGGTATTCAGACCTTGGTGAATAGTCCGGATATCAAGTTGATATTCCTCGCCCTCCCCACCCACAACCAAACCCAAAATCTCCACCCGGCTCCCATCGCCTTTTAAATAAACGGTCAACTTTTTTCTGGTCGCGATAGCACGGGGAAGCAGAACCACGGTCAGGTTTTCCCGAGTCCCTAAAATAATCTCCGTCTCCTCCTCCCTACAAAAATCGAGCAAAGTCCGGCCCCTGTCCAAGTCCAGTATTTTTTCGGTTAGTAGTACTTTCTCACCCATGTTAGTTAACCCACCGAGCCTTTCATCTGCAGATCGATCAGACGGTTTAGCTCAACCGCGTACTCCAGTGGTAGCTGCTTAACAATAGGTTCTACAAAGCCAGAAACCACCAGGGACGAGGCACTCTCCTCGGATAAACCGCGGCTCATCAGATAGAAAAGCTGATCTTCCCCCACTTTCGACACGGTCGCTTCGTGCTCGACCGTGACATCATTCTCGTCCACCCTCATTGTCGGATAAGTGTCGGAGCGGCTCTTTGAATCAAGAATCAGGGCATCACAAACGACTTTTGATTTTGAGCCCTTGGCGCCCGGATTAATCTGCAACAGGCCGCGATAAGATGTCCGGCCGCCATTCAGAGACACGGACTTCGAAATTATCCGGGAAGTGGTATTGGGTGCGAAGTGCACCGCTTTCCCACCCGTATCTTGATGTTGCCCTGCACCTGCAAAGGCTAAAGACAGCACTTCTCCGTGCGCCCCCGGCTCCATCAGATAACAACTTGGAAACTTCATTGTTAGTTTTGAACCGCCGTTGAAGTCAACCCACTCCATCACTCCATCGCCCAGCACTTTCGCTCTTTTGGTAACAAGATTGTAAACATTGGTGCTCCAATTTTGGATGGTCGTGTAACGGACCCTAGCCTTCCTTTTCACCAGAATCTCCACCACCGCCGAGTGTAAAGAATCCGTCGAATAAATTGGCGCGGAGCAACCCTCGACATAATGGACAAAACTGCCCTCGTCAGCAATGATTAGAGTCCGCTCGAACTGACCCATATTAGCAGCGTTGATCCGGAAGTAAGCCTGCAGAGGGAATTCGACTTTCACTCCTTTCGGGATATAGATGAAACTGCCTCCCGACCACACAGCGGTGTTTAGGGCGGCGAACTTATTATCCCCGGCCGGAATTATTGTCCCGAAATACTCCTTGACCAGTTCAGGGAATTTTTTTAACCCCTCGTCCATCCCTAAAAATACAACTCCTTTTTTCTTCAGACTCTCCATTAGGGAACCGTAGACGACGACGCTTTCGTATTGGGCTTTGACTCCCGAAAGATACTTCTTTTCCGCTTCCGGAATTCCTAACTTATCGTAAGTCCGTCTAATTTCACTCGGGAGCGCTTCCCAAGTGCTCTCGAGCTTGTCGGTCGGCTCCAAGTAATAACAGATGGAATCGAAATTAATTTGCGATAAATCACCACCCCAGGCGGGAAAAGGTTTCGCGTAAAAGAGTTTTAAAGCCTTCTGGCGCTGTTGTGCCATCCACGCTGGCTCCTTTTTCCGGCCGGAGATTTCCGCCACCACCCCGGCGTTTAGTCCGACACCGGTATTGAAGACCGAACGGGCGGGCATATGAAAGCCGTATTGGTAGTTTTTCTTGATATTTCTTAGCTGTTTATCGGTTGAAGACATTTGTCCACCCATACCCCTTCTCTTCCAACTCCGTCGCCAGCTCCGGTCCGTCGGAGCGGATAATTTTTCCCTCACCGAATACGTGGACTTTGCCCGGGCGGATGTATTTTAAGATCCGAAAATAATGGGTAATCAATATTATTGAGAGGTTGGGCCGGCTTTTTAGAAGAAGATTAATTCCTTCGGCCACATCTCTTAAAGCATCAATATCCAGTCCGGAATCGGTTTCGTCGAGAACCGCCACCAGTGGCTGAAGGACCGCCAGCTGTAGAATTTCCGCTTTCTTTTTCTCGCCGCCGGAAAAACCTTCGTTCACGGAACGGGTGAGAAAAGCCGGGTCCATCTTTAACTCGGCGGAGCGCTCGTTGACTTTGGTTTTTAAGTCACTGAAAGAGACCGGACCGTGAACCGCGGAATAAGCCGTCCGCAGAAGATTCCACAAACTTACCCCGGCAATTTCCACCGGATATTGGAAGGCTAAAAATAGCCCGGCTTTGGCCCGCTCGTCCGGGGACATTTTTAAAATGTTTTTTCCGTTAAGTAACACCTTCCCTCCGGTCACGAGGTAACCGGGATGCCCTAACAACGTGTAGGCCAGAGAGCTTTTCCCGGAACCATTGGGCCCCATAATCGCGTGGATCTCCCCCGCGTTGACAGTCAGGTTGACACCCTGGAGAATTTCCTTGTCCAATATTCCCGCGTGGAGGTTTCTTATTTCTAAAAGGGGTATGACGGGTTTCTTCATAAGCTTTTCAACGAAGGAGCAGGCATCGTTCTTTATCCTCTTTGCAAAATAGATTTAGTTTATAAAAAACGAAACGCCCGTCGATGCGGGAAGTCAGTAACCCGGTTTTTTCCAATTCCGATAAGTGGTAAGAGATGGTCGGCTGGGTCAGACGGAAATGAGCAACAATATCAGTTACGGTATGCTCCGTCCCGGAGGCCAGGAGATCAATGATTTTGGCTCGGACATCCGTCGAAAGAGCCCGAAAGCAGCGGGGACAGCCGTTTTTAAAGGTTTTCTTCATTGCCACGCCATTATATAGAACGGCGTCGATATGTGTCAAACTCAACAGTGGAGCGGAGGATCTGTTATCAAAAGGACAGCCGGCGGCGGGGAGCAAGTTTCTCCGCAAAAGCTTCTTTAATTTCCATAACGGGAAAATTACTCTTTAACGGGAATGTGGCTGTAAACCGAGAGCTGCTGCAGGTATTTCCGGACGCCGATGTTGCGTAATATATTGGTCGTCATTTTAAGATTTTTTTCGAAGCCTTTAATAAACCCCTCTTTTTGTTCTTTATAGAACTGGTCCACGCCCGGCGCGACAACCACCACGACATTCTTTTTCAGATAGATAAAATAATCATTAATAATGACTTCAATCGCATAGTGGACTGTCGGTAGTTCGGGGTGGTGTTGGCGGATCTCCAAAAAGTCGGCCTTCCGCAGACAGCGTTCGCCGGAAATCGCCGGATCGGAATGGAAAACTTTTCGGTAAAGAAAGGGGGCGTTGCCCCGAAGCATCACGGACATATCCGCGCTGCCATCTACTACCGGCCGGACTAAATTATCAATATGCTCGACTTTTAAATTCTGCAGATCGGCATCGATAAAGACGACAATGTCGCCTTTCATCCGCTCCACCCCGGTGCACATCGCGGCGGCTTTCCCGTGGTTGGTTTCGTGCCGTACAAGAGTAACGGAGGGATAAAGATCGGCAACTAACTGCGCGGTTCCGTCCGTGCTTCCGTCATCAACAACCATCACCTCGTCAACCATATTCGCTTTAGTCACCACGTCTAAAACAGCTCCTACCCGTTCGTGTTCGTTGTGACAGGAAATAACAGCGGTAACCATTTCTATTTACTATCTTACCATAAAAAATAGAACCAATAACGCGAGGAAAACTCTGTACCAGATAAAAACCGTTAGGGAATTATTCTTGAGGAAGGCGAGGAAGTATTTCACCACAAAGTAGCCGGTAATGGCGGACGCGGCAAAGCCGACTATAAAAGTACCGCCGGAATGGAACAGCACCCCATCCTTAAAAGCATCAAAAAGACTTTTGAGACCGGCCCCAAAAATAATGGGGATGGAAAGCAGAAAAACGAAATACCCCGATTCGGCCCGGGAGACTCCCAACAATAAACCGCCGCTCACGGTAATTCCGGAACGGGAAATACCGGGAATAAGGGCTAGGGCCTGAGAGAAACCGAGAACTAAGCTCCGCCCGGTCCCAAGATTCTCCAGCCTCAAAGTTATCTTTGAAAACCTCTCTGCGAGATAAAAAATAAGGCTGCCAAAAAGCAGGGCCAAAGCAATCAAAGCCGGATCGCGGAAGACCGTCTCGATTTTTTTCTCCAGGAGAAAACCTAAAACTGCGGCCGGAACCGTCGCAAATATAAGGCTGATAACCAGGCGGCTCTCGGGGGTTTTGATTTGGCAATGGCAAAGATCATTCAGGAAGGAACGGACTAGCCGCAGCAAGTCTGTCCAAAAGTAAAGCAGTAGTGACAGCAGCGTCCCGAGGTGCAAGGCCGCATCAAAAGACAGCCCGAAGACGGATGGGGAAAGATGAAGAAACTTTTCCAAAAGGATTAAGTGAGCGGTTGAGGAAACCGGAAGGAACTCGGTGAGGCCTTGGACAATCCCGAAAAAAATTGCGGTTAACAGAGTCGCCATCAAAGCTATTCTAACAGAAGATTTCGATTAGGCTTCAAACCCAGGGCGCTTGCCACGGGGTTCCTGGGGAACAGCCTCTTTAATAATCAGGGGCTCGCCTTTGAAAGGCACACCACGGAGAGTCTGGAGCGCTTTTAAGGCCCCGTCTTCGGTATCCATCGCCACGAAACAAAACCCCCGTGACTCACCGGTCTCTTTATCTTTTATGATTTGGACCGCGTCGACCCTACCGGCTTGGGTAAAAAATATTTCAATATCCATTTCCCGGCAACTCCGCGGCAGGTTGCCGACGTAAAGTTTCTTTTCCATATTTATATTATAGCAACTTACCAACTATAAGACAAATAGCGATAAAAAGAAAAGGTGCACACTGTCCGAAAACAGTATGCACCTTGCGAAAAGTTGTCTTTCTCCTATCCTACGTCACATCCAAGAAGCCCCCACCGACAGTGTTGCCAACATTCCCACCCGAAATGTGCGCTTGGGACTGGCGAATGATTGACTTTGACACGCGGCTGAACAATTGGCGGAGCTTGTGTTCACATTCGTAACGAATACGTTTCGCGTCAGCAGCCGAAGCGTCCGCTGGAATTTGCGGCAGTGTCACTTCTTCCACCTGTTCAAAACCGCAGTTATGACCAACCTGTTTGAAATCCACCTGCTCCCAGGTGTGAAGACCGATCATAACGGCATACCAGGTCCGTTTCCGCTTGCGGATTTCGGCAAACATCTCGCTGACAGTCTGCGCCGTCGCAGTCCGCGAGTCACGGTCAGCCCCATCAGTCGCCGCGAGGAAGAGCACTTCGGTGGTGTAGCCACTCTGGATCAGGACCTCCTCGAATGCAAGGGCATTGGAGATACCCATCGCGCAGGCGTCAAAAAACGCCGTACCACCCGAAGCAAAGTATTCCGCCGTTGTCAGTTGCTGAATACTGTCTAGCGGTTTGTTCGAAAAGACCACGACGACCTGATGGTTGAAACGAATCAGCGTCACCGTCACCACTTCCGAACCCTTTGCACCCTTCAACGCATCCAGCATCTCGTTCAACTGGGCCAGGATAATGTCCTGCACCTGTTCCACCGAGCCACTTCCGTCGGCCACAAAGACCAGGATCGTGGCGATGGAGCCACCAAGCGTTGCTGGCGACAACCCAAGTTCGTCGATGCCACAGTTGTCCAGATTGGCAATAACCTGATCTGCCATATCCTGGCTTAAGGCATGATGCTCTGTCACGGCTTTGGATAAAGCGACCTTGGCATCAGCCATCGTAAGTTTCCCCGACGCGACACTCTTGTTACTTGCTCCCATAATAAAAAGCCCTCCTTTCGTATTTGGGCGGGTGTGGTCCGCATCCGTATTGCATAGAGTCGAACCACACCCTCCGAGAGAAACATCAATCAAGATCCGTACTGTTCAGCAACTCGATGCCATATTGTTTGCGCCAGTCCTCGAACTGCTGTAGCGCTATTCCGTGAAAATCAATGCCCGGAACCACGACGGAGTGGGTGGTATCCATCAGGATCTTTACCCGCTTCAACACCCCGGGATCCTTGACGCCGAAATATTTGACGAGCGTCCGCACATACGCCATCTCGCAGTGAGATAAAGCACGACCGGAAATCCAAATCTCATCATGCTCCTCCAGAACCTGCAACTGACGCTCGTTTAGCTGTGGAACGCCGGGAATGGGCACTTCGTACTCCAGGGGACTAAAATGTTCCGAGACTGAAGACCGTCCTTTCCCGATAAAGATCGGCTTGGTCATCCGCCCGTAACTGCAAACCAAGATCGCCTCCATCAACACCGCGACGATATTGGCACTGTGGGTACCCTCGTGCCCGTGATGCGCCCAAACCATGAGTGGTTGGCGCCCGTCCGCTTTTAACCTCGCGGGGTAGCTGTGAGACCAGGCTGTCTCAAATCTCGCTACCCAACGCCCGTCATCGATCGCTTCGAGAGGAATCAAGGTGTTGTCCAAGGGGCGCTCCCCTCGACGATATTTGTGACCGTAATCGTCAGTCCAGTCCTTTCCAGCAAACCACCACTCGGGAAAGTAGATTGCGAGTGGAGGATGTTGGTCCCCGGTCAAGACATGTGTCTTGACTTTTCCACCTAAACGATAGGTGAGATGGGTCTCGGCCATGATGTCACCGTAGGACCCCGGGACAGGGAGCTCGCCATCATCCATAAAGCAGTACTGATCATCGATGTGGACATAGGCAATCTTGTGAGTGTCCACAGCCGCCGGCTGCCAGATACCACGATAACATTGCCAGGCAGTGTCCAACGCCATCGTGGCGTCGACCTTGGTTTTCGTCTGGACCATCGAATCATCATAAAAGCTCGCGGGCGGTAAATAATCCGGCCGCGTCGTTGCTGCAGTTGTTGCACGCATAACCTTTCCTCCTTTGCTTTCTTAGGGATTCTTTTGCCCTAAAACAAGTTTGATGGCCTTGGGGCCAAAACGGACCAAGATACCATCTTCGAACAAGTTGATTACACTGCCAGCATCCACAAACGGTTTTGCTTCCGCAAATATCCGCTGGCTTCCGGTGGCAACGTCCTCAGCTACTATCCCATCGTCGTCGGTCGGAACCAATACTATCCCCCGACCGTAGGAAGCGGCATGGAGGTTTTCGAGGTGTGGCGAGTCAGATAATTTCACTCGGCGGGAACTCGTCACCTTAGCTGTCGCCCTGGCGACAACATCCAACCGCATATTCTCAACTCCGCGAATCTCCGTCCGCCGCATAATCAGCAGAGAGGATTGTGAAAACCGCACGCACTGATCAAGCAGTGATTCCCCGTCATCCAATTCCGTGAGGTTAAGAGTGTCTTGACCCCGATCGCGAATCAGAAACCAGAAATACTGACGGAAGATGCGGGAGAAGCCGCAGGCGGTGGCCGAAGTCGCATCCGCATCAAACCAGGTTTGGTGCGGCGTCGCTTGCCCGACTGCCGACTCAACTAAAACATTCCCGAACTGGATGCTGCCCCGGTAAATAACCCCCCCGTAGGCTCGATAAAGGTAGTCTCTCGAACCACGGAACAGAGCCCGATGGCCGGCAAAGTTCTCGGTAGCCGTCTTCGTCACGAATACCGGACTGCTGCCGGAGATATCGTAAATTGCTATCTCCGCCAGCTCCGCGTAGCTATCCTTGCAGACAGCTAGGTAGTGATCAAAAACTTCGTAGCGGGTTTCTTTTTCCGCTTGAAAGAGAGTTATTCGTCGCGCAGTTGCCAGTGATTCTTTGATGTAGAGCACTGCCTGGCCCCTCTCGCGCGAAATAGCATAGATGGTCGTCCCAATCACCCGGTAGAAAAGAATGGGACCTCCCACTGTCAACAATTCTGTCGCCATAATCTCCTTCAGAGCCGCGCCGAGGCGCCGAACGGCCTGATTGATGGCCTGACAACCCGGGCACTCTTTTAAATGAGCCGGATACCAAAGCCCGCAAGTCGGACAGCCAAGAAGAGAGTCGCGATAGGCTTCGAGCATTCCGACCTCCGGCCTGACGACATGCCCCTTCGCAAACACTTCCTCCAGAACATGCAAAAGTTCGTCTGTCAGAAGAGTCGGCGGGTACGCATTTACCGGAAAGACCACCCGTTTGTCGAGTAACCATACCCGTGCGGTTGCCCGCCCCGGTATCTTTGGGATAGCTCGGTAGGAGCCACCGTACGGGTGGGCTAGGAGCACCGCGTTTACCAGCAGCGCCCAGAAAGAGTAGAAGTCGTCCTCGTCGGTGAAGAGGGGGCGACTGCTGAGATCTTGACCAAAAAGCCTGGGATTCAGGAAACGTTCCGTCGCCACTTCGCAGGGGAAGTTACCAATCTGGACGGAATCCATATCGATCAACGCCAGCATTAACCCCCGCAGTGTTTTATAGAGCTCATTCCGGGGATTAAGGTCACCGATCCGAACCGGCGTTGGCGCTTGGTGTAAGACATCGAGCAACTTGGCCAGTCGAATCGACAGGTCAAGCACGTCCCGCGTTGTCACGTCGCTCGCTTCGCGGAACTTGCGATTGAACAAAGCTTCCCAAACATTGAAACCGGATTCGAGCAGACGCATAGCAAAACCCACGACCACGGTTTCGTCCGCGGGATCGTAAGCCAAATCTTCCGGCGACACACATTCGTCTGCGTATTCCCCTGGTAAGCCGGTAAGCACCCGAACCAACTCGGGTAACTTCTTTTGCATTCGGTTCCCCGGCGGGACATGATAAATCTTCAGGGCCTTAAATTTACCGGCAGTACGTCCTTGTGGAACGCGGACCCTGTAGGTTGTTGCCGAGGTGCCGACGTGATCCGGGGGCATTACCATCGCCTTATAGACCGTTCCTTGTCCTCCGGGGTTACCGAGGACATCCTTAGCAGTTACAGTCACCAGATGATTGTTAACGACAACTCTGGTAAGTGGCGCAGGATTAGCTGTTGTCATCAACCGCCTCCTCGATCCGCTCGGCTAGGATCACCGTCGTGTCATCGGCAAAGGTGCCGTCCTCGGGATGAGGATTGCGCGGCCCATTGATGAGATTCAGCCAGCGCTGAACTCCTGACTCACCAGTAAATGCATCGACCAAAAGGCGGGGAAGCAATAACCCAGTCTTTCCACCGGGCAAAGTTCCCATCGCCCCATCAGTGGCTACCCCTAAGTTAAAGATGTTCGCTGTTTTCAGCGAAACCACCGTAAAACTCCGGGGCAACACCATACTTGGCTCCTGCCAGTCAGAGCGCGGAACCAAATGGTAAGCGGGGTAAGGATCACCTTGCAGGTGCTCTATTGCGTCCACAACACCGTTAACCACGGTGTATCCTCGTCCCGCGTGAAAAAGCACCGAGTCCTCATCGCCAATTATGAAACCGTAGAGGGTGGCGAGGAGGTAGTTCTTAATGAAATCAACGAGCTCCTTTCTCGAACTAAAGGGAATGTTCTTCCACTGAAACTCGAGATACGCCAAAACGTGGGCGTAGAGAGCCGCCGGGACACTAAGGACCGGTGTCTCAAAGGTTAGGAGGTGACCGATCTGACCGATCACATACAACGGGAGTAAACTGGCGATGACCTCCGTGTGGAGACCAGATCCACAGCCGTCCGAACAAGCAGCAACAAGGTACTCTTTGTCGTTGACTATGATCCGCCGCCAGCCTTTGCCGTCTTGGCAATTACGTGCTTTCGCCACGTGATCCGCTCCCGGGACGCTGCCATCCCTAACCACAAAGGGAAGCTTTTTAACCATAACCCTCCTTCCTGATAAGATAACTACAAGCTTAATGCCCCAAGACGGGGCAATAAGGGCAAACGAAAAACGCTAAATAACCGTAACTTCAGTTGTCAAAGGACTTCCCGGTTTCCATAAAAAGAAACCAAGACCTCTACGGCAAATAATTGCGGCAGAGGTCTTGACTCCTTCTTTATTTTAACTTTATTAGAGCTTTGCCAGTGTACAACTAATATAGGATAATGCAAACCCTAAACCAGCTCGATTTCCTGGTATTTCTTCGTGACAAATCTAAATAATCTGGCTGGTCGGTGCGCCGCTGCTTCCTCGATTCCGTTGGCGACCCTTATCACTCCTAAACTTAGAACCTTCCGACGAAAATTACGCTTATCCAAAGGTCTGGCCAAAACCGCCTCATAAACCCTTTGAAGTTGCGTCAAAGTAAAGACCGGCGGCAGAAGGTGGACCGCAACGTTGGAATACTGCAGTTTGTTGCGGATCCGCGTGACGGCGGCCTTAATAATCTCCTTATGGTCATAGCCGGTAACCGGGAGTTTATCGACCGGAAACCACCCGATCTCGGCGTAGGACGCGGGAGTCCTTAAGTCGAATTTTTTATAATCGACCAGGGCATAGTGGCCGGAGGTCACCACCCGCCCGCGATCATCGCGACCAACCTCACCGAAGGTATAAAGCTGTTCTAGGTAATTAATATCAATATTGGCTTTAGTTTGGAGTGCCCGCTTAGCCGCTGTATCTAGCGTTTCCGTAAGGCCCACGAACACACCAGGCAAAACCCATTTATTGGTGGCCGGCGCAGTCTTCGCTTTCAGCAGAAGTACCTGGAAAACACCGTCCTTGACGGTAAAAGCGACAACGTCCACGGCTAGAGCCGGACCACGAATCTCCGTAAATTGTTTGGCACCCGTTTTTTTCATACGTGTAACTATAACACTTACTGTTTAATATTTACACTAACTAATCCTCTTGTCAAGAGTTTTTTTAACCGGTTTCTAAGAACTTTCCACCTTCCCTGAAAGTGAACCGCTCTTAAAAACTGCCCATACACCTGAATGCAAGTGTATGAGCAGGTTGCGTAATCAAGACTTGGTCGAAATTCCCAGCCTTTCTTCAGCCGCACGAATTTCGAGCCAACACTCATCGTATTCTTCCACCGGGAAAACGACGCCGGTCTCATTTAGATCAATCGCGTCATTGGCAAGGGTAGCCATCAAATCCTTCAATGCCGGGCTGATGCCAACTCGCTCTCTGGCAAACTCCGCAATGGGCAATTGGAGCCGGAAAATCTGTTCCCACAGGAAGGTACGCTTCTCATTGATGGTTAGCGGGTTCTTCATTTCCACCCCCACTCCGCTTCCACCGTAGAACGGCTCTAGAAGATCAACCGCGTAGTATTCGCCGGGGAGTAAGCGAACTGGCTCATCTTGCAAAACAGTATCCTGACGCGTGATTATCCCCATCGCGTTAGAGAAACGACGGACTTGCAACCAACCGGGAAAGGTTGATTTGCTGTCGGAAAGTTTTCCGGTTGGGATACCAAAACATTCCGTCATCTTGAAGATGGCTCCGGCCACGTGGTTGAATTCAACACCGTACTTCGTGCCGATCCCCACCCCGTTCATCAGATAGGTAATTCGGCCACCGAAAACCAAACCCAATCGGGTCATCACTCGTAGCATCGCCGCGTCCAGGTCACCGGTGACAATTACGCCCACGTCACTGAAACCGTTCGCGTCCAAGAACCGGCGGGCGTAAAGAGCGGCTGCCGGCGGATAACGAGAGTCCACACGAACAAACTTCAACGCCTTTCTGCGAGCTGGCGAACTGTTCGCCGCTTCAACGGCATGCCGTAACCCTAACTTCAGATCAAGGGTATCAACCAAAAGAGTTGTACCGTTAGGGTGCTTGTCCAGCCAAGTTTCAAACATCCAGCGCTGGAAATGCTTCGGCCTTTCCTTTTCGTCAAAAAGGCCATCCACCTTTCCAGCCCTCAGTAGATATTGCATCAACCCTTTAGCGAGTTGGACGCCGTAATGGGCGTGTGTACCCATAGTCGGGGTATCCGTCTCAAAACCGGCTTCGACGTCACTGGTATCGTCCCAGCCACAAACTTGGGACACTTCCGACGCGACGAGGGAACGGAAAGGGTCTCCGAGTCGCCGCAAAGCAAAGTTCGACAGAGAAGGACGACCGGTTAATGCCCGTTTCTGATCCAGGTCAACCGCATCCGCTAGGTCGAACCCACACAGTTGATCGGCGGCGGCGCTGGCCAGCTTGATGTCCAAAGCGTAGAAAGCGAAAGTTCCGAAAAGATCAAGAACGTGCTCAATCGGAACCTCGCCCATTTGCACTTGTGCGAAGTCACCATGCACATCCAGAATGGGCTGTTTGGCGAAATAAAGTGTCGCGGGCGGCAGCATCCGAACTTCACCTGCGTAGGGCTGACGAAGCAAACTCGCCACTCGCGTTAAAGCTGCTTTGTCATCAGCAAGAAACCTTTGACGCGGGTAGTCAAGCGGATGCCCTATTAGGGATTGAAAGAGTTGCTCGTGTCCGAGCGCGACGGCGTAAGGAACTTTGCGCTCCGTGGCATAGAAACGTACCCAAGTATCTCGATTATTTCTCTGCAAACCAAGAACTTCCCAGAGCCACAAGGCCCAATCCGCCATCACATAATGGTAGCGGTCACCACGAAAAAAATGCGCGGCAAAGTTGTTCATACCCCTCCTCGGTCAATTTTGACCTTTGTTGAATGCTCACCTGTTTCCGTACAGGTGGTTTCTTTTAATAAAAAGTGCCACAGGACGTGGAACCAAATGCGTCCAGCGTTTCTTCCCTAAACCAATCCGCGTACAAATTTCCCGGCTGGCCACGTCCGGTAAAACCGTGTCGACCACCGAGAAATTCGGGCGGTTTTTCAAAATTTTCCGGAGCTTTCTTACTCCAGCAAAGTGGACGCGCGGAAAAACCAAAACCTTCCACTTTTCGTAGATCTGAGCCCCGGCATCCCAGTATTTGAGATCGTCCGGTCCACCGCAAACCGAATCGGCGCCGGTAACCAGGGTAACTTCCGCGGCCGGGTACCAACGATGCAATCGCCGCAGCCAGGTAATAGTCGGTGTGTTGCGGCCGTAGGCGTCGATGAAGACAATCTTCAACCGCGGACAAAGACTAAGCAACCACTTTTTCGGAATGGCCAGAAGCGTCATCGTCACCCGGTCGTCCGGACCGACTCTCGGTATCTTACCTTTCCGAGCCCCGGACACTACCCAATAAATAATGTCGAAATCCATCGACATTAGTGCAGCCAGTAAGGCCAGGTGTCCTAAGTGAAACGGATCCACCGCTGAACCGGCTAAAGCGATCGTAAGCCTCGTCCTGCTTTTTGAGTTCATACCCTCCTCCATCTCCTAACAAAAAAACCGCGCCAATAAAGGCGAGGCAGGTGGTTGGATTGTAGCATAAAAAGCATGGGTGGTCAACGCTATAGGGCCAAATTAAATGACCTAAAATTGTATTTAATACACTAACTAACACGGGATTTGACTCTTGTCAATTATAAAATGAAACGGACTGTTGAAAATCTCAACAGTCCGTTGCTAGTCAACTAAATGATTAGCCCTCGTCGCGAAACGGCTTCCTGCAAGGTCTCCGAACCAAGCGGTGAGTAGATCATTTGCGCAACCATATCCCTCATCACTTTATCCAAAACCTCACCGTGGTGATAACGGAATTTTAGCTTCACCAGGTCAGGGTTGGGAGAACCATGATCATCCCACAATCGAAGCCAAAGGTGATCCGCCGTGGTATCCGCTGGAGAAGTGGCCAGCAATATAAAGAGAAAGTCGGCACTAGTTCCGCGCGGATCGCGCAAAACCGCCTGACCATCGATGGTTGGCCATTCGGGCGCGAGACCGGCAAAATGCAAGGGAGCCGCATCCATCTTTGCCTTCGCCCAGAGTCCTCTCTGTAACGCTGCCAAGACCGTTTCCCCGTGGCGCACTACTGCTCCCGGGAGAAAATACTTCCCCTGGTCATCCCGCAACAGCAGAATCTTATTAGCGTTGGCACCCGAACCGACGACAACCCCGTCCACCGTTGGGTCTGGGCCGTCAAAGTACGGAAGGAACCCTATAGCTACTAATTCCCCAACCAAGTCTTCGGCGACTTTATTAGCCTTCGCCGCTCCCACGTGATATTCAGCCAACAACGCCGCTACCAATTTTTCGGCGAGCTGAACGTTGTAAGTCCGGGGAAAGGTATACTTCCCTTCCGCTTCCGGAGTTGGTCGATAGCCAGTCACAACCAACGGGATTTCCGGAAGGGATTCCAAGTATCGTAGGATCTCGGAACCACCGTTCCTTTGAAATCTTTGGCGTTGACTGAAAGCACCGGCCTGGCGGAGCAGACGGGCAATAACCGCGAAGTGATCATCACGCCAAACATAACCACTCATCGTGCTAAAGTCCGGAGTTCCATTGGGTTCAAACAAATGAAGCCATTTCCATCCGGTGTTATCCGAAGCGGCCCGAGGCTTTATTGTAGCGCCCAGTCGCGGTGTGCATAACACCAGCGCGGAGATAACCTGTAACCCACTCTGACGATAACGGGAAAGGGCTCGGGCGTAAGCACTTGATTCCGCCACCACCAGCCGCGGGACGATATCGCCGGGATTATTACCAGGAAGCACCTCTTCAATCAGCTCCCGAATGGTATCGCCCATTGGGTCTTGGCGCCGGTCCATAAAACCACCCGGGATCATCGCCGCACCATCCGCGGTGAAACCGAACAACCCGTAGGTACTTCCGATTTCCAAACCGAGCTGCTCGCCTGGAAGCAGGAGCAACGAATCGGCAGCCACAAAAGGCCGTATTCCCCACGACAAAGCCCCGACCGTTTTGGCTAGAAGGGTAAGAACTTCCGCCGCGACACGTTCCATCAGCCCCGATTCATAAGACACCGACCTAAAGACAGCGTCGTACGCGCATAAAAAGGCACGATTAATAAGCGGGGTCTGATCAATCTGACGATCAAAAAACAAGGGAGCCCCCTCTTCTCTCATAACTCTTGCCGCCACTTCTCGGACAAGAGGGGTTAAAAAGGTAAGATCCATAAAGTCCCTCCTTAGTAGGCTTTCTTTGAGCCGTATCAGCCTATAACCTATCACACCCCATAACAAAAGACAACTCGGGTCTCTCGGGTTGAGTTGGCAAGAGCGTGGTAGAATAATTTTGTATGGAGGATTTTCTCTCTGCCCTAAAGAAATATGCTCCGGTAACTGTTCTCGTTCTGTTCCTCGCTGTCCAATCAGTAGTTATCATTTTTTTGTATTTTGATCTTCGGGATTTAAAAAGTATCTCCGACCAAACCCTATCCAACCCACTTCCTGTATATTCAATTCCCACCCCCTCCCCGGCCGGTGGACGGGGAATTGGCGACCAGAGTATAACGGATAAGCTCTTTTTTTCTAATCCTACTGCCACCGCCAGCGGTACAACCGCCGCTGCGAATTGTAGTAATACCTGCCCGGCCGGGCCAATCGGTCCGCAAGGGGAAAAAGGAGAAAAAGGTGACCCGGGTGAATCCGGGACAGGAACTACCACCGACGGGCGCTGGGTTGTTTTCTGCCAAAGCCGTTTGGGGCCCGTCCGGCAAAAACCGACGTACGGCTGCGATACCGGGAATAGTAACGCCGATTACAAAGAATCCGATTTGCAGTTGTGGGTTAGGTAGCTCTAATAAGAAACAACGCCGCTAATCATTCGTGGATTATTCCTGCCTGCGCAGGCAGGCGTGAAGGAAATTCGTGGCGTTAATACCTATTATCTTCGGAGGAACTTTCGGAAGAGAAGAAAAGCTATCAATAGGATAGGAGCCAGGACGACCATATAGACCGCCAGCCAAATAGCCACCGTTCCTAACTTCTGCCCGGTCTTCAGTAAACTCCTAACTGCCTGTTTAAAAATTACCTCCGGGCGCCAACTGTCGGACGGAGCGTAGGGCAGAACTAATTCATCAGTCGAGAAATAAACGGTCAGGCGGGACATTTCGGAAGTCTTGGTCAGATAGTTTTGCTGACCCTTAATTGCCTCGATTTGGCCCTGCAGACCAAAAATCTCCTGCTGCACCCGCAGGATGTCTTCGATTTTCTCCGCTTTCTTCATAATCTCCTCGAACCGAGTCTTATTGCCCTCCAATATTTTCAGCCTTTCCGCATTGTCGACAAATTGATCGGTCACATCCGTTCCGGAAAGATTCTCAGAAACAACCTTTACCCCCTGAGCCCGGATAAAGACTAAAGATTCTTCCAGTTTTTCCTGTGGTGTTCGAAGGGTAAGTTGTCCGGTTGGAGCTTGCTCCGGAGAGGAAAGGTAACTGTTAACCATATAGCCGCCCAGACTTTCAATCTTACTTTTCACCGCGGTGAGAACTTGGCGGACGTCTTTCACTAAAAGGGATAACGACGATTCCTGGACAACCATTCGGCTGGCGACGTCGGTAGTTGGCGCCGCCTCCCGATAGGCCGGGGACGTCATTTCCGGCAGGGCTAGGCCGACACTATTTGAAAACCCAGCGCTTTTGGGCATCAGCCCACCTCCATAATAGGAGGCCGTTTGGGAACGGGCGGAAAAGAGTGAAAACACAGGGTCTTTCAAAAGAAGAATTCCTAAAGCAAGGACTAAGAGGGCGGCAAACTTGTTACTTTTTATCCAGTTAATCACAGGCATATATTCCTTACTAATCATAAGTACTTCAGTGGCATTTTGTCAAAAAGATTCTTTATCCGTGATCACTCATCAACGGCTGACTAGGTAAACTCCGGCGAACAAAAATGCTAACGAAATCGCTTTCTTAAAAAGGTTGCCGACCGAAATATCCTCCTTAATCAGTTTCGGGAAAAAGAGCGTCAGGAAAACTCCGTAAATTAGAACGAAAGCCGGTTGGGTGGAATCGACCGCCGCCACTAGTGAAACTGGTGCCAAAGTCGTGGCAAAATTAAAGAGTCCCTGAGCCAGACGGCCCAGCGTGCTATTTAAGATCATCACCCCTCCCACTGGTGAGGGTAGTAACCTCAACCACTGGAAAAATTGCCCCCGGTAGGGCGGATAAAGACTGAGTGTTAAGGCGGCCAGTAACGATCCAGCACTGGTATACATTAAGGTTGTCCAGAAGTCGGTCTGCAGATAAATAAATTTAAAAAGGACGATGGAGAGGGCAAACATCGCTGAGGAAAGAGCCATGTAAAAAAGTGACGAGTGAACCCGAAATATTCCCTGAACTCTAGTTGTACTGATAGTCACCGAACCAATCATCGCCAAAAGAAGGCCAAGGAGCTGCCCGCGGTCGATTTTTTCACCGATTAGGAAAAAAGATAAAACTAGAGCGATAGAAGGGATGAGTTGGAACAACGGAACCACCTCCGAGGCTTCCCGCTCGCTCATCGCCTTAAAGTAAGGGAGGATGTAGAGCAGAAGGAGAAATCCAGAAAAGAGAGTAAGCGCCGCTTCTCGAGCGGGCATTGGCTGGGGATTTTTCGCAAAGATCAGGAATAGAATCAAACTGATAATAAACCCGGCCAAACCCGAATAGATAGTTAATCCGCCCAAGCCCCGAGAATGTTTGTCGATGACAAACTTATCAATGTAGTTGCCCACCGCCCACAAAGAGGTGGCGGAAAGAGTGATTAAAACCCAGTTCATTTAAGTATATTTTACAAGACTTTTAACGATTTCGATATTTTTCAGGTCCGGCCCATTGCCGGAAAAGCCGGGGGTTTCCAATATAAAAGGCAGGTGGGATAGTTTCGGATGGTTGATTATATTTCCGATTCCTGCCCGACCAATGTACCCTTCTCCGATATTTTCGTGCCGATCGCGGAAAGAAAGAAAAGGAACTTTCGAGTCATTCAGATGGAAGGCAACCAAGGTATCCAACCCGATCAGGTTGTCGAACTTAGCCAAAGTTTCGTCCAGCCCGACCAACTCGTGAACCGGGTAACCGGCAGCGAAAAGGTGCTGGCTATCCAAACAAATTTTCAGCCTTTCACTTTTCAATTCCTTAACAAAAAAGCCCAACTCTTCGAAGCGGGAGCCGATACTTCCGCCCTGCCCGACGCTGGATTCTAAAATCAGCTGCTTACTGCCCTCCGATCTCTCTAAAATAGTTTTCAGAGCCGTAATTATTTGCGTCCTGACGGCTTCAAACCCACTCCCCTTGTGGCTACCTAAATGAAATATCACTCCCCCCACTCCTAACTTTTCAGCTAAATTTAGGTAGTGGACTAAAGAGTTGATTGAGGCTTCCAGCAAATCTTTCCTATCTGTCCCGAGGTTAATCAGGTAAATTCCGTGAAAAAACACCGAGTCGATCCCCAATTGGTTTACAGACCGGCGAAAATCGGCCAGAGATTCATCAGCGAAAATCAGCGTCTTGAAGGTTTGCGGTGGGGAGCCGAAAATTTGGATTGTTTCCGCGCCGATTTCTTTCGCTCTCAATACTGATTTCTCTAAACCTCCGGCAATGGAAACGTGCGCTCCGATTTTCATAAGTTTAAACTCAACTTGTACTCAGGACAAAGAGGCCGGAATTCGCAGTAACGGCAAAGCAGTGAGACTTTCGCCGGAAAAGCGCTGCTCCGGATATCATTCACTGTTTCCAGCAGTTCTTCTTTTTTCTCCAAAAGACTTTCGGTGGATCTGCTCGTGGTCAGTTTCTTATTCGATTCAATAAAATATAAAGAAAGACGATCGGCCGTGATTTTTAAGTCTTCGGCGGCGGCCAGTGCGTAAATTGAGAGCTGAGCATCCCGGTCAACCTCCTTTTGCTCCCGTCCTTCTCCGGTCTTATAATCAATAATTTCGTAAGTCCCGTCCGTTCTCCGGTCCACCCGGTCGATTGACCCAACAAGTGCAATGTCCCCCAGCCGAATCCGAAAACGCTGTTCGAGAAAAACCGGTACGGTGAGAAGATCCTGGTGCTTCTTAAAATAATTTTCTAAAATTTCCCGGCCCTGAAGAAACCGGCGTTCCCGGTGCTCCTGACTCTCGTAACCTTCGCCTAAAAACTGGCGCCCGTAAATTTCCAGTAAACTCGGTAAACCGCCTTTTTCCTGATTTAATATCTCCGGGCGGTGAAAATCCCGCAGGGTCCGGTGAATCGTCTGCCCGAAAGCGAGCACATGGGAGGGTTCCCCCGATAATCCGAGGATATAACGGTACTTATATTTTAAAGGACACTGGGAAAAAGTTTCCAGCTGGGAATACGAAACTGATTTCAGCTCGGGTATCGTTTGTCCTCTTGAAGAAATTAATTCCGGAGGGAAGGACTGGCTTTGGTTCAGAAAACTGATCGACTCCCCGTTTTTTTTAGTGGATTTTTCCGGCAGCGCTACCGTTAAACCAAGTTCTGAAATAAAGCCGCTCGGTTTTTTCTCCCGTACCCCGCCGTATGTTTTCGCCAGCGACAAGTAGAGCCGTTCTTTAGCTCTTGTTACCGCCACGTAGAAAAGCCGCCGCTCTTCTTCCAGGTGCGCGTCGCCTTCCGGCAAAGTCTCCTTAACTAGCGCCGCCGGCAGGGGGATCGGATCATTCCGCTCACGGGTGGGAAAACGGTCGGAAGTGAGACTGACCAGAAAGACCACTCTATACTCTAGTCCCTTGGCCGCGTGGACGGTGAGCAAACTGACGGTATCAATATCCTCCACTTCCGCCTGAGCCGGATTCTCGCCGGCGTCCAAACACAGGTCCAGGAAGTCAAGAAAATCAAACAACGTCGGGTTACGGCTTTCCGCTTCAAATTGCCGGATCTTCGTAAAAAAGATATTGATGTTTTGGATTTTCAACTGATTTTCCAAGGTTTCTTCCGTCAACAGCGGGGCCATAATTTTTGAGGTAGAAATAAATTCGTAGAAGAGACGGGTAACTGGCTTCCGGCTGACCTCACCCCGAAGTTTGGTAATCAGATTAACAAGCGCAACCAGGCCCTGTTCCGCCTTATCCCCCAGGACGTATTCGGCTAAAACCTGCTCAAGCGGCAGGCGGCGGCGGTAACTTTGGGTTAGTAAGTCGCTGACGAGAGCCGGACTCACCACCAAACCCGGAGAGTTAAGCAACTGGTAATAAGCCACGTCATCGCCTTTTCCACCCAGTATTCGTAATGCCGCGATTAATACCCGGATCTCCTCCTGGTCGTAAAGTCCCCGATTACCAAGTAATTGGTAGGGCACTCCCGCCGCCCGTAACGCTGTGACGAACCGTTCCAAGTGACTGTTGGCCCGGGCCAAAATTGCGAAATCTTTCCAAGTATAGGAACTCTCGGGAGCGGCGACCAACTCGGCAATTTTTTCCACAACCCCCGCGGCTTCTTCCTCCGCCGTTCCGGCAACAATCAGATTCAAGGCCGCAGAATTGCCGGCATCTGGAACAAATTCGATCCGGGAGTACAGTTTTTTACTGATTTTCAGTTTTTCTTCCAGACGGTCGGGATTGTTATTTTGGATGAGGCGGTAAGCGGCATCAAGAATCGGTTGGCGGGAGCGGTAATTATCGGTCAGAGTTAAAATTTTCGCAGACGGGTAATCGGTCTTAAACTCCAGCACGTTGGCGACAGACGCCCCCCGGAACTTATAGATAGACTGGTCGTCATCCGCGCACACCATTAGGTTTGGTGACTGTTCCGCCGGGGCAAGAAATTTAATTATTTGGTATTGGATATAATTGGTGTCCTGGAATTCATCCAGCAGGATATATTTAAACTGTTCCCGGTATTTTTTCAGGATCGCGGGACGGGAATTAAAAATTCTGACCGTCCAGGATAACAGATCGGCAAAATCCAGACGTCCCGCCTCTACCTTCAACTGCTGGTATTTTTGGTAAGCGGCGGCCAACTCCAGCCATTTTCCTTTTTCGTCCGTTTCTCCGTTCATCCGTTCTCTGTTCTCTTTTTCGGCCCAAGCCATAAACTCTTCCGGGGTAACACTCTCGTCCTGAGAACGGGAAAATAAAGTCAGAATGGCCGCAATAAATTTTCCCGGGTTGCCGAGTGGGCGGTAGTAGTTGAGATCAAATTCAAAGAGGTGCTGCCGAAAAAATAGCCAGCTCTCCGCGGCGGTCATTAGCTGGTAATCCGGAATTAGACCGACCTCAAGCGCTTCCTGGCGGAGTAACCGCTCCCCAAAAGCATGAAAAGTCGAAACCCAAGGCTCCTCATACCCGAGCGGCAGGACGGTATCGAGTCGATTCAGCATTTCCGCCGCGGCCTTTTCCGTAAAGGTCAGGGCTAAAATTTCCGAAGGCAGGGCCTTTTCCTCCTGAATCAGACGGCGGATGCGCTCCGTAATCACCCGTGTTTTTCCCGTTCCGGCCCCGGCAATAACTAAAACCGGCCCCTCGTTAAAGTTAACCGCATCTTTTTGGGATTTATTCAGCTCAAGTTCTTCGGTGACCACGACAATTAGTAATTAATCCAGGGGCAGTCTTCCTGACGGAGGAGCTTCTTCAATTATTTTTGCTTCAAGCTTTTCCCGTTCTTCCTCTTCGTTGGGAAGGTTCGCGGTTCCGGTTAGCAATTGAAGCCGGTCGGTAAATTTCGCCAGCCGTTTATCCGCCTCTTCGTACTTAGTTTTCGTATTATTTAAATGCTTGCCGACAATTTCAAACTCATCCTGGAAACGGTGGAAGTCCCCGGAAAGGCGGCCTAAACTTTGTAGGATTTCCTGCGCCCGGGCTTCGATATGGATGCCCTTAAGTCCCAAGAGAATAGTTTGCAGGTAAGCGTAAAAACTGTTGGGCGACACGGGAAT
Source organism: Patescibacteria group bacterium (assembly GCA_038063895.1). GTDB lineage: Bacteria > Patescibacteriota > WWE3 > JAMCXX01 > JBBTUG01 > JBBTUG01. The sequence goes on along the minus strand of JBBTUG010000004.1, from coordinate 16,910 downwards.
AACCCGCTTAGTAAAGGCATAATTCAGTAAGCCTTTGTCCGTATCAATCGCCTCGTCTTTAATAATAATTTCGTAATAAACGTTTTCGGCCGGAATATACATTAAGGCAAAATCGAAAGTGCCCTCATCCGGCAGGATATACTTGTCCGCGATCGCATCAATATGCTTTTTCACGTCGGCAATAAATTTTTTCTTATTGACGGTTCGTTCCTCCTCCGTCGGCGTCTCTCCAACCAGCCGCTTAAAATTTTCCAATGGAAATTTCGCGTCCACGGGGACCAGATTTTTTCCCAGCTTAATAACGGCATCAACGGTTTCGCCGCTTTTGAAGCGGTGTTGTAAGCTGAAGTGGGCGGGTGGAAAGATCTGGCCGAGGAGGTCGCCGAGAAAAAGCTCCCCCAAGCCGCCCCTAAGTTTCGGGGAACGGAGAATTTCCTGCAGGCCCGAAATATCTTTTCCGACGTCCAGAATTCTTTTCGTGGCCTCACTCAAACCACCTAAACCTTTACTGACTTCCTGTACCACCCGGGCCGCGTTGTCCAGCCTCTGGCCCAGCGACAGGTTGCCTTTTTGCAGCTGATCCTGGACCCCCAGAAGGTTTTTGTCTAAAGAGCCACGCATTGTATTTAAGGAATCCAGAAGAAACTTTTGGTGCTGCGTTGCCTCGCGTAAACTGTCCCGCTGCAGGTCAAGATCGGTTTTAAGTTTCTCGAAATCCATTCTTTGGGACGCGGACAGTTTATTCAGCATCTGGCTGAGAAGGTAAAAGAATAGACCGAAAACGGCGGGGACAATAAGGATGAGGGCAAGGGTTTGTAAAGACATCGTCTCTTTTCTATAATACTAGACACGGGCCGTTTCCGCTATCTTAATGAGACCGAATCATAATTCACAATTCATCACCACTGTTGCCGTCGCTGCCCTACTTGGTTGGGGCGTTTGGATTTATACCCTAACCCATTTACCCCCCGATAAAATCGTCCACAATATTTTCTTTCTCGCTTCTTTTTATTTCGCCCTCGCCGCCGTTATTACAATGGTGCTTTATAAGCTGGCTTACCATCAGGCCCAAGTCCACCACAGTTATGTCAATGCCGGATCCGTCCTCAGTCATTGTTTCCGCCGGGGCGGAATCCTTTCCGGAGTGGTAACTGTCACGGCCAGTTTAAAAGTCCTGGGAGCCTTTTCCGCTCTTAACTTTTTCCTGCTGATCCTGGCCGCTTTCTTCGCCGAAGTCTATTTCATGCAGAAACACTAAATATTATCTACCGTCAGTCAGCGAATTTACCCTTTATTACACTGATTACCGCCGAATAAAAAGCGTTGTCAACTTTTGATGTACGATCGTACATATTTTGTTGACATTTATTCATGGGGGGAGATCAAGTGCTACAGCTAAAATGTGCACTGATAACCGAGTTGAATGTGATTATCTTTAAAATTTAGAAGTGAGACTGTAAATTGGAAGAAGGACGGAGAATGTGACCAGCCCCAAGTAAGAGCCAAAAACTAGGAGAGAAATCCCCGCTACTGTGACCCCTAACCAAAAGGTTAGCTTACGTGGGAAAAAGAGGGTTGCGAGGGCACACAACAGATTAACCAAACCCAGTAGCAATATAATTAGCAACAGGCGATAGGTGAGGTTCAGATCCGGCGGTGTTCTCGTACCAAAATCTTGGTACACCCTCATCAATTTTGGAACTACAATAAAATAGTAGACTAAAAGCAACCCGCTTTGAAGCAGACCAAGCGCTAGGTTAATAAACCCTAGAATTTTATAGCGCATCAACGTTCATAGTACATTGTTCCCTTAATTGTGTAAAATATCTTTATGGGCAAAAAATTCTACGTCACGACTGCTATTGATTACACCAATGATGTCATCCACATCGGCCATGCCTACCAAAAAATATTGGCGGACACGCTCGCCCGCTACCACCGAGCCCTCGGTGAAAGGGTTTATTTCTTAACCGGCACGGACGAGTACGGCGAAACCAGCGCTTTGGCGGCCGGAGTAGCCGGGAAAGATCCTAAATCATTTGTGGACGATATTTCCGCTGCAGATCAAAAACAGCTCGACGCTTTAAATATTTCTTACGACCGCTTTATCCATACCACCGACCCCGACCACGCACAAATGGTCAGTGACTTTTGGCGAAAGGCTAAAGACCTTGGGGATATTTATTTCGGGGAATACAAAGGCCTCTATTGTGTCGGCTGCGAATCCTACAAAACGGTCCGGGAGCTAACGAGCGGCAAATGTTTATTGCACCCGACCCGGGAACTGAAAACAATTCTCGAGAAAAATTACTTTTTCCGCTGGAGCAAGTACGCCAACTTCCTGAAAGATTACATTAATGAACACCCCGAATTTATTCAGCCTGAAGCCCGCCGGACGGAAATGATGGCCTTCATCGGGTCGGGACTAGAGGACATTCCCGTTTCCCGGGCCAACTTAAAATGGGGTATTCCCGTCCCCGACGATCCTGGCCAGGTCATCTACGTTTGGTTCGACGCTTTGATCAATTACCTAACCGGCGCTCCAGTTGGTTTCTGGCCGGCGGATTTACACCTCGTCGGCAAAGACAACGTCCGCTGGCATTCCCTCTTGTGGCCCGCGATGCTGAAGTCGGCCGGCTATCCCCTGCCGAAAACAGTTTACGGTCACGGTTTTCTCAGCCTCAACGGTGAAAAAATCAGTAAAAGCCGCGGCAATGTTATCCGCCCCACGGAGCTCACCGAAAAATACGGCGTTGACGTTATCCGTTATTATCTTCTCCGCTACGGGCCGCTGGTTGACGATACGGATTTGGCGCTAAATAAACTTGAGGAGGTTTATAACAGCGAACTGGTTAACGGCCTGGGCAACCACGTGGCCCGAGTTTTAGGATTGGCGGAAAAATATACAGGCGGCCAAGTTCCGGCGATTACCAAGAACCAGGACCAACATCCGCTGCGGATTGGTCCGGTATCGTACACCTGGAAACAAGCAGGACAGGACCGCAACACCGCCTTGGATAAGTTCAACACCGCCCAGGCTTTGGAAACAATCTGGAATTATATCCGCGCTGCGGACAATTACATTGGAGAGAACAAACCGTGGCAAATGATTAAAGAAGGAAAAAAAGAGGAAGTTGATTATCTGATTTTCGGATTATTGGATGGCGTCCACCAACTGGCCTGGCTAATCTATCCATTTCTGCCCGAGACTTCCCGCCGGATCGCGGCCGCGTTAAAAGTTGAAGCCTTATCGGTGGACCGGCCGTTGGATAAAAACAGTTGGACGAATTTAAAAAGCGGGACTGCTCTAGATACCTCTCTCAAACTCTTCCCCCGGCGATCCCCTTGAACAGGGCCATCGATGGCAGTACTTGACAGCTGTACTCTAGTTATGTACACTTTAGGAGTAATGTCTAATCCCACCGTTATCCAAACTGCGACACTCCGGGAGAACCTCTCCCAAATCATCGACACCCTTTCCGAGGAGAAGGGATTTATGGTCGTAACCCGGAAGGGAAAGCCCGTTTCCGCGCTGGTGAATATTGATACCTTCGAAGATATGCTGGCCAAGACCTCCTCCAGTTATTTGAAAGACATCAGGGAGGCGCGACGGGAGTACAAAGATGGGAACTTCCTGACGCACAAGAAACTCTTCGGAGAAGTTTAATGCTGGAACTCGTTTACACTCCCCACGCTGTAAGGGATATTAAAAAGCTCGACCACGTAGTCCAAAAGAAACTTAGAAAGGCCTTAGAAAAATTACAAACCAACCCGCTAGGATTAAGTAAAAAACTTGCCTCTTCTGACCTGGGTGAATATCGCTATCGCTTCGGCAACTACCGGATAATTTTTGATTTGGATAAGGCCAAAAAAAGGGTTGTTATTCTTAAGATCGGCCACCGCCGGGAGGTTTATCAGTAGACAGCGGACACCTCCCTCAAACTCTTCCCCCGCCGAAAATAATTCAGTCCGTCAACTCATAAACGATGGCGTCGTTAATTGAGGTGGAAAGCTGGTAACGGCTGGCAAGCAAATCAGTAAAGCCCGGCAAGGTTCGGGGCTCGTCCGCAAAAGTCACAATCATTTTCGGTGGGTTTTCTTGCAGAGTTTTCATCGCTACTTCCTCCCGGTGCAAGTCGTTCATCTGAAAAATAAAAAGATAAGGCACGCCTGGGATCCGGTCCGTCAAAGCGTAGAGGTGCGGCTGATCGGACAGAATAAAGATCCGGTCAGTTTTTACGGTCCGCTGTTTTATATAATCGGCAATCTGAAGATTGCGCCCGGTCGTCCAGCCGAAATTATTTTGGGCGTAAGTGAACCGGCTTTCTTGTCCGCGGACCAGGGAAATAAAATTAGAGTAGTACGACAATGACGGATAGAAATAAAAATGGAAGGCCAAAATGGACCCAATCACTAACCCAATAAAACTCAGGGCCAGTCCCCGCTCCCGCCACAAGCCAAAAAAAAGCAGGCTGAGAAGAAGGACCGTTGGCGGCACGGAGGTCAAAAGATAGTGCGGATACTCGCGCCCCGAAAGAAGCGTTCCGAATAAATTAAATAAGAGCCAGACGGAAATAAACAACGCTGACGGACTGAATTTTTTCCGCAGGAAGAAAAGCCCAACTAAAATAATTGCGAGGATAAGTAACCGCCCCTTCATTGTCTCAGCCCCCAGAGCCATAAGAAAAGAGGGTAGTATCGGGCGCCAGCGGACGGCGTAATCGAAGTTACCCGCAAAGGCCGCTTTCCAATACCCGGCCAGCTCCCCCCGAAAGAAAAAATAAACCACACTCAAAATCAGGGGAACGGCAAACCCCAATCCGATCAGCAGGAGGTTTTTTACAGTGGTAAAAAGATAGGAGAAGGAAAGCTTAGGTTCCCGCAGCAACAGCCAGAAATAAGCCAGACTGAGAAGATCAAAGAAGGAGTGAAATTTAAACAAAAAGCCCAAACTGAACAGAATCCCGGAAAAGATCAGATCACGAGAAAGATGACCAGTTTTCTTAAGGGCGAACAGCAGGGCCAGGAAACCGAGGGGAACAAAGAAGTGTTCGGCGTTAACCGTATGCCCCTCAAGATAAGGCAGGTTCCAAAGGAGCGAAAAAAGAACCGTGGCCACGGAAACGGCCCGGGAATTTTTTAAAAGAAGTTTGGCCAACCGGTAAAAAAGGTAAACTGCGCAAAGAGCTAAAACAATTCCCAACAGGCGCCACCAAAACTGATCCGGGGCCAGCGCCGCGGCGAAGTAGATTAATGGCGGCTTATTATCGTAAAAGTCGCGGTAAAGAGTTAATCCTTTGCGGATTATCTGTCCTCCCGTTAAGTAAACCCCCTCGTCAACATACCAGTAGGGATCAAAAAGGCTGGGCAGACGGAGAATAACGGCAAGGACGGCAGACAATAATAAAAAGAAAGTGGGACTCAGGAAAGACAGTTTTTTTATCACCAGTTTTAGTTTCCCAAAGAGGACAGGTCCCGTCAAGAAACATCGGCCAAAAAGTGCTAAAATAGCAGCCACATGTCCTTAATTAGGCTTCTGGAGGTCGCTATCGGTCTGCTCTCCATAAATTTTATCCTATTTCCTTTTTGGGGCAGCTTAATCATACCCGATCTCGTGGCTTATCTTATCCTTGCTTTCGATATCCTTTGGTTTTACAAATCAGCGGCTTCCGCCGCGGCCGCGTTTAACTCCCACCGGCAGATTGAAAAAAGCAAAAAGATTGACTGGCTGACGAAAGCTAAAATGGCGGCGGACTTTGAAAAAGTTCACCACCTCGTGATTATTCCCAACGCTAATGAGCCGGTTTCCATTCTCCGCCGGACTCTCGCTTCGCTGTCTGCGCAAAACTTCCCGAAAGAACGGTTATTGGTGGTGCTGGCGATGGAAGAACGGGAAGCAGGGGCCGGCGAAAAAGCTGAGTCGCTGCAAAAAGAATTCAGCGCTACCCTGCCGAATCTCTTTTACACCCGGCATGTGTTAAAACCCGGTGAGGTGATCGGCAAATCGAGCAATGAGGCCTACGCCGGCGTCTGGGCCGATGAGAAAATCCGCCAACTGGGAATTGACATTGACTTCGTCACCGTGACTACCGCCGATTGCGACGCCGTTCTCCACCCTCAGTACTTTTCTTATCTGACCTACGCTTTCTTGACCAACCCCAACCGCTACCGCCGTTTTTGGCAGGGAGCGTTGGTTTTCTACAACAATATCGCCCGCATTCCCTCCCCCGCCAGGATTGTTGCCATCGTCAACAGCGTCTGGCAAATCGCCCAGCTTTCCCGCCGCGACCGCCTCGTCAATATCTCCACTTATTCTTTAAGCCTAAGAATGCTTAAGGAAGTCGGCTTTTGGGACACGGATGTCATTCCCGAAGATTACCGGATCTTTTTTAAGTGCTACTTTAAACTCGCCGGAACGGTGGAAGTCGAACCGCTCTTTTTGCCCGTCAGCCTGGACGCCGCCGAATCCACCGGACTGTTTAAAACCATAAAAAATCAGTACCTGCAACAGCAACGCTGGGCTTGGGGCGTTTCCGACGATCCGCTGATTATTAACTGGTGGCTAAAGAGCCCGGAAATTCCTTTTTGGGATAAAACCATTAGGGTGTCGAAAGTGGTCCTTGATCATCTTTTTTGGCCGGTTAACTGGATCATTATTACCCTCGGCGCCAATCTGCCCCTGATTCTTAACCCCCGCTTTTCCCAAACAATTCTCGGTCAGCAGCTACCGAAAATTTCCTCCCTAATTTTAACGCTCTGTCTGATGTTCCTACTGGTAATGATTTATGTCGATTTCCGCCAACGGCCGGCGGAGCAGAAACCCTCCGCTCCATTCCGGCTTCTCCAACTGCTGGAGTGGATTCTGATGCCGGCGGTCGGATTTTTTCTCGGGGCCCTTCCCGGTCTGGATGCGCACCTGCACCTACTGTTGGGTAAGCGCCTCGGCTACCGGATAACGGAAAAGGTTTAAATAACGATGCTGATTCTGAGTAAAGAGGTCTATATTTTTAAAGAAAGGTTTCTGGCGTTGCAATTCCTCATTGCCGGAACGGTTTTTATCGCTGGCACCGCTTTTCTGATCTTAAAATTCGGATACCTGCCGCCACTCGTCCCGTTGTGGTACACCCTGCCTTGGGGAGTTGCCCAACTTGCGGATCGCTCCATCCTGGCGGTCCTCCCGCTCCTGTTATTATTATCCTTCTTTACCAACCTGCTCCTAACGGAAATGTTCCTCCGCCGGCGGGAAAAGATTCTGGCGCAACTTTTTACACTACTCAACCTGATGATCACGCTGCTGTTAGGCTTTTCTCTTTACCGGGTTGTCAGCCTCGTCTCCGCTCCCGGTACCGTTCCTGCCCTGCTGGAGGAAAGATTCATTTTTCCCCTCATCCTGGCTTTCATTTTTTCCTTTTTTCTTACTTTCCCGACTCTTTCTTTGGCCAAGAAATGGGGACTGATTGATAATCCGGAAACGCACAATCATCCCGGAATGCTGCTTTCAAAGCCGACTCCGCGGGCAGGTAACTTACCGGCTTTTTTGGCTCTAATTTTAACTACGTTTCTGTTTGTCCCGCCGTCAAGCACCTTTTACGGGGTCCTGTTGGCCGGAGGCCTGATGACGGTGGTTGGTCTAATTGATGATAAGTACGATTTAAATCCTTATATTCGGCTTCTCTCCCAAATCGCCGCTTTTACCATCGTCGTTTTAGCGGGGGTCCACATCACCTACATCGGCAATCCTCTCGACGGCATTATCCCTCTCGACTGGACTGATCTTAAATTTCAGTTCTTCGGCTTACGTCATTTTTATCTCCCCGGGGATTTACTGACTGTTCTTTGGGGGGCGGCCTTAATGAATATGCTTTCCTGGAGCAATGGGGTTGACGGCCAGTTTCCCGGAATCGTTTTTATCACGGCGATCGTCATCGGAATACTAGGTGAAAGAATAATCCTGGGAAACCCTGACCAACTTTATGCCGTCATTTTTTCTTTTATTGCCGCCGGAGCTATCCTGGGAACGCTGCCCTTTACCTGGCACCCCTCAAAAATGCTTTACGGTTTCGGCGCCACGGCCTTCGGGTTGGTGTTAGCCGCCCTCGCCATCCTGTCGATCGCCAAAATAAGCGTGACAATTCTGATCCTCAGCGTCCCGACGCTGGATGCTATTTTCGCGGTGGTCCGGCGGATCCGGCGCGGTCAGTCCCCGGTCTGGGGCGACAGGGGCCATCTCCACCACAAGCTGCTGGATTTGGGCTGGAGTCAACGGCGGGTGGCGGTTTTTTACTGGGTAATCACCGGTTTTCTCGGACTTATCGCTCTTTATTCCTCCGAAAAAGATTTACCGCTTTCACTTTTAACCGGCGGCACGGTCGCAGCCTTAATTCTTATTCTGGCTAATCTGGACGAAACCCAGTTTTCTTCGCTGATTAAACTGCGGAAGAAAAATTAAACGGAACGGCGTTTTCTGCTAAAATACATTTGTGACACTCTTTTATCTGTTTAAAGCCCTTCGGCCTCGTCAGTGGTTAAAGAATGTCAGCCTCTACGGCGCCCTCTTTTTTTGGGGATCGCTTTTCGATTACCAGCAATTTACCCAGGCCACCAAGGCTTTTATAATATTCTGCTGTTTATCCTCCTCGATGTACCTGATCAATGATCTGGTTGATATTAACAAGGACCGCCTCCACCCGTTCAAAAAAATGCGCCCGCTGGCGGCCGGGAAAGTCGGTGTAAATACGGCCCGCCTCACCGCCCTAATTCTTTTAGTGCTGGGGCTGTCTTGGTCTTTTTCACTCGACCGCTATTTTTTCATCATCAGCCTGACTTTTGTGATCCTGGAAATCAGCTACAGCTTTTTTCTCAAGCGGATGATTATCGTGGATGCGTTAACCGTCGCCACCGCATTTATCCTCCGCTTTTATGCCGGTTCTCTGGCAATTCATGTCTCCCTCTCCTCCTGGCTGGTTTTGACGACCATCGGCGTTTCCCTGCTTCTGGCTTTTGGTAAACGGCGGAGTGAGCGGACGCTTTTGGCGGCTTATCACTTACCGAATGAGACCCGGGAAACTTTAAAACATTATCCGGATACGCTGCTCGATTCAATGATCTCGATGTCCGCGTCTTTTGCCATTATTACTTATGCTCTTTTTACCTTCCAGGTCTCTTCCAAAGCTTATGTGCCCTTTCTCGCGACGATTCTGCCCCCCAGCCTGGCCCGGCCGAAGTGGATGATGTTGACTATCCTGTTAGCGATTTATAGCGTTGCCCGTTATCTCTACATCATTTACGAAAAGAAAGAAGGCGAATCGCCGGAGAGAGTTATTTTTTCCGATAAGCCGCTTTTAGTCAGCGTCGCACTTTGGGGTTTCGCCGTTCTGACGATTATTTATGGACTCGGTGACTAGCGGCAAAGGAATAACGGATGTCGTTTTCTCCACATCACAAATCATCAGCGGTCGCGTAGGAATTGTGATGCAGCTAGTTTGATAAACGGCATTCCGGTAACTAGAATAAACCGAAAACCTTGAGAACTACTGTCGGAATTGAGAGTCCCAAAAGCGCCCCGGCCAGTAGCTGCCAAAGGTCGTGCTTGTGCAGGTACCACCGCGACCAGCCGACGGGCAGAAGCAGGAAAAACAACCACCAGTATTGCCACCCGAAGAAGTAGTTGAGGAAGAAGATTCCCGCCGCGTTAATCATCATGTGTCCGCTAATTTTCCAGAATAAAGTAATAAGAGTCATCCCCCCGATCAGAAACAACTCCACCAGCTGAATAAGAAAAAACGGTCTTGTTCCGACGACGTATCCCAACAAACTGCCTAAAGCTGCTAGAAGAAAAAGACAGGAAAAATACAGAGGCCGTTCGCGCCGCTGGGTAAGATCAATATCGGTAATCAGCTTCTTTTTCAGAAAAATAATAAATAAGGCGACTGGAAAGATAACTTCCAGCAGGAACAAAGACAGCCCCAAGAAAATAAATTGCGGACGGGAGAGGTCGGTCCGGGTCAGAGCCAAAACGTTGATAACAACCGACCAGGTGTACAGGTCAAACAGCCGGGAAATAACTTTCGCCAAAAGGGGTGTCATTCCATTTCCAGGGTAAAGGAGATCTCCACCGGGGACGGTTCCTTAAGCGCGACAGAGGCGGTGACTTGCAAACTGACCGGCAGGCGCTCTCCGGCGGATAAAGTCACCGGACCGGTTACCGGCTTATCGGCAAAATAGAATACGGCGTTAATATCCGGTTCCGCCAAAGAGTTAATCCGTACGTCGGTCAACCGTAACTGCATAGGACCGGACTTTGTATTTTTCACCTGATAGATATTCCGGTAGGAAGTTGTCTGTCCCGGAAAAACATAGACCGAAACGGTCTCCCGCGATCCGGTCCTCGGCTGACTGTTCAAATAACGCAGGTAGCGGTTAAAAGCCGTACTTTCAGCCGAAAGAACTGCTCCGGTGGGCAAATCTTTTTCTCCGGAAAAACCCAACAGGTTGTGAATGGCCAAAAAAGGCGTCAGCAAAAATGCCGCCGTCAGGATCAGGTAGCCAAAATGGGAAAAATATTTAAATGGCTTCATTGGTTGCCTCAATTCTAATTTCCACTGTTTCCTCGACCGTCACATTAATCTCTCTTTCAGCATCCCAAAGCAACAGCCACGTTGACACCAGGCAACCCGGCAAGGCAAGCCACAACAGCCAGGCAGCCGTCAGACCGAGATAGTTTTCCAGAAAAAAATAGCCGGCGGACAGCCAGGCCAAGCCAAGCCACGGCGAGGCCTGGGGATAAACCGAAGACTTAATCAAAGAAGTGACCCCAAGACCAGCCAGGCGGCGGGAAAGATCGGGGGAAAGGTGGGTGGCGTGAAGATAATGGGCCTGGAAAATTGCCCAAGCAAGGCCTAAGAAGACCGCCCCCAGCATCAGTAATGAGGAATAAGTGTTGATCTTCAGGAAATCTCCGAAAGAGGAGAAAAGGATCCCGGCGCCGGTCAATTGATATTCAAAATTAAAGGCTCTAACGAGAAAAAAGACACTGGCAAACTTAACGGTTAGGATGAATAAAACCGGATAGATCGTTTGGCGGAACAACAGCCGCGGCAGGTTGGTTCTCATAGCTTGACTTTATCCAATGTTTACGACGAATATAGATTACCATGCCGGTAAAATTAGCGTCAACCAAAGCCCACGGGCTCGAAGCTCTTCTTCTGATTCTAATCTTTCTCACGCCCCTGTTTTACACCGCCCAAACGCACGAGTTGTTCGAATTTCCCAAAATGTATTTGGTGTATTTCGCCGCCACCGCTGCCACCGCCATGTTTCTTTTCCGGAGCGCGAAGAGTCGGAAAATTGAAATTGCCAGAACCAAGCTGGACCTTCCGATAATTATCTTTCTAATTTCCTATTTTATCTCCACTTTGTTTTCCGTCGACTGGTACACCTCTATCTTCGGTTATTACTCCCGCTTTAACGGCGGACTTCTTTCAGTCGTAGGCTTCGTGGCACTTACCTATATTCTCGCCACTTGCCTAAAAGAAAACCCGAATTTAATTAAGGGGCTGGTAAATTCTTTAATTTTGTCGGCCTTTCTAGTCGCTCTCTTTGCCGTCGCCCAGCATTTCGGTTACCAAAAGGGTCAGTGGGTGCAGGATAGTTCCGCCCGCGTCTTCAGCTCTTTAGGCCAACCAAACTGGCTAGCCGCCTTTTTAACAATGATCTTTCCCTTAAGCCTGGCTCTGCTGGTGATCAAGCCACTTAATCGGTGGGAGGCAGGGGTAAGAATGATCACCGTAATCGTAATCTTTTCGGGTTTCTGGTTTACCTATTCTCTTTCCGGGCTGATCGGAATGGCGGCCGCCCTGAGTATTTTTTTTCTCGTCGGCTGCCGGAAGCTAAGCCGGCGTTCTCTGATCCTGTTATTCGTAGCCATGTCTGTTTGCGCCCTTATTGCCGTTAGCCAACCGGGAATTTTTTCCGCCCGGCTGAATAGCCTCTTTAAACAACTCCACGCGGCCGCTTTCGCCGTTTATGCGGCGGAGGCAAGGCCGGTTGAATACGAAGGTGACACAATGAAAATACGGGTTATCGTCTGGCGGGGGGCCCTGGAGCTTTTACGCCAAAACCCAAAAGCGCTTGCTATCGGAACAGGTCCGGAAACTTTTGCCTACGCGTTCTTACCCTACCGTCCGGCCCAACTGAATCAGACCTCGGAGTGGGACTTTCTCTACAATAAAGCTCACAACGACTATATCGACATTTGGGTTGACCGGGGAACAGCCGGCCTGCTGGCCTACCTAATCTTAACGGGCGCCTTCGCCTTATCTTTTACCAAAAGTCTTTCTAAAAACGCGAGAACTAGAACCATTCAAGCCTCTTTTTTCAGCGGGTGGGTGGGACTTTTGGTGACTAACTTCTTCGGCTGGTCGGTGGTCCCGACCTCCCTTCTCTTCTGGCTGTTTCCGGTCCTAACTACTGCGTGCGGCAATTTAATAGAATCTAAAAATGAAAACCAACCGTGAAACTTGGGAAGTTAAATTATCGGACCGCCAAAGCCGGTTCCTTCGAGTTTTAGTGCCCACTCTCGCAGTGTCTGTTTTTACCGCCTTTTTAAGTATGTTCCTGGCGGATGTTTTTCTTACCCGCGCTCTAGCCGACCGGCGCATCGGCGACTATCAGGCGGCGGAACGGGAGCTTTTCTGGGCAACCCGCCTTAATCCCTTCGAACCTCTTTACCACCGTGAATACGCCGCCCTTTTAGCCGACCTGTCCATTAAAAGTTTGGCGGTGAAGGAAGATCCCGAGATGATTAAACAATCCCAAACTCTGGCGCGCAACGCCGGACGGGAGGCGGGCAGAGCAATTGAACTTAACCCGCGGAACTCTTTAACTCTTAAAGCTTTATTGAAAACCTACTATTCTCTCTCCCTTTATTATCCCGCGTTTGAAGAAATTACCAAAAGCCTTGGCCAAACATTGCTGGTACTTTCACCGACGGAAGCCCATGTCCGCTATAGCACTGCCTTGGTCTTCGCCGGATACGGAAAGGGGGATCAGGCTATAAAATTAGTGGATGAGGCGTTACGGCTAAAACCCGATTATCCGGAAGCGCTTTCCCTCAAAGAAACACTAACTAAGAAATAAAAAGTAACTGAAACTACACCCTGCTATAGCTTGATTAGATTTCAGTGCGAAGAAAGTTAAAAACCAACCCTATTTCCGAAATAGACTATTGCTGTTCGATCGGATGCCAATTGTCTACAAGCAATTTCAATTTTTAGTCAGTAGTTAGAGGGATGTTTTAGTGAGTGCGGTTGAAGTTGAGGATTATGATAAGGAGAGTTAGGAGATAAAGGAGAAATCCGTAGAAAGTCGGCTTCCCCACCGCCACCTTCGTCCTCCGTCCGATCTGGTGCATGAGGATGCAAGTAATTATTATTCCTAGGAATCCAATAAAATATCCTGTGAACACCATTACCAATGAAAATAGCACCGGATATAGATCTCGAGGTTCACCGAAATTGTGGTACATTTGTGTAAGTCCAAAATCTACCCCAACCTTATAACCAATGTTTGATAGTGTCCAGAATAATACGGCGGAAACAACAGTTAATATTAGTTTTTGTTTATTTGCAAAGAGATGCATCGTTCTTCCCTAATGCGGAACAAGCCAGATCTTTACGAAGGTCGCCCCGGTCAAGTAAATAAGTATGGAATGCCTTTAACGATTCTAAGCTCGGCAGATCTAAACCAAAAGCGTAACCCGTTCCCGTCTTTTCTAATTTTAGATCTAAGACAGTATTTTCGCTATATGCATATTTGCTAGGACTTACACCAGGTACACCCGACGCACTTTCTGGCATAATCAAGCCGTCACCGATACTCACTTTTTTGGACAACTGACTATCAAACAGTTTTCGTCTAACTTCTGCATGAATATCTCCGTAAAACGTCGCGTATTCGACATCTTGTGGTACTCGTTTATTAATTCCGTAGTAACCACTCAGAAAGTCTGAACCGGGATAGATTTGCTTGACTGCTGCACTAGTAATATCTAGTTTTTGTATTTTATCTTTATTGACTAATCTAACTATTTGCGTGGCTAAATCATTTTCTATTTTCTGACCAACAAAAGGAATATCTTTTACAGCCTGATCCGCCGACAAAACCCACACCCCCTGATGTGGAGAGCCAATAGTGATGAGTTTATGGACTTTGTGGGAGGTCAGGTGGGTGGAGAGGTACTGGCGGGCCACGACACCCCCAAGGGAGAAACCGAGAAGATCGACCTTCCCGTCCCCTCCCTCACTCTTATGTAGGTTAGACAGACGATTAACCGCCTCTTCTAACCCCAAGGCTATCTCCTTGATGTCCCCCTGGTAGTTGTAGGCTCCATTCTTGTAGCCATAGGAGTAGTAGTGGAGGTAGGAGTCGGGATAACCTAGGCTTCTTAGGTAGGTTTGATAGTTAGTTCTGCCGTTAATCCAGTCGTCCGGCTTACCTCCCAGGCCGTGGATCAAGATTAGAGGACGGAGGATGGGAACAGCTTGTTTCATGGTTTCATTGTTCCATTGTTGGGGAGAGGAAGAAGAAGTGGTGGAGGGGGTAAGAAAGAGGAGGTTGAGAGCGGTGTAGGTGGGCGAGCCATAGGCGTTACTATCACTGTGGTAGATTCGGGAGAGTCCCGCCCAGTAAGTTCCGGTCTCCCGAAGGAGGTAACGGGGTGGGTTGGTGAAGGGGTTGGTGCAGGAGAGGTAGCCAGTGTAGAACCGGTCTTCCGCGGTTCTTCCGTAGGCAGGTCGCTTTAGAGAGATTGGGGAAGGGAAGGTGAAGTAGAGGAGGGAGGTATGGAGACTGTTGACTCCCTGCTCATACTCATAGACCACAGTTGAGCCGGAGGGGGCAAGGGAGGAGAAGATAATCCGACTGGGGTCGGACAGACTGGGCTCCAGACCCCGCCTTAGATCAAGTCTAAAGTTAGAAAGGTCAAGGGGACCGCCGGCCATTACCCGGGTGACGACATAGATGGCTATTCCGGACAGAGGAACGGAATCAGCGGTGGAATCAAGAGCATATGGCCAATTGAGGAGGAAGGACCGGCCGAAGTTGGAGTAACAGGCGCCGGATGTATCTACATCTGTTTGGGCGGCCAGGACGGACTGACCCGCCGGAGCGGCGGCGGAGAGAGTGTCGGCAAGGGCTGGTTGGATTATAGGGAATGGGTGATGGATAAACAGACCGGAGACTTGGGTAATTAGGATAAGGGAGAGGACAACAAATATATTATTTCCAGACTTAATTAGATGCATTCTTATTTTATTTAGTAAGGAGTTCTTTAATTCTACTTATTATTTGCGGGTTCTGGGTAAGATTTCCGTGCAGAGAAGGAGAAATATCCGTTTCGGTATTGAAAGGAAGGGAAACCGAAGAAGAGGATTGCACGACACTTCCCGTGAACTTAACCGGCTGGGGAAAGGAATAAAAGTTGTCGCTTTGTATCCAGCCGGGACTGGGACTGTCGAAGGGAATAAGGAGATCCCCTAAGTCTTCGCGCTTATTAATTTGGAAATGAAATAGCGGTTGTTGGTAAGTGGCCTCGATATTACCGGCGAGTGCGTAGTAAGCTACATCACTTGGCGGAGTTTTATCCGGAAAGCCGTCGGCCAGAGATTTAGTGGCGGCATGTATGGCATTAAATGACGGAGAAACGATGTCCTGCCAACCTTGAGGGTATTTTTGCGCCAGCCATTTACCCAAAGGGCTGTTTGAGAGGGTAAAAGCGGCAAAATCCATCCGACCCGTCCCCTTGAAGGGGGTTCCTATAGTGACCAGTCGACGGACGTGATGATCAGCCGGATTGTCTAAAAGGTAGCGCTCGGCAACCAGTCCTCCCAAACCGTATCCGACCAAATCAACTTTCCCCTCTCCCCAATCGGATAGATTTTTTTGCGCCAGCGATAAAACCTTTGTTTTCAGTTTTTGGGATAGGGTAGTAAGAGTTGAGTTATCATCAAAATCCTCAAACCGGTCCACATAGTCAGTCCGCGAATAACCGAGTTTCGCAACCAGCTCATCCCAAACAACGGCGGTTTTCCCGGCCTCACGGAGAAACAGAACCGGAGGATAAGACGGGGCCGTCGGGTGGCCGCTGAAAAAAGTGAAAGCGATTCTGGCGTCGTAAGGATTCACGTTGAGAACCGTTTTAGTCAGGGGATCAAAATAATTATAATGTCCTATGCCTTCGGAACCACTACCTCTCTCCCAAAAAGAGGCTGCCTGATTCTCACTGCCAAAACAGCTGATCGTGAGAACGACTCCGTTCGCCGGTTGTGGAGAAAAACCTTCGCTAAATTGAAAGGGCGCACCGCCTAAATCAAATTCCCGGTAAAAAGGAAAGATTAGCTGTAAAGCCTTAGGCTCCCCGTCAACGCTGACTGTTTGGGTCCGGGCGGCATCCGCCGTAACGTCGCTTACGAGAGGCTTACTGAACTCCGCCAAATAAAGATTGATGGCCGGATAGAGCGATAATCTGACCGAAGAAAAGTCAAAGCCCGGCAGGTAATCAAAATAAAGCCCTACTGCAGTCCACTTATATTTTTCCGTTCCCCAGTCGTCGTAGTAAGGGTCTTTATGAAGCTTGGCCTTGGAAATATATAGAGCCCGACTCCGGCTGGAGGCAGGACTAGTGTTATTGGTAAAGCAGGAATTTCGGGCCGGAACGAGATCAACGGTCCGGACTTGCTGGCTGGAATAAACAGTGTCCGTCGGTAAACTAGTGAAATCCAAAGCCGAAACTTTTTCGGCGGAAACAAATACTAAAAATAAAAAAATTAGAAGAAAACTAGAGTTTCTTAGCGTAGGCGGCAGTAATGTAACCCGTATTCCCATCCGTTAATCTTATCTTATACCAACCGCTC
>JBBTUG010000003.1:0-18480 GCA_038063895.1 Patescibacteria group bacterium | reverse complement strand
AGCCCGGCTTTACGGCTACCACAACCTTCCGTCAACCTTGCCGGTCGGCCAATTATCGGTCGGCCAAGTCGAACCCGTTCTCTTGGTCGAAAACCGCGTTAAAGTTCTACTTAAAGGTTTGGGCTTTACGGAAATGCTAAACTTGTCCCTCACCTCAAAAGAACTGGCTGGCGACGGAAATTTAGTTAAAGTGTTAAATCCCCTTGGCCCAGAGACCGAATATCTGGTGGCCGATCCGTTCCCGTTGGCGGTTGAAGCAATTAAGAAAAATGTTTCCCGCTTTAATGAAATACGAATCTTCGAGATCGGCAACGCCTACCGACCGCAAGGGAAGGAAAACCTGCCCTACGAGACTGACTTTTTAACCCTGGCTCTTCTTTCACCGTTGTTCGCTGATACGGAAAAAGCATTTTTAGAAGTTAAAGGCCTGGCTGAAACAATTTTTAAAGAACTTTCAGTCAAGGGCTACATTTTTAAAGATTACACTGCTTTTCCTTACCGGTATTCAATGCCTTTGGACACTAACAACGCTTTCATAGTTAACGCGGAAAAAGAAATTAAATCCGGGAAAATACTCGGCGTTGGCGGAAAGTCTTTCGAAATAGATAATCTTTGGTTGATAAAGATTAATCTCAGAGCCCTTGAGGAATTAATAATGCCCGGAAACGCTTTTGACAGGTTGCCTGATTTCCCGCCGATTATCGAGGAAATTTCCTTTTACTTGCCGCGGGAAAAAACCTACGGAGAGGCGGTGGCTGCAGTTAAAACAGCCGGAGGGAAAATGTTAGTGAGCGTCACATTATCGGATCTCTACACCGATAAAACTTTAAAGCAGAAAGAGAAGCGGTCGTTGACCCTAAAATTATCTTTCCAGGATCAGGAAAAGACTCTCTCCGGTGAGGAGATTAAGCCTCTTAGGGAAAGGATACTTAAAGACCTCAAGGAGAAATTAGGCGCGGAACCAAGAGCTAAGTAAAGAAGAACACTAAACCTCCTACCCTTCGACCCTCCGATTCGGAGGGGAGAAGTTCTCATCCGCCCGAGGCGGACTCGAACAGTATATCCGATCACTGTCGTTCCGGAATATACCACTCCCAGTGTTCGCCAACCAGTTTATCTTTATTCTCCGCCAACCACCTGTCCGTAAATTCCTGCCATTCGGGCAGCGAATCCTTAAGCCGGACATATATTTTCTCTTCATAATTTCCCGAGTCCTCGCAGGGTTGGTTGGCAATCTTACCCCCGTCTTTACAAATCTTCAGTCTTTCGTACATATCCGAATGGGCATTCGGTAACGTTCCCCGAATAAATATCTCGTGCCGAACTTTGGCCGATTCGAAGGGCAGATAACCGGTTAAAGCATCGATATCTGCCTCCACAATTCCCTCCGGTCGGACAAAGGGCTCATCCGGCTTATCCTTTAAAAAAACGATCATCGCCCGGTGCCAAATCGGCGCGGCCCCGGTGACCCCGGAAGCCAGGCGGGGATCCATTGGAGAATTATCATTATTCCCGACCCAGACCCCAACGGTAATTCCGGGAGTATAACCGATCGTCCAATTATCGCGTTTATCGTCAGTCGTCCCGGTTTTAACGGCAACCGTATGTCCAGGAATAATCAGAGGCGAGTAACTGCCGAAGGCCATTGATCGGGCATTATTATCGGAAAGAATATTATTGATTAAATAGGCTTGTTCCGCCGTCAGCACTTTTGTCCCCGTATCATTTTCCGCGTCAAACTTCTCCAACACTTTCCCTTGGCTATCCAGCACTTCCAAAAGAACCACCGGATCGTGACGGATGCCTTTGGCCGCGAAAACATTGTAGGCCGAAGTCAGGTCGAGAAGGTGCACTTCGCCGCCGCCCAAAGTTAAAGACAGACCATAACGCTGGGCGTCATTTAAAGTCGTAATCCCCATCTCGTGGGCAGTCTGGATTACCGCCTCAACTCCGACCATTTTAAGAAGCTTGACGGCAATAATATTGATGGAGTTACCGAGAGCGTAGCGCAGTTGCATCGGGCCGTGAAAAGCCCCGTCGTAGTTTACCGGTTTATAATCGGGGGTGTCCCCGCCGGGAAAAGTCATCGGTACGTCCATTACCATCGTGGCCGGGCTGTAGCCTTTTTTAAAAGCGGTGACGTAAGTAATTGGCTTAATCGCCGAACCGGGCTGGCGGCCCGGCCCGTCCGTTACCACATTAAAGTTACCTCCATTTTCAATATCGAAATAATCGCGGGAACCGACCATCGAGATAATTTCTCCGGTTTTCGGATCGAACGCGATCAGGGCGCCATTGCTGATTTTCAGCCCTTTCGACTTCTCCACTTCCTCGGCCACAATTTTTTCCGCTTCTTCCTGCAGTTTCAAATCCAACGAAGTGGTCACGCGGAGTCCGCCTTCCTCAACCATTTTATCGCCGTAACGGTCTGCCAAAATCCGTTTCACGTACATTACAAAATGCGGAGCTTTAATTCGCCCGCCCGGGGTCACGTATTTTAACTCGGTATTTTTGGCCTCTTCGGCCAGTTTTTTATCCAAAAAGTGCCGTTTTCCGTCCGTCCCGACCCAGCCCTTCTCCGACATTAAATAAAGAACGTAGGACTGGCGCAACCGGGCGTTCTCAGGACTGCCGCCGAAAGGGGAATAGACCGAGGGACGTTGGGGTAGTCCGGCTAAAAGCGCGGCCTCCGCTAAATTAATGTCTTTGACGGATTTACCGAAATACATCTGGGCGGCTGCTTCAACCCCCCGCGCTTGGCCGCCATAACCGACTTCGTTTAAGTACATCTGTAAGATGTCGTTCTTACTGTAACGGCGCTCGATTTGCAAAGACAAAACCAGCTCTTTAATCTTCCGGGTTAAAGTCTGTTCAGGAGTCAGCAGGGCATTTTTTACCAGTTGTTGGGTAATGGTGGAACCGCTCTGCAGGCTGCGGCGGGCGGCGATGTAATAGACCGAGCGGACCATTCCTGCAATGTCAAAACCGTGATGGCCGTAGAAATCTGCGTCTTCCGTCGCCAGGGTGGCGCTAATCAGATATTGCGGGAGATCTTCAAATTTAACCAGCGTCCGGTTTTGGTCGCCGTAAACGTCAAAAAGAAGTTCCCCGTTGCGGTCAAGGATTTTCGTCGATTGCGGAATGTCCCGGTCGATCAGCTTGTTCGGGGACGGAAGGTCTTTGGAGTAGTAGGCAAAAGCGATAAAACTCAAAATGGAGCCACCAACCAGAAGGAACAGAAAGATAGAACTGAGCGTGGAGATTATAAATAAGGCCCGGTGGCGGGACGAAAGACCGCCAGAGGATGGCCGATGCAGAGAGTGGAAGCGGTAACGGCGGGAAACGGACGATCGCAACATTTGTCTCTATTTTATCATATTGAAAAGAAACGAGCGGTGCTTAGGTTCAAGCATCGCTCGTTTTTATTTCTAGCTACCGTCCACTACCACGAATCACGTACATCGGCGAGTTGGTCTGTTTGTAGACGCTCAACTCTTTACCGATGACCGTAATCTCAAGCTCTTCTCCGGGTTCTAGGAGAAGTGGGGGATTGAAATCTAACCGTGGGTTGTAGCTATAAACCGTTTCCCCACGAAATCTAATCCCTTCCACATGCAAGATGTAACTGAACGGATGGGGACATATTTGGATCGACTTGATCTCGCCCACCACATCCAGCTTTTCCGGCAAAGAAGCCGCGAACCCAGCCGATGGCGTGTCATTCACGCAAATTAAAGGGTTTAGCGGTTTTTGAAAGATCTCGGGATGGTCCACATGCACTTGGATGTACCCTGCCTTTTCCATTCCCCACCCGACGACGAAGATCAACTGAATGCACATAAAGGACACGCAAACAAAGATGAGGAAAGCACGTTCCCACTTCGCGGAGTTTCCTTCATCTTGGCGCTTCAGCCATTTTTTATAGTAGGCGTCGCTACTATAAATAAGAACGATCGCGGCCACCAAAGAGATAATCCAAGAGAGGATTAAAGGGACCCACGACGTTCCTTGGTAGATGGTGAGTGCACCACCAGCGCACACAAAGCCGAAGGCTTCGCAGAACAATGCGAACAAGATTACCTTTCGCCACATCGGCCACTCACTCCCACCGCTAAACAAACGTGCAAAAAACTTCGTGCTAAACATAGCACACCTCCTTGTTTTGCCCTCTTTCGAGAGCCTGCCCTCGCGTGCGCTTTGGAAAATATGCCCTGAATCAGAGCGCGCCAGTCCGTGTCGGAGCAATCAACCACTCCCGGCTTATTCCAAAGTATATACATTATAGGGTATAATGACGTTTTTGTCAAGTTTTGGTATCCTGAATATGAAAAAGGGTCGTCATTGCGAGAAACGAAGTGACGAAGCAATCTAATTGAGATTGCCGCGTCGTCCCTAAATAATGGACTCCTCGCAATGACGTCCTTAGGACATATGACCAAGGAACAACAAATTGATGAAATACTTAGTAGGGGAGTGGCAAACGTGATCCCGAACCGGGAGGAATTAAAAAAGGCGCTTCTTTCCGGAAAAAAACTGAACGTTTATCTCGGGATCGATCCCACTTCCACCCATATCCATCTCGGCCACGCCGTCCCGCTGCGCAAATTGCAGGCGCTGGTTGAACTCGGTCATCACGTCACTTTTCTGATAGGCGATTTTACCGCTCTAATCGGTGACACTTCGGATAAAGAAAGTGAACGCCCGGTTTTAACTAAAGAAGAAATAACAAATAATTTTTCAACATATAAAGCTCAGGCCAAAAAAATCGTTGATTTTTCGAAAGTAAAAGTCGCCTACAACAGTGCGTGGCTTTCTAAACTCAGCTACGAAGACGTGGTTAAATTGTTCCAGCATTTTTCCCTCAACGATTTCGCTAGCCGGGAATTGATAAAAAAACGTCTCGACGCCGGAACCCACATCAGCTTTGCGGAAATGGCCTATCCGGTAATGCAGGGTTACGACAGCTATTTTATGGACACCGATTTACAAATCGGTGGCACTGACCAAACGTTTAATATGCAGGCCGGCCGGATTTTACAAAAAGATTTGCGGAGTAAAGAATCTTTTGTATTGACCACTGTCTTCCTCGAGGGAACCGACGGCCGGAAGATGAGTAAGACTTGGGGCAATGCGATTTGGTTGGATGACGAGCCGGACCAGATCTACGGAAAAACAATGTCGCTGAAAGACGAGCTGATTATTCCGTATTTTACTCTGGCAACGGAGTTGGATTTAGCCAGCGTGGCAGAAAAAAATAAGCGGCTGAAAAACGGCGAAAACCCGATGAAGCTGAAAAAAGAACTGGCTTTTGAGCTTGTTAAAGAGTTGCATGGAGAAGATTCTGCGAAAGATGCTCAAATAACCTTCGAAAACACGTTCCAAAAAGGCCACACGCCTACCGTGATTCCAACCGTAAGTCTAAAAAAAATCGACGTTACTGACTGGGAATTAGTTAGGCTTCTTGTTGTTGGCAACGCCGTTTCCAGTCTTTCGGAAGCTAAAAGATTAATTTCCGGAGGAGCGGTGGAAGTTGACAATCAGGTTATCCGTGACCCATCACACATTGTTAAACCCAGCACTATCAAAATAGGAAAAAGAAGATTTTTAAAGGTGACAATCTAAAACATGAACCTAACTAAAAAACAGCGGCGGATATTTAAAATTGTCATCATTGCCTCCTCGCTCGCGCTTGTCTTAAGCCCTTTTCTTTCCCTAATTATCCAATGAGTGAAGGACTAACGTTAAACTCCCCTTTAACCGCGGTTCCCGGCATCGGCGCCTATTACGCTAAATTGCTCGGCCGGTTGGAAATAAAAACAGTCGAGAACCTCCTCTACCATTTTCCCTCCCGCTATCAGGATTTTTCCGTTCGCAAAAAAGTCGCGGAGCTGGTCGTCGGGGATACAATTACGCTGAGTGGGCAACTACTAAAACTCGACGCCGTCCGGACCCGTTACGGTCGGTCGTTCCTAAAAGGCATCTTCCGGGACGAGACGGGACTGCTTAACCTTTTGTGGTTTAACCAGCCCTATTTAAAGACTAGTCTGCCGCTTCTGCAGGAGCTAATCCTCAGTGGAGCCGTGGAAGCGGATAATAACCGCCTCGTGATAATCAACCCTGTGATTGAAGCGTCCGGTGACTTAACCCACACCGGGGGCTTAATTGCGGTATACCCGGAAACGAAAGGGCTGTCCTCGAAATGGCTGCGGTCAAAGATAAAACTATTAATTAATGCCATAAAAACAGAAATTAAGGACGGGGATTATCTCCCGGAAGCGCTGCTGGAAAAGTTCCGGTTTTCCGGTCTGGATGATGCTCTTTCCAACATCCACTTTCCGAAGGACGTTTCAGGCGCACAAACCGCCCGGAACCGGTTTGCTTTTGAAGAATTATTATTTCTACACTTAGCCACACTTATCCGGAAAAAAGAATGGGACGGGAAAAAGACCGGGATTAAAATTACGGACCCGCTAAAGAAAGTCCAACCATTCCTTGATGGTCTCCCGTTTAAGCTGACCGCAACCCAGGACAGTTCGCTTCGCGAAATTCTTGCGGATTTCGGTAAAGAGAAACCGATGAACCGCCTTTTACAGGGGGACGTCGGCAGCGGAAAAACCGTTGTCGCTTTGGCCGCCGTTTATACATTGCATCAAGCCCGATACAGCTCTATCTACATGGCCCCAACCGAGATCCTGGCCAAACAGCACTTCGCCACCGCCCAAAAATTATTATCTCCGTTTGGAATAAATGTACGGTTGATTACCGGCAGTTCCGGGAAAGAAATTGAAAAAGACTTGCCCCAGGCGGATCTCACAATCGGGACCCACGCGCTCCTTTTCCGCCCGGTCCCTAAAGGAAAACTCGGTTTGGTGATTATTGATGAACAGCACCGTTTTGGAGTCGAGCAAAGGAGTAAATTACTGGAAGGAACCGACCCTGCCCGTTTTCCCCATTTACTGACAATGACCGCTACCCCCATTCCCAGGACATTATCCTTAACCCTTTACGGCGATTTAGATCTTTCCGTTATCAGTGAGTTGCCACCAAACCGGATTCCGATAAAAACCTGGGTGGTTCCGCCGGAAAAGAGAGAAGCCGCCTACGAATGGATTAAAAAACAAACAGGGCAAACTTTCATCGTGTGTCCATTTATCGAAGAATCGGAAACTTTAACCACCGTAAAAGCCGCCGTCAGCGAATTTAATTATTTAAAACAGAATATCTTTCCCGGAGCTAGGCTCGGACTGCTTCACGGCCGGATGAAAAGCGGCGAAAAGGAGGCAGTGATGAAAGAATTCCGCGAAAAGAAACTGGATATTCTTGTTGCCACGCCGGTGGTCGAGGTCGGAATCGATATCCCGGAAGCCACGGTGATGGTAATTGAGGGCGCTAACCACTTCGGATTAGCCAGCCTCCACCAACTCCGCGGCCGGGTCGGGCGGGGGAATCAACAGTCATATTGTCTGCTGTTTGCCGATACTAAAGAGTCAGGATCGATTACCCGCCTTAAAACGATGGAAAAGTTTAATAACGGCCGGGAATTGGCCGAAGAGGACCTTAAATGGCGGGGACCGGGGCAAATCTTCGGAACCAGCCAGCACGGCTTTCTTAATCTTAAAACCGCCGATATTACCGATTACCAATTAATTAAAATTACGGGAGAAACGGCACAGGAGTTGATAAATCAGGGACCGGATAACTTCCCCCGACTCTTTCAAAAAGTGGGCAGAAATACTTCTCAATCCGTAAATCCCAATTAATAAACGTTGACAATTATGTCTTTATCCACGATATTAACTAGGTATGCCACCACTACCTAAGCGAAAATTCTCTAAAGGCCGGACAAGGCGGAAGCGCGCTGCAAAGATGATCCTGAAAAAGTCCCCCGCGATGACTTGCGGACACTGCGGTTCGCCAAAACTGACCCACAGGGCTTGTCCGACTTGCGGAAAGTACCATGAAAAGTCATCTTGACCCCCGCCACGAAGCCCGTCGCCTCGCTCTTGGAATTCTCTTTGAGGCTACTTTCAGCCAGAATGAAGATACTCAGCAGGCGCAGGAACACGTTAAGGAAGAGCTTAACCAGAACGTCAACTTTGATAATAACCTTTTAACAAGTATTGTTGAAGGGGTTAGGGGAAATGAGGCCACAATCGACCAGATAATCCGTTCCACCGCCCCACAGTGGCCGATCGAACAAATCTCCCGCGTTGACCTCGTTGCTTTGCGGATTTCCATCTACGAATTATACTTCGCCAAAAATATCCCGCCGAAAGTGGCCATTGATGAGGCAATTGAGCTGGCGAAGGAGTTTGGCGGAGAGACCTCGGGAAAGTTTGTTAATGGGGTCCTCGGCACGGTCGTTAAAACCCTAACGCCGGAGGGCAGGATTTAATTTCTTCAGCCCAAGGCTGATCCGCCTTTGGCGGAAATTTTTATCAAATATGCTGAAAGACGATATAATCGAGATCGAAAAGATACTGGGTTTTAAGAATAAGGTACCCCAGTTGCTCCAAACCGCCTTTACCCACCGTTCCTACCTTAACGAACATCCCGACTACGAAAACCCATCGAACGAAAGGCTCGAATTTCTTGGGGATGCGGTTTTACAATTTCTCATCACCGAGTTTCTTTACCGCAAGTATCCCCACTATCCCGAAGGGACGCTCACCAGCATCCGCGCGGCTACCGTCAACACCCAATCTCTGGCCGATGAGGCCAGACGGCTGCAGTACGGAAATTTTCTCCTCCTCTCCCGCGGCGAAGAAGAATCGGGCGGCCGGGGCCGCGATTATATTTTGGCCAATACCTTCGAAGCCGTTCTGGGCTACCTTTTCCTCGAGCACGGAATCAGATCCGGTAACACTTTTTTAAAAAAGAACCTTTTTTATAAAATAGAGCAAACTGTTAAGAATGAGACTTACCATGACTTTAAAAGCACTTTCCAGGAGTTGTCTCAGGAGAAAAAAGGAGCCACGCCGACGTATGAAGTTCTGGAAGAATGGGGGCCGGATCACGATAAACGCTTTAAAATCGGGCTGTTTATCGGAAAGACACAATACGGA
Source organism: Patescibacteria group bacterium (assembly GCA_038063895.1). GTDB lineage: Bacteria > Patescibacteriota > WWE3 > JAMCXX01 > JBBTUG01 > JBBTUG01. The sequence continues at coordinate 9,415 of JBBTUG010000003.1, read as the reverse complement.
ACCGGAACCGGACCTAGCAAGCAGAAAGCCGAACAGGCGGCGGCAAAAGACGGACTGGAAAATTGGAAAAAAGCGAGTATAATGTAACCTATGTCTGTAAGAATTCGTTTAAATAAGATCGGAAAAACTAATGCACCGTCATACCGGATTGTCGCCGCTCCCCGGCGCAGTAGCCGGACCGGACGGTCGCTGGAAATACTCGGCCACTATAACCCGACGGGTAAGCCTTCTGCGTTAACCTTAGATAAAAAGCGCCTGGAGAGTTGGATCGGAAAAGGGGCTCAGCTGTCGGAAGCGGTCAAACAGCTGGTTGCGGGAAAATACGTGTACCGAAAATATCAGCCTTCGTCCACGGTCAAATCATCCTAAATAAAATATGAAAAACTTTACGGAATACCTAGTTAAACTAATCGTTAATAAACCGGAGTGTGTTGAATTAGTCGAAGACACACAACCAGACATAACCAATCTCCGGTTAAAAACAGCGCCGGAGGATATTGGCTTGGTTATCGGAAAGGGCGGGAAAACTATCCGTTCCTTGCGGACGTTGCTGAGGATTAAAGGAATAAAAGAAAATAAGAGAGTTAATCTCGAACTTGAAGAAACGGACTCCGAACAGCCAAAGCCCGTAAGCGCCGCGTAATGCAAATCGATATCCTCTCGCTATTTCCGGAAATGTTTCAGGGAGTCTTTGAAGCCTCCATCGTCGGCAGGGCCATAAACCGGAAGCTCCTAAAGCTCAATATCTGCAATTTCCGGCAGTTTACGCTTGACAAGCACCATACCGTCGATGACCGACCTTTCGGCGGCGGCGTCGGGATGATCCTGAAGATTGAACCGATCTATAAGGCTCTAAAAAGTCTAAAGCTAAGGAAGCCCGGAACCAAAATCATTTTGCTTAGTCCCCAAGGAAAACCCTTTACCCAGCGTGAGGCAAAGAGATTATCGAAATATAAACGGCTCGTGTTGATCTGCGGCCATTACGAAGGCGTGGACGAGAGAGTTGGACAGAAACTAGCTGACGAGCAATTATCGATCGGCGATTATGTTCTGACGGGCGGGGAAATTCCGGCAATGGTGGTTACGGACGCCGTAACCAGGTTATTGCCTAGGGTTCTGTCCAAAAGTGAGGCCACCACCAACGAGTCTTTCCAACCCTGTACCCTACACCCTAAACCCTACACCCTCTTAGAAGCCCCTCAATATACCCGCCCGGCAAAGTTCTTAAATAAAAGCGTTCCGAAAGTCCTTCTTTGCGGGAATCATGAAAAAATAAAGGCTTGGCGTCTGAAAGAGGCTCTGAAGAAAACGCGGAAACTTCGACCCGACTTACTCAAACGGGTTTAAACGGCCGGCCCCACCCGTTCCGATGTTAATTTTATAGATCCTCAACGGCTTAATTACCTCCAGAACCCTGCTTAAAGCGGGGGAATTCAGGTTGAGCGTTACCGGCCGGGATAAAGCTATCTCCCCGGGCAAAGTGACGTAGAAAGATGTCAACGACAGGGAAACACGCAACCGCTGGGTATCACGGATAGTTTCCTGGCTAAAGCGGAGGCTGTCAACAAAGATCAGGCGCGAAGCGTTCTCAAGATTATTCAGAAAACTGCCTAAATTGGCGTAGCTCCCGTCGGCTTCGGCCTGCAGTTGCACCGTCGCGAATTTCTTCTCTTTTCCCGTTTTTGCCGGCTCAGACGCTCCGGTACCAAAGTGGAGGGCCCGGATGGAAACACCCGATTCGCTGGCGATTTTTTCAATCTGGGAAAGAAGTTCGGGGATATTTTCTTTATCCGGTAAGGCGGCATCGATAAACGATAAATCCGATTCCAACGCTTCCTGGTGAGCCAGCAAATCGGTCAGTTTCACGTATTTTTCTTTCAGGTTACCCAGTTTAGTCTGATTATCTTTTATTTCTGATTTTAAAGCGGCTAGGTTTGAAATCCGCGGCACCGCGATCAGCAGCACAACCAGTAGCCCCAAAACGACGGAGGAACCAAGGGGTAGGAAAGGAAGCAACGGGCGAAGGAGCCCTACGATCTTAATACCGGATAAGGCTGAACCGGATTTATTTCCTAAAGTAAATTTAATCATTATTTATTCCTTATTTGCGCTGAGTGTAAGCGCCTCCAGGCTACCCTTCTTAATGTAAAGAGTCATTAAAAACCTGGCTCCGCCGACCCGCTCATCGAGATTAACCGAATTCAGATCGGCGGCCGTGAAAATCACGCCGCCCATTTCGGGATCAATAGTGTTAATTAAGAAGCGGGAAAGGATAGCGTAGCTGTCGGCAACTCCGGAAACCTGAACGTCGTCGGCAACGGAGGAAACTAAGGAGTTGATTTTCAGACCCGTCGGTGCTGACTTAGAAATCATATCGAGCAAGTATGAATACTTTTTTTGAAGTTTTAAGATGTCGCCTAAGGCCGTATTTTTTACTTCGAGACGTAAACTCTCCTCCTCAATCGCCCGAAGATCTTTTATTTCTTGCTCCTCGCTTCTTGCGGCGGAAATAAGAGATTGGAGGGTTCTGGCCTGGAAAAAATGGTAAAGGAAAATAATGCTGCTGATAAGGACACAGGCCCCAAGAAAAATATAAGCGATAATATTAAAAGACTTTTTTTGTTGTTTTCTTCTCCGCTCCGCGGTAATCTCGCCGGGGAGAAGATTAATATCTTTTGCCATACCTAACTAACCTCCTTTAGAGCCAAACCGACCGCTGTGGCAAAACTTTGGCCTATCTCTTCCAATTCTTTTTCCGGGAATTTTGGCGGACAATCCAGGAAACGCCAGGGGTTGCCGAGCTGAACTTCCACGTCCAGAGTGGAAGCCAGATAGACAATAATCCCCGGTAAAGCGGCCGTGCCGCCGGATAGAACAACTCTTTTTATTTTTTGCTCTTTTTTGTGCGTATTATAAAATGCGATTGAGCGTTTAATTTCTTCGACAATAATATCGAAAATAGGCTTTATCGCCTGCATTACTTTCCCTTCCAATTTTGTTTCGTCCAGTCCGTAAGCCTTTTTATATTCTTCCGCCTGCTGTAAATCGAAACCTAAACTTTGGGACACAGCGCGGGCAAGCGCCGTGCCGCCGGTCGAGATACTCCGGGTAAACCTAATTGTTCCCCGGTTAACAACAGCAATATCCGTCGTAGCCGCGCCGATATTAACTGTCATTGTTGCGGGAGTAGCAGTATCGGTTCCGACAAGGGAGCGGGCAATCGCCATTGTTTCCGGCTCAATCGCCAGAGTTTCCAAACCGGCCATTTTCATCACTTTCAGGTATTTGTTGATAAACGTTTTCGGACAGGCAATCAATAAAACGTCCATCTGGTTAGCGTCAACGCTACCCTCCATATCGATAATCTGCCAGTCCATTGTTACTTCGCTAAGAGGCACCGGGATATATTGCTCGGTTTCCCATTGCATTGCATTCTTTAATTCCTTCTCATTCATTTTCGGTAGCGTAATAACCCGCGTAAAAATCTGTGATTCGGGCAGAGCCACCACTACGGAACGGGAAACAAAAGGAAAAGCGGCGATAAATTCTTTTATCGCTCCCGCCATCGTTTTCAAATCCGCTTCCGATTCGGAACCGATGGAAACGGGCGGGGTCGGAGCAGACGCATAAAGAGTCAGCTTCGGAGGAAGATGCGGCTCGTGGTGCAGTTCCACGGCCTTAAGTGAGGAAGTTCCAATATCTAAACCGATATAGTCCATAGGGCAGAGTCCACTTGTAATTTTAGCCTAGCGAAGAGGGCATCGTCAATGATTAGAAACTACGGTGTAATCTCCCGCCAAACTACCTTATTGGCGGGAAAAGCTCCGCCAAGCAAGAGATAATATTTTGGCTCAAAAAGGAAAGTTTCGGCCGGATCCGTGTTATTTCTTAAACTCCGGGAGAGAGTAATGGTGCCGGCCGAAACTCCACCGCGAATAGTCAGGGGGTCAGCATTTCCGCCGCCATTATACGCGGTATCAAATAGACCATCGGTAAGAAAATAACCGGCCAGCTCGGTTACGTTTTTATCAACAAGCACATCTCCGGCCACCACGAAAATAATCCCCCCCAGAGGAGCAAGAGTATAATTACCGTTAATAATAAGGTCGCCATTGACAAACACAACCGCACCAAAATTAGCGCTGCTAAGACCCGCCGGAATCGTATTCTGACCGATTGTAAAATCCGCCCGGGTTTGGAAATAACCGTTGACCTTAGGTAAAACCGTAATTGTTGCCGCACTTGAATATTTGGAATATAAACCGGCGAAGTCGGGCGCCACCAACGTTTGCCCATAACTAGAAATAAGCCAATGCCGGCTGGAACTGAAATTACTAACCGTCGACGACGGCGTTATAATCAGTCCGTCGGTATTATCCTCCGTCCCCGCCGCACCCATAGAAATTCCCGTGCCGCTGTATACATCCCCGCCGAGAACCTTCGACCAGGCGCCATTAATGCAGATATCCTTAGTACTTTCGTTCCCCGCCAGATCCTGTACTCGAAAACGGACTATCTTACAGACGGACCAATTGGAATTGCAATAACTGACCGGAGGAGTGTAAAGGGTCAAAGTTTGCCTCCCTTGCACGAAGGAGGGATTATTGATGGTCGGAAACCAGCCATTTTCTACCCAACTCCAACTGGAACAAGAAACAAAAGTAGCGTAGTAGCCCCAGTGCTGTCCCCCGTCGACGGAATACTGAAAGCGTGTATTCCAAGTATCAAGACCGGAAGCGACATCGTCAACCGTGATTTGGGAAATTAGAGTGTGTTCATTGCCGGCCCGAGTAGTCTCAAACCCCCGCCAGTTATAAGGAGAAACAGTATCAATTTTTAACGATTGGAAATTATGCGGAGACTCGGAAACCCCCTGTTGATTAATGGCGTAATATTCGAGATTATGGCTTCCGTTTTGTGAAAAGGTAAAAGCTGCCTGCGTCGGGGTTGGGGAAGTGCTTAAATTAACACCATCAAACCAAACAATTCCGGTTCCGGATAAGCCCAGCTCTAAATAAACCCCGTAAGCGTTCGCCGGGTTAACGATAAATTGCAGGGAGATAAAGGTCCAACCGCTAGTACCGGTTATGGAAGAACTTAAACCCAAAAGCGTCGGGCCGGTGGGGGAGAGTGAATAAACTTTAAATCCGGCCCCGAGACCGGAAACATTAGAAGTCTTTATCCAAACGGAAGCAGTCATATTGGCAAGGGGCGTTACTACAGAATAATTGGCCGCATTATTCCAGGCACTCCACCCGTTGGTGACGGCAGAAATTTTAGCCGAAGCGGCACCGTATTTAGCCGTGGATAGATCCTGACCCCCAATCGCGCCATTCGTCCCCGAAAATTGCCAACCGGTTAAAGTACCCCCAAACCCGTTTTCGAAAGAAGCGTTCGGCGCTAAATTTGTCGCTGTCGGAAAACTTTGGTTTTCCCAAACCGCATTATCAATCCGCCAATTAATACTGGCAATCCCCGCTTCTAAATCAGTTGCCGTCAGCGTCACATTTATCGGCGTACGATACCAACCATTCTGACCGTCGGGCTGGTTCGGAGAAAGAGAAACCTCAGTCTCGGCCGCAAAGCCACGGCCAATAGTAGAGAACAAGAACAATCCGGCCAACCCCACTGCGAGTAGTAATATTACCGGATATCGAAGCAGCAAGTAATGACTGATGGTCTTATCGGACGGATTGTAAAACATTGATCCTTCGTGAAATCACATTACCGGTACTATCTCTCTCGAGAAGCGCTAAAATCCGAAGGCCAACGGCCAACTCGCTAAAACTGATATCTTCCGTCGTTGGTACACTGCCGCCATCCGCTGCCGCTGGGAGAGTTGTTCGGGTAACTGTAACATCGTCAAAAGCTGTGAATTCCCAAGTCTTTGTACCCTCTTTTACCGTAATTTTCCGGCCTACGATTTTCGTGATACTACCTTCGGCCGGATCAATCGTTAACTTCTCGGTAACCAGCTCCGGAGTAAGTGAGGAGGTACTTTCCCGTAACTCTTCAATAATCTGTGCATCAGTCTTAAGCTGAGGAGCCACCGTCGTGATAACTTCTTCCGGTTTCTTGCTGAGAAGAAAAACGGCCGCAACTGCAGAAGCTGCTAGGATAACCAAAATAACAGGGACCAGCAATTTGTTCCGACTGGATATTTTTTCAACCATTTAGATACGTTCACCCCCTTTCTTCATAATAATAGTTAAGGCGATATTTCCCTCCAAGTATAGCGGGGGGCCGCCAGATTACTTAAGCTGTAGAAAAAGACGTTTGGATCGTACCACACCACCACCGACGGGAACTTGTTGTTGCCCAAAGTCCGCTGGAAGTCAATTCCTTCTTTGGCGTAAAGTCCGCCGCGTATTTTAAGCATATCCATCCCATTAACTGAGTGGGTTGGTACGTCGCTGATAATTATCCGCCGGTTGGAAATAAGGAAAGCAGTAAGGGCTGGCGGAGTTCCCCGTCCGGGGCCGCTGGCTAAATCACCGGAAAGAGTAATACTTCCGTCGGCAAAAACAACTTTATTGTTGTATGTAGCTGCATTTGCGGCGTTGATAGTGAGATCTCCCGGTATATAAATTAAATCCCCGCCGCCGGCGGTAACTTTGGTCAATGTCTCCGGCCAACTCATTCCCCCCGGATAACTAGGCAGTAACCACCGGTTTCCGTCAGCTCCGGTTCTTTCCGACGCCCGGAAACTGCCATTATTGGTATCGATAACAGTCACGTCGTTTTGGGCTATAGCCGCACCACCGGTTAGAAACCCGGACGAGTCATTTGTAATTAGCCACGGTTCATAGCTCCCTGATGGGTTAGCGGCAACCACCTCAGAAATTCGGCTGCCGTAAACATCCCCGTTAACCGCCTGGAACCAGGATGAAAACCTGATTACCTGCGACGACGTTTCCCGGGTAACCTCGAAACCGGTATTTTGATCACGAACCTTAGATCGGAGAGTAATAACATCATCTTCCTGAAAACCGCCGGGAAGACAACTGGAAACCGTATAGGTGGTTGAGTGGGAAGTTGGCGAAGGGGAACCGGAAATAGTAGTGCACACTTCGCAGGCTTCATAGGTGGTTCCCCCGCGGACAACTTTCCAGTTATGGCAGACAATCTGGTTCGAAGTACAAATAGTACCGGACTGGGAAATAGTCAGATCCGAAGTAATATTAAAACTTTGCGTTAACGGTGTTATCGGCGCCGGGTTGATATTGGTCATATTCAACGCCGTGATTACAGTTGGGTTTTCCAGTTCCATCATCACCGATGCCGACCATCCGCTTTGATTCCAGGCCCCGTCCCGGGCCTTAACGTGGAAATAAAACTTCTTCGGGGAAGTAGACATAAAAGTGCGAAGGTCTGCGGTTAAGGTTGCCCGTCCGCCAACGGCAACAAGGTTAAACCAGGTATTATAGGTACCGGAAATCGCTGTCACGAAACTTCCGTCCGGATTGGTACCAGGGCTGTCGCTAATTTGGATCCAGTAATTGTCGATTGCTGAACCGCAACCCGGCGCCGGGTCGGACGGAACATTCCAACTGACCGAAAAGGCGCTCGCGGCCAAACAGACACTATTCGGCAAAAGTCCTGATGGGGCCGCCGGAGGGGTTTTATCAATCGTGACCGGTGAAGCCGCGGAGCTGTTGCCCCAATTACCACAAGTATTATGCGCCCGCACCTGAATCGAGTAGGGACCGCTGCTTAACGTTTCCGTGTAGCCTAAACCGGTTTGCATAATTGGAGTCAGATTCCAAGACCGGCTGACTTCATAATTATTAATTGTCCCGCCGGTTACTGTGGGCCAGGACCAAGCCGGGTCGGTATTAATGCAGGAACTACCGTGGCTTTCCGTAACATTCGGCGTTGCCGGAATCGGGCAAAACTCGACCCGGACTACTCCTGTTTCCCGCCAAGTGCTCCAGTTACCGGCCCGGTCAACGACCTGGTAACGGAAACGGTAATCGGTCTGATCGGTGAGCGCCGGACAGCCCAATCGGCCGGGACAGTTGAATGAAAATGAGGCCGGATTATCAGAACCGGACAACTGCGTTAACGCCGTCCAGTTTCCCCAAACTGCTGAAAGAATCGGCTTGGAACCGTACTGAACAAAACCATTAACGGCTAATCCCGAGAGGGCATCGGAAGCCGTGAAACTAATTGGCGAAATAACTAAATCTATTGAGGTTATCGTAGCACCAATGCCAGCACCTTCGGCGGTAGCAGAATTAACAATCGGTACTACCGTATCCTTCTTCAAATACCTCCAGGAAGAGTCACCGGAGGTAGCGCCGTAGGAGTCTTGCGCATAAGCAGCCCACCAGGTACCGGAGGTGTCAGCTACACTCAACGCTCCGGTTGAAGATGTCCCGCCGGAAGTCGCCCAAGCTCCCCAGGTACCGGCGGGGGAGTAGAAATAGGCCCTAACGTTGTTGCCATCGGGATCAGAGACGACCGCCGAGAAGGTCGGGTTGTAGTTAATCCAGGTATCGTAGGGTGGGGAGTTTGGCGTAACTGTGTTGGGGGCGTTTGGAGGACGGTTAAGAGTCACAATGCCCCCAGTACTCCAACTGGAATAGTTACTGGCGTTATCTCTTGTCTGATAGCGGAATTGGTAAGAATTACCGGAGGAACCGGTATAGGTAAGGTCACTAATAGTATTGGCATAGTTGGTCCAACCGCCGGAGTTCACACTGACCTGAACCTCGCCACTCGCCACTCCCGACCGGTCGTCCGACTCGGTTAAGGTCACCGGTATTCCCGGACCAGCGATCACACCGGTGGTGTAACTGACAGTAGAGGACGGCGCGACAGTGTCTTTCTTCAAATATCTCCAGGAAGAGTCACCGGAGGTAGCGCCGTAGGAGTCTTGCGCATAAGCAGCCCACCAGGTACCGGAGGTGTCAGCTACACTCAACGCTCCGGTTGAAGATGTCCCGCCGGAAGTCGCCCAAGCTCCCCAGGTACCGGCGGGGGAGTAGAAATAGGCCCTAACGTTGTTGCCATCGGGATCAGAGACGACCGCCGAGAAGGTCGGGTTGTAGTTAATCCAGGTATCGTAGGGTGGGGAGTTTGGCGTAACTGTGTTGGGGGCGTTTGGAGGACGGTTAAGAGTCACAATGCCCCCAGTACTCCAACTGGAATAGTTACTGGCGTTATCTCTTGTCTGATAGCGGAATTGGTAAGAATTACCGGAGGAACCGGTATAGGTAAGGTCACTAATAGTATTGGCATAGTTGGTCCAACCGCCGGAGTTCACACTGACCTGAACCTCGCCACTCGCCACTCCCGACCGGTCGTCCGACTCGGTTAAGGTCACCGGTATTCCCGGACCAGCGATCACACCGGTGGTGTAACTGACAGTAGAGGACGGCGCGACAGTGTCTTTCTTCAAATATCTCCAGGA
>JBBTUG010000002.1:0-23627 GCA_038063895.1 Patescibacteria group bacterium | reverse complement strand
ATCCGACTTTGGGCCGCGAGGAAAGAGCCCATCGTCCGCGCGACGGTCACTTGGACCGTGACGGTGACGAGGTTGACGAACCACTTTAAGGCCCGAGTGGCTAACCACGGGACAATCCAAAAACCAAAGGCGAAACCGGGGGCAACGATTAGAAACTCATCCAAAAAGTTATCTTTCCAAAAAGGGGTTTTGGCCAAGGCCGTATGGATCAACAGCACGGCAAGGACGGCGCCGGTCGTGCCGAGAATTATTCTAGTGATGATTTTTGGAAGTTTCATATTTTACCTAATTGTCATTGCGAGGAGTCTGCGACGTGGCAATCCAGGTTGCTTCGGATGCACTCGCAATGACGGGCTATAAAAATTTTATCGCTTCTTTTATCGACCTTACCTGGTTTGGCCCAATAATCTTCCTATACCCCAGCCGCTTACCTTCTTTCTCTCTTCGTCCTTCCTGAGTCACGTGGCGGACTTCCCCGGAAAGGCCAACCTCTCCAAAGACAAGGGTTTTCTCAGGTAACGGCGCGTTTTTCAGACAGCTAACCACGGCCAAAGCGATTGCTAAATCCGCCGCCGGCGACTCCGCCGGTACCCCGCCGGCCACGTTAATGTACACATCGGAACTCGAAAGCGATAGCCCGGCGTATTTTTCCAAAACGGCCAGAATGAAGTAAAGGCGATTGAGGTCGTAGCCGGTGGCGGCGCGACGGGGATAATTAAAAACACTTTTGCCGGTTAAAGCCTGGACTTCCAACATCAACGGGCGGTTGCCTTCCAGCGTGGCGCAAACAACCGAGCCCACTCGTCCGCCGGAACCGGTTTCCAAAAGGAGGGAGCCCGGATCGGCCACCTCGGTAAAGCCTTTCTCCTCCATTTTAAACACGCCAACTTCCGTCGGGTCGCCAAAGCGGTTTTTTATCGCTTTCAGCAGCCGGAAACTGCCGGTCCTTTCCCCTTCCAGGTACAAAACGGTGTCGACGAGATGCTCCAGCACTTTCGGGCCGGCGATATCGCCTTCTTTATTGATATGACCGACTAAGATAAGCGGGGTATTACTGTCTTTGGCGGCGTGGGTTAAGCGGAAAGCGCATTCCCGGACTTGGGCGACCGAGCCGGGAACGGAGGCGAGGTCAAGGGTAGTGAGCGTTTGCACTGAGTCAACAATAACTAAGGCGTAGTGACGACCATTTTTACCTGTCTTATCATTTAGTAATAGTTGAGTGATAACGTCAACATCGGTCTCTGTCGCTACTTCAATATTAGTGCTAAGTGTTCCAAGACGCTGTGCCCTAATTTTAATCTGCTCCGGCGACTCCTCCCCGGCGATGTAGAGGACGGGAATATCGAATTTGGAATTACGAATTATGGTAGAAGAGTCGCTTTTCTCATTCCCCAAGCCCTTATTCCTAATTCCTAATTCCCCCGCGCTCCCTACCTTTTCCGCCACCTGCAGTAACAGCGTACTTTTTCCAATTCCCGGTTCCCCAGCAAGAAGCACCACTTGACCGGGAACGAAACCGCCCTGCCCTGAGCCTGTCGAAGAGGTACCAAGCACACGGTCAAACTCATCAATTCCGGTTTTCAACCGGTCAGTTGATGATAACTGCACCTCACTCAATCTCAAGACTTGTCCGGAAAGACCATTGCGTAATTTTCCACCAGAGGTGGATCGACCTCTGGTCGAGACTTTTGATGTCGAAACAACTGTTTCGACGAGCGCGTTCCACTCCCCACACCCGGGACACTTTCCCGACCATTTCGGAAACTGTCCGGCGCAGGTTTGGCAAACATAAGCGGTATTCGTTTTCGGCATCAAATTATTATACATTGTTTCATTGTTCTATGGTTTCATTGTTTCAGTGACTTGATTAGCGTACATGATCTTGCTACTATATCTATAGGTTTATTAACCCAAGCAACCGGAAAGGAGGCAGTAGAGACACTTAGCACGTCATTGCGAGCGACTTAAAGGAGCGTGGCAATCTAATTTAGATTGCTTCGTCGCTTCGCTTCTCGCAACGACGACAAACAGCACGTTCAACCCGTCTCAAAGGCACCGAAGAGGCGCCAAGGGACAATTCAAGAAAGGAGTGTAAAGGCTTATGCCAAGCACCATCCTAGTTACTGACCACAAAGGACTTTGGAACGAGTCCTTAGGTCAAATTTCCGATCTTTTAGCGCGAATGGAACGAGCCGGATTCAACCGTGACCTTCTCGCAAGGATGCGCGCGGAACCGGATTATCTCGCTCGCCTCGCGTGGGCCGCCAATTTAGGTGCCTTCACCGAATCGTACTCGCAGATGGAAGCGCGGCTTGTGCTCCGTCAGAATTTCTTCGGCGCGATGGAGTGGTGGCGATTGGTTGGAATTCCATTAACGCAGGGTCACTTGCGTCTCATCGACGAATTTCCCTGGCCAGCGGAGCTGATTGACAAACCGGACAAATTTGAACCGGAAAAACACATCTGGGAAACACATATCGCTTTTCCGATGTGGGTCTCGACGGGCTCGGCACAAAGCTTGGAAATGATTAGCCTGAAGTGGTTGTTCCATCGGTTTGAGAATCTGTTTTTCCAACCACCGGGGGTGGTAGAGCTCGGCCTTAGCCAGTACGAGTTATTCCGGGAACCGGTAGGCTTCCCCCGCTGGTACTTAGTCCGGCTGGAAGCCCCGAATATAACGACCGGTAAAACGCTGACGGAACAACTGGACAGCATTCCGGACGGTTATGAAGCCGCCCCGGCACTAATCGCAACAGCCGCCCACCTTTTCTACATGCTGAGCCACGGCTACTTTTACAGGCAGAAGGGATTTGGACGCTGCGCGGACAGGCCAGTCGACGGAAAATGTGTGAGCGTCAACACCAGCGCTTCCGAATCACACGTTGAGTTGAGTCGCAGCGCAGGGGCGAGGATTGATATCGTCGGGCTCAACCTAATGCGCAAACTGCCCGAAGCGGGAGGTTTAAGATGAATGTCGCACACAAAGGGATCGTCAGCAGTTCAATATTTTGGCTGTCCCGGTAACCCATTGAACTAGGTAGCACCTACCCTTCGAGAGGAGCGAGAAGTTCCCCTCGTTGTTTTATCAACCCTAAAGACCTTACGGATTTTCGAGGAAGTTCACAAATTCTGTGAACTCCACGAATTCTGTACCGTCTTTAGGGTTTTTTCTTTCCCCTATTCCTAATATTGAATTTTGGCCAGCGATCGAAGCCAAAAATGAAACATTAGTAAATGGAAGATATTTTTATTACTTTAGAGATTGATAACTGAAAAGAGGGCGAAGGGAGCGGACAAGAGGTTGATCGTCTTTGGCGGACGGAGAGATAGCAGGACCTTGGTGGAACAACTTAATTAACCTGTGGCTCTCGGATAACGGCAGCTGCGCCTTAAAAACTAGGATTTTACCCCACAAACCCTGGGTTTTAAGGAATTTCTTTAGATCCTCTTCGACGGAATATGGGGTGAGCCAGGCGCTTTTTTGGACAAAGATAAAACCTAAACGCTTTAATTCCATCCGCAACCTCTCCCGCAAGACTTTGTCCGACTCCTTAATATCGTAAATAACCAAACGCCAGCTTCCGTCCCAAGGCTTTTGCCGGTGCTTTAAGATCGGGAATCCGGAAAAGAGGTGGTTTAACCCTTCTTCCGTAAGAAAGTAGCGGCGCTTTCCCCACTTCCCCTGATATTCAATCCACTTCTTATTCAGCAGCCGGGCTAACTCCGCGCGCAGCTGCGTCATCTCACGACGGAAATACGGAGACTGTTTAAAAGCGTAGCCGTCGAAACTACGCGGAGAGGAAAGAGACGGTCGGGGAACATAAAGCTCATCGATTACGGTTTCAGCCACCGCCCCGGCTGACAAGAGAAGTAAAAGGATCTTATCCCTCCAGGATAACTTTACGATAAACCTCGAAAGTCCTTTCAATGCCATAATTAAATTCTTTATACCATTAGAAAGTAATATTGTAAAATTGCCAGCGATCGAAGCCAGAAATTCAATATTAAAAAATTAGCAGACATCTATCAGTGTATCCAAATAAAAAAACCCTAAGCAATCCCGGAGGGGAAAACTTAGGGTTAATAAGATTGGCAGGATTGGTAGGATTAACCGAATCGGTTAGACAAGATTACCCTGCGACTGCCAGTAATTCCCGGACCTTGCTGACAAGAAAGTCATTATCAAAGGGTTTTTCGATAATGCAATTGGCCCCGGAATGCAGAAGCAAGTCGCGGTTTGATTCAGAGGTCGGACCGCAACAAACAATAATCGGCATTTTTTCTCCGGATGCGCGAACCCCTAGAATTAAACCATAACCGCCCATAACCGGCATCAAGAAATCGGTAATAATTAAATCCGGCTCCTCTGCTAACGCTAAAGCCGAGCCCCATGCACCGTCGTAGGCAGTCAAGACTTCAAAACCTTCTTCCTCCAATAACGCCTGTAAAACGGTGATGATTCCCGGATCATCGTCAACGACTAAAATTTTCTGGCCCATACTCCCCCTTTCTCTCTTTAAAAGTGTTCTCCCTTAATTCATTCGGCCAGACTACAATACCTCTAAACTTATAGTCGGGTCAAGGGGGAGGGGGAGCTTCTCTCTCCGTTCGAAGAGTATGAACTCAAATGTTGACAATAAAATCGGCTGTGCTATAATTATATAGGTTACCGCCCCACAAGGGGCTTTTGTGTTTCCGCGTAATCTACGAAGGAGGTGATGCTATCTGACTTCTCGCGCGGGGGTACGTTTTAGTCGTTATTATGTCATCCCGAGTGCAATCGAGGGATCTCACCCGAATGGGTGATTAGAACTCGCATCCGCGAGAGACCCTTCGACAGGCTCAGGGTGACACGTGTCAGTTATTGCACTTACCATCGGAGCGGGTCAGCACCATTGAGAGGCTCGCCAAAAACAAAACTCCCCTTCCCTGGTCCAAGGGTTGCGGGAAAATTCAAAGGAGGACAAAATGTCGAATCAATCGACAAACAGCGACGTTCGTTTTTTTATCAGCAAAGTTGAGTCGCTCGACAAGATCGGGATGGCGAATTTGGTTTTCCCCGCGGATGCTCGAATCATTGTCGGCGAAAAAATGTTCGAACGCGCGGCCGCCCACCCAAACGGTCGGGTCGGTAAGCGCGAGTTGAAAGCCGGCGATTCCGTTCTCGCGTGGATTCCGAGTCACGACGAGGCGAAATTTCGTTACCCGGGCGTGAAGCGCCACGGGCTCGCGTTTCCGCAAGAATGTCTCGACGACACCCTGGCGACCATCGTCGCCACCCGCCTCGCTGCGGGCGACCAGGCGTCGGGTTTCCTAGTCGGGCTGTATGGTCTGGTTTATCGGGCGTTGTTCAACAACACCTGTTTTCCGGACCAAGGGCGCCAAACGAATGCGCTGGCAAACTCGAAGGCCAAGGAGTTTGCCGAAGCCGAATTTTATCTCGGCACGATCGAAAAATGGTGGACAGGTGATCATTGCGGTGAAGCGCATCTCACCACGGCGTTCAGCGCCGATGGTGGAAAGACCTCGCACAACACCGCCATCGTCCGTCCGCAAGGCTGCTTCGCGCGCCGCCACGAGTTGAAAAACGTCGTGGAGGACGTGCTAAAAGCCGCCGCCGGCAAGGGTCGCTACCCAATGATCATCGGTTTCGATCCGATGGTCGACGGAGCCGACGCGGTTCTTTACGATTGGGGTTTTGCCGTGCCCACGAAAGACCTACGCGTGCCGTGCATGATTCTGGTCGCGACGTTCCTCGCGCAGGAAAATCCAAGCGATTTCCTACGCGCGGTTTACGAGTACATCGCCCAGCCGTTATTTGACGGGGACATCGACCCCGAATACGGCAAAAAGAAGGGCGACAAGACCGGTGGGAATGGGCGCGACGTTCAAATCAACGTTATTGCGCCCACGGCAATCCCGCAACCGGTCTCGGTCTTTGTTGAACCGGAACTGGAACAAGCGTTCGTCCCAGACCCTGGTTTCCAAATCCAGGTCCAGTTCGCTGGCACCGCGCCGACCAAAGCGCCGGAAGCGGTGGCGGAAGTAGATCTCGGGACGATCACTGAACTCGAAGGTCTCCCAGAAGTCTTCGAGGCGCTCGCGGTGAAAACGTTTGGCGAGGTTTACGCGCGAAGCCAAGATCGTGATGTGGCAATCGCGGCAACCCTCGCAACGCTCAAAGAAGAAGGGGTCAAACCGGGCAAAAAAGCCGGCACCTGGACTCTGAGCGCGGCGGCAAAGAAATCAGTGGCGGAGGCAGAGAAGGTGAAGGCGTAAGAGATTGCTTCGTCACTTCGTTCCTCGCAATGACGTACTGCAAGTTATTAATTCATCACTGACGCTCTCTTAATTTATTAAGAGAGCGTTTTTTTACGCTTCGAATGGAATGAGAAGCTCCGAAACAGAAGTTCTCACTGCGCTCGAACGGTAGGTTACAAACGGAGGTTCTCGTCGCGGACTCCTCGAACGGTAACTGTTTACCCTTCGACCCTCCGATTCGGAGGGGAGAAGTTCAGATGTTCTCACTAGCGTTCGAACGGTAGGTTAGTTCTCGTCGGTTTCCTCCTCGAACGGTATAATGTTTTTGTGCTAAATTGGAAGTGGTATGTGTACATTATTGAATGTCGGGACGGAACCTACTACACAGGACTGACTTGGAATATCGCTAAGAGGATGGATCAGCACCGCACCAGGTTAGGAAGTGACTTTACAGCCATTCACGGATTTAAAACCCTTCGCTATCTTGAAGAACACAATGATCTTGCTCAAGCCCGAAAGAGAGAATATCAATTAAAAGACTTTAGTCGAAAGAAGAAGGAAGCCTTGTGGAAGGGTAAGGAAGTTCTCACTACGCCTGCCTGCGCAGGCAGGTTCGAACAGTAGATTACAAACGGAGGTTCTCACTGCGTTCGAACGGTAATTGCTTACCCTTCGAGTGGAACGAGAAGGTCAGACTGAGGTTCTCGCTCCCGCTCGAACGGTACAAGCTATGAAGAAGCTAATTAAATTACCAAAATTTAAAAATCAAAACGTCGAGTTATCCTATTGGTCAAAAATCGACCTAGCCGACTATTTTGAACCTAAAGATTTTAGGAGAGCGTCGTTCCCCAACCTTAAACCGACTTCCCATTCAATTTCTCTCCGCCTGCCCGAGTACTTACTCAACCGACTTAAAGAGCGGGCGAACGAGGCGGATATCCCCTACCAGTCACTGATTAAAAGCTATCTAAATCAGGCGTTGGTAAAAAAATAGAAAATTAATTATAATTATTTATTATCAGCGGGGGGTTTCGCGAGGGTTTCTTTCTTTTCGGTCTTTTCAACTTTCTCGGTCTTCAACATCTTCTTCAATGACAGAGCCAGTCTTTGTTCGTTAGGGTTAACGTCCAAAACCATCGCTTTTACCTTCTCGCCGGCCTTTAGCGGCCCGGTGGTTTCGGAAACGTGAATCAAGCCTTCAATCCCCTTTTCCAGTCGGACAAAAGCCCCGAAGGGGACAATCTTCGTAACTGTTCCCTCAGCCACCGTTCCGATAGGATAGCGCTCAACGACGCCGGCCCATGGATTCGGTTGAGTAGCGCGGATGGAAAGAGACACCCGGCCCAGCGCCGGCTCGACTTCCATTACCTTGGCAGTCACGACGTCGCCGATTTTATAAAGGTCGCTCGCACGGCTGACTTTATCCCAGCTCAGTTCCGACAGATGCACCATTCCTTCAATATTCATCTCGTCCCCACCCAACTGGACAAACAAACCAAAGGGCATTACGCCCGTGACCGCTCCCGTTACGACCTGCTCAGGCAGCAACGCGGTCATATAATCAACCCGCGATTTCTTTTCTTCGTCGGTTAAAACTTCTTTTTCGGATAAAACCAACCGGTTTAAGATTCTATCCATCTCGATAACTTTCACGGTCACGGTCGCGCCGATTAGGAAACGGGTCTTTTCAATCATTTCGCCGTGATTTTTTTGGATTTCCATCACGTGCTTGCGGGAAAGCTGGGACATCGGGACGAAACCGGGAACACCGGCGTCCGCGAGAAAACCACCTTTATTAAACTCGGTCAGCCGAACGGTAAAGGCCGTATCTTTTTCGTAAAGCTCCTCCAGCTCCTTCCACCGCCGCTCGGGGTAGGCCCGGCGCAACGACAGGACGACGTAGCCCTGGTCATTTTCCGCCTGGACGACGAAAGCCGAAATCTTGTCGCCAATTTTAAGTGTTTTCCAAAAACCGGGATTCTCTTCCATCTCGCGGCCGGAAATTATTCCTTCCGACTTCGCGCCGATGTCGAGCAAAATTGCACTGTGGGAAAGAGAGACAACCGTGCCTTCGATTATGTTGCCGTAATTAAAGGACGGGACCTTATAGCCGGTGTTATCCAGTAGTTCCGCCATTGTCTTGGCTGGCTTTGCGACCTGAGTCTTTTTCATAACGGGTTCACTATACCCGTTTTAGGGCGGAAAAGCAAGGGGAAGAAGGAAAGAACCAATTTATAATTTGAAATTTGACCTGCCTGCGCAGGCAGGAATTTTTAATGGGAAAAAAGAAAGGGTGAAGTGTGATCGATGATCGATCAAACACTCACCCTTCCAAGACGTGGTTGCATCATACTTTTAAAAATTTGCGGAAGATCGCGACTGCAGGATCGTACCAATGACAACCCCTGCTCGCTTTCCCGCAATGGTGCCCCTGATCACACCCCGGACAATCGCAACCACAGGTACCACCACTTTTTCCCACCTCATCCTCCTCTTCCAATGACGTCAAATGCATGGCATTAACATCACTGGCAAGAAATCCCTTCACCAAGCCTTTCGCACGAGGCGACCTCGTGGAAGGGCTCCTCGTGGAAGGGCTCTGTATCAGCCTACTAATCAGCGTGAGTCACTCCCATCTATAATTATACCACATTTTCCGGTAAACTTATAGTGGAAAGGGGTTGAAATTTTCTGGCGATGGTATAAACTATTGTCACAGAGAAAGAGACAAAAACAAGTCGAAAGGGAGGGAAAATGGAGCATTTATCAATTGAAACGCTGGGCCGAATTGTTTTGGTCATTCTTTCGGTGTTAGCGTTGGCAGGGGGTTGGTTTACGTGGCGTCATTTCTCGGGCCCGACTTATCAGTGCAAGAGTTGCACAGGGGTTTTCCAAACTCCACTCGCAACTCCGAGTTGCCCGTATTGCCACAAAGCCGATTTCCAGCTCATCACCCTGGGTGGCGATTAGATTTACGCCTCCCCCATTGTTGAACGGTGTTAAGGGTCCCTCCTCCCCCTTAGCACCGTTTCTTTCTTTTTTGTGGAATGGTGGACCCGACCGGATTCGAACCGGTGACCTATTGCATGCCATGCAAGCGCTCTACCAACTGAGCTACGGGCCCGTAAGCAAATAAAAGTATACTACAAAAACAAAGGGTGATTAACCACTTTAATTACCCCCTCGGAACTAGGCAATTAACCTTAGAAATAACCAAGAAATAAGCAGTTAACGGCCTCGTAAGGCCGCCACGAAAGGACACGACTCCCGGAGTCGGGGCTTGTCGTTGGTGTGTATTTGGGCTAGTATTGAACTAATGCCCGAAAGAAAAACCCGCTTCTACGCCGGCGGTTTCTATCACGTCTTTGACCGGGGAAATAATAAGGGACCGATTTTTTTCGAAGACCGTGATTATGAGAGATTTCTAGAAAAAGTTTCGGAGTATAAAGAAACATACTCCGCGGAGATACTTGCTTATTGTTTTCTGTTTAATCACTTTCACTTCCTCGTTCGCCAAACCACAGAAATGCCCATCAACCGTTTCTTCGGAACGTTGCTAAATAGTCACGCCCGCTATACAGGAATCAAACATGGCACAATTGGACACGTCTTTCAAGGCCGCTTCAAAGCCAAACTGATCGAGGAGGAGGCTTCTGTCTTTCAAGTATCCCGCTATATTCATCTGAATCCCATCAAAGAAAGACTGCTTACTTCGGGCTTAAAACGCCGGAGGACGGGCAAAAGAAGCTTGAGTTTGCTTCTCAAACAGACGTTGCGGGAATATCCTTGGTCCAGTTATCCCACCTACCTTAACCCAAAGGCTGGTAACGAGGCGGCCGAAACCGGGTTTATTCTAAATTCGTTTGGATCACCGGCTAAATATCGCCGCTTCGTTGAAGCAGACCTCGCCCTTCCGGACATAGAGCAACTTTCTCAAACCAGCTAAATCCCACCTTGAGTGGAAAGCCTATCCCCAGGTTTATTGCAGGTTTATTGCAGGTTTCTCAAATCTAATAATCATAATTAGAAGTTAACGGCCTCGGAAGGCCGCCACGAAAGGTCGCGACTCCCGGAGTCGGGGCTTGTCGCGATGGACAAAAATAAGCCTTTGGGGAGGAAGTTAACCTTTCAACTAAAAAGAAACCGCCGAAGGTTCAAAGCAACCTCGGCGGCAAAAAACGATTACAACCATGCTTCTTTGAATTCCAGACCCCTCGCCACTCGAGAGGAATTCAAGAGCTCTAAGCCTTCTCTCGTCAATCGGTAACAGGACTCGATAAACCCTTGTTCCGCTAGTTGGCGAGCCAGTCGGGTCTTGTCCGGTAGAACCTCGCGTTCGCGGTCCACCATCTCCAAAAGGGCCACAATCTCCTCGAGATGTTGGCAACTCCCTCTGCCGTCAACCAGAATGTGCTCTGCCTCCCGCTGCGCCCTCTTTTGAGCCAGAGAGGGAAGGTAGACCTTCCCGTACCTACAATTACGGATTAGCTCCCGACCCAAAGTCCGGTGATCCCGTTTTAAAATCTTCCCTAAATCCCGCAAAGACAACCCCGCCGCCAAACCCAAGGCCAGCTTGTCCCGTTCCTGATTATTTAAATGATGGTAACCCTTAGCCGTTTTGATTCACCTCCTTAAACCTAGGAGGGATTATACCAGGGCGGGTGGGGCACTTCGTTAGCGAACCTACTGGTTATGTATGGGGTGAGTTCTTTTATATGAAGTCGACCACTCTTACCCTCCTTCGCGTGGCTTCGGAAGGGTTTGATGGTTGGTAAATTCGTGAACTCATTAACCAACCATCAAAAAATACGCCTTAAGTCACGGGCACTTAAGGCGTAGTATAAAAAAACACGGTTACGGTTTTGGTGTCGTGGTTGGCGTCGCCGTCGGGGGCGGAGGCGGATAGACCACGGTAAACGGGTAAGCGTTACTCACTCTCCCATCCGTCCGCGTCGCGATCAAAGTGCAATTACCTGGAGGTGGGATGGCCGGAACAGTTACCCATATCTCGTTCGCCATCCAAACCGCTACTCCACCCAAATAATTTATTCCACCGCAGCGGAAAGTCAGCGTCCCCGCGGCCGCGCCGAGACCAGTGCCGGTAATTTTAATAGTTATACCGGCGGGAGCGTTCGGCGGGAAAGCTCCTGTGATCACCGGCACGGGCGGAACCGTAGCAGTTGCTGTTGCGGTCGCCGTTCCTGTCGGCACCGCGACGGTCACCGTCGGCGTAGGCGTGTCCTTCGGCGGCTCGGGCGTA
Source organism: Patescibacteria group bacterium (assembly GCA_038063895.1). GTDB lineage: Bacteria > Patescibacteriota > WWE3 > JAMCXX01 > JBBTUG01 > JBBTUG01. The sequence goes on along the minus strand of JBBTUG010000002.1, from coordinate 12,106 downwards.
TCTGGCACTTCAATCTCGATTGTGTACCACCCGTGATTGCTATAGTATCCCGCAGTCACCACTGCCAGTTCGCAAATCGTGCCTGGCCGGGGTGGAACCGGAATATAAGCAATTACCTGGGAGTTACTCCAGGAAATGACCTCAGCGGTCATTTGCCCGAAGTTGCCGCACCAGAAAGTTACCTGACCGCTGGATCCAAAGTTCCGGCCGGAAATCCAAATCCGGGCGAACTTTTTCCCGTTCGGTCCGTACGGCGGATGCGTCCCTGTGATAACCGGCAGGTCCGTTCGAGTCGCCGTCACGGTTGGCGTGGCGGTTCGGGTCCGCGTCCGGGTCCGTGTCGCCGTAGGTGTTCTCGTCGACGTTGAAGTCCTCGTCGCCGTTCCGGTTGGAGCTAGCGTCGGAGTGTCCGAAGGAACAACAAATGCCACCTTCGTTGGCATAATTGTTGCACCTAAACCCTGACCACTTTCCACCATCGCGCTCGCCTGCGAAGGTCGAAGCCCGACTAAAGATCCCAACTCGTCGGCGCTAATGGCAAAGCCAAGTACCGCGAGAAGAGCCATAAATACAAACCAAATGACTAAGAATTTTCTAGCTCTCATTTTCGACCTCCTTTAGGCGAAAACCTAGGTTTGTTGTGCTGTCACCTATCTAAATTTAGGTAACGATAATTCCATCTTACACCTTATAGGGTTGGTGTCAAATTGCAGGAATCCAGTCGTCATCCTGGGGAGTGAAACGACTCCAGGATCTGATTCTGGATGCGCCCTCCGAATCGGAGGGCTTACCAGAATGACGAAACGGTATGCAATGACGGAATAGAATAGTTTGGGAAAAATAAAAACCGCTCACTTTTTAAGTGAACGGTTGTCGACTGATCCTCAAACCGGCTGCCGATTAAACGCCTCGATAGCCAGCGTCAGTTGGACCGCCAATGATTCCAGAAAGGAATATCTGAGGTCGGTCAGCGTCTCATCCAGCGCGGTGCTGGATAATATAACCACCCGGCCAAGAGATTTATCCGGAGAAATTTGCAGCGGATAAACCAAAACCGCCATCACCCCTTTTTCCCTCAAAAGCGGCAATTCCGGAAAAGCTGCGACGTTGGCGCCTAGCAACCACGGAAAAATTAACGGAACCCCCGAGCCGGTGCCAAGGGCAATTAGGTTTTTGGCCAAACCCATTAAACCGTCATCACCGACAGAAAAATGGCGCGATTCGTCCCCTACCTCACGGGGATAGATTTCCAAATTGACCACGTCGGCGCAGGATACGGCGTAAACCCGACCCAAAAGATCGAGCAAAAAATCTCCAAAGCCGGCGCCTAAACAGTCCGGTTTCAATAACGGCTGTGCCACAATCAACCTCCTTTCGTCGGAACTACGGAACCGATGCGCCGGAGTTACCAAAAACAACAACCGTCCTGTAATTAACGTTCATCTTTTCCCCCTTCCATCTCAATTATTTCCACCACCGCCTCCGGCATGGCATCCTCGCCTAAGGGGAAGATTCGGATACTGCGGGGCAGTTTCCGCCGATCCTCAACGCCGACGGCGACAATTGGACCAGTTTTTTGAGCCGAAAACTCTGATAACAACTTACGGAGAAAACCTTCCCCCGCCGACTCAAGGCAGACAACCGTCGCCAAAAACGGATCGAAGGCGTCGTCAATAAGCTCCAAAGCTAAAGTGTGCGTGGTCGCAATAACGACCCCAAACGCATCTCGGAAAGGGAACCAACGTTCCGCCCGGGCTAAATTTCCGCCGCCCGCAATCACTAATAATTTTTTCTGTACTGGTGCAGTCATTGAGTACCTCCTGTACCCACCGCCTTCAACCCACTCTTGGCTAACTGGCGGTCGATGGCGGCCAACAAGACGTCCGGTGACTCGCCTTTTAGGATTACCTCGGTAACCCCGTCATTCAACGCCATTTGGCGGTGAGTTTCAACTAACTGACCGCAAGACATAAGGATTGGCATTGTTAACCCGGCCGCCCGGATGGCCACCACCATGTCGTAACCGTTCATCACCGGCATCACCAAATCAGTGATAATCAAATCCGGGTGACCAGCGGTCGCCAAGTGCAAACCCTGGCCACCGTTTAAAGCGGTTATCACCGTGTGACCACGGGAGATCAAGCGCGGTTCCCAATCCTCATGAATCCGCGAATCATCGTCCACCACTAAAATTCTCGCCATTGCAGCTCCTCCTTCTTACTGTCTCGTTCGGTAAACGGTAAATTATCTTATAAAGTTATGGGATTAAAGTCAATTGGGGAAAATAGGAAGGCTATTTGGAGAAAAAATCCCCAGAATCAATTTCGCTCTAAAACAGGCTCTTTCTTATCTAAACCACTGCTTCGCCAGAAACCAAGCACGGAGCTTTCCTTCTTCGAAGGAGTCCTATTCGGACTCAGCTTCGGTACCTACTCAGGGGCGAAATTGGTACGGGGTTGATGGTTGGTAAGCTCGTGAAGTCGCAAACCAACCAATCAAAAAGTTCCCGGCACTGGCCTACTCTCCCCCTAAAAAGGAGTACCATCGGCGCTGAGAGGCTTAACGACTCTGTTCGGAATGGAAAGAGGTGTGGCCCTCCCGCTAAAAGCACCGGGAACAATTCATCTTTATTTAATCATCATCTAATCATCGCTGCCCAAAGCGTTAACGCTTGATCACCACTTGCGTGGTGTCAATCTAAAAAGTAAAGACCTACTCCTTATTAGTACGGCTTGGCTGAAACCCTTACGGGCCTTACACCGGCCGCCTATCAACCTCGTAGTCTACGAGGAAGGAGTCCCCGCCCGAAGGCGGAGAGGAATTTCTAATCTTAAGGTTGGCTTCGCGCTTAAGATGCTTTCAGCGCTTATCCATTCTCAACGTAGCTACCCAGCGGTGCTCTTGGTAGAACAACTGGTACACCAGAGGTTAAGCCCTTCCGGTCCTCTCGTCACCTAAATCCCTTATCACTAAGGGGGTAGACTATATCTTCACCCTGCACCGCATGGTACGGGGGTCGGCGTATTATAGGAATATTGTCCTATCTCACCCGCCAATGAGGCGGGATCAGTCGTTACGGGGTCAAGGACTTTGACGATAGATGATAGAAAATGGAAGATAGTTTATTGTTGATGGAAGATAGAAAGTGGATTAGGACTTACTTAAATGTCTTCCACCTGTCTCTTAAATTAACTATCTTTCCACCAAGATGCTTATATCTTATAAGCAAGTCGTCGCAGAAACCTTTTGGCCAGTAACCAAGATCCCGTGCCATACTAATATGCACTTCCATCTCATTACATGAACCAACTGCCGAATCTAAATGTCGCTTGAATTCTTTCTCAAAACGACGCTTAGCCCAGCCTTCTGCAATATTTGCCGGTGGTGATTTAGAACACCGTCTAGCCTGTGATCCAAGATCAGTCCTCTCAAAAATAGGAAACTTACCTACATGTTTATTGACGGTTATCGCCAGGTTATAGGATTCATTGAAAACTTCCAGATCTTTAAAGGATTGAATCACACATTTAATACTAGACTGTCTAGCTTCTATTTTCCATCTTCAACCACTACCTTCTATACTCTATCATCTACCGTCTAATCCCGACTTCCCACGGTATTATCTTAACATATCCTGGTCCTCAAGTAAATTAAACCAGCCCCTAAAAGATTGACCGAAATCTATTAGGTTGTAGATTAAGACTTCACCGTTATTAGCCGAATTGTCAGTCGCCATTACTGGCGACAGTAGCAATAACTCTTACTAGGAAGAGATCCTCTCAAAAATTCAACGCTCGTTGCGGATAGAGACCGAACTGTCTTCGTACTATAGGATTATTCCTACGTAGGGTTTTTATTACCCCACACTCTCCTATTTCTAGGAGTACTGACTATACCTTCAACCTAAAGTAAGGTCGGTGGCGTCTGATAACCTCTTAACAACACCTGGTAATAGGTATCTATAAGTCTGATTATCTCATCCCCTATTTAGCGGGAATCAGTCGATACGGGGTCAAGGACTTTGACGATAGATGATAGAAAATGGAAGATAGTTTATTGTTGATGGAAGATAGAAAGTGGATTAGGACTTACTTAAATGTCTTCCACCTGTCTCTTAAATTAACTATCTTTCCACCAAGATGCTTATATCTTATAAGCAAGTCGTCGCAGAAACCTTTTGGCCAGTAACCAAGATCCCGTGCCATACTAATATGCACTTCCATCTCATTACATGAACCAACTGCCGAATCTAAATGTCGCTTGAATTCTTTCTCAAAACGACGCTTAGCCCAGCCTTCTGCAATATTTGCCGGTGGTGATTTAGAACACCGTCTAGCCTGTGATCCAAGATCAGTCCTCTCAAAAATAGGAAACTTACCTACATGTTTATTGACGGTTATCGCCAGGTTATAGGATTCATTGAAAACTTCCAGATCTTTAAAGGATTGAATCACACGTTTAATACTAGACTGTCTAGCTTCTATTTTCCACCTTCAACCACTACCTTCTACCCTCTATCATCTACCGTCTAATCCTGACTTCCCACGGTGTTACCTTCTCCCGTTCGGAAAAGGAGTTAAGGCTTCACCGTTATAGCCACATTTTACTTCAATGTTACCATTGAAGGTCGCAAGTTTCAAATTACGACGTTCTGAACCCAGCTCGCGTGCCGCTTTAATGGGCGAACAGCCCAACCCTTGGAAGCTTCTTCACCTCCAGGATGCGACGAGCCGACATCGAGGTGCCGAACCTCCCCGTCGATGTGGACTCTCGGGGGAGACCAGCCTGTTCAATCATTCGATTATGATTAGACTATATCTTCACCCTGCACCGGATGGTACAGGGGACGGCGTGTGATCTCTGGCCTTGCCAAAAATCTCAGTACTTTCCGTCAGTTGTGACGAATTTCCTTCAGTCGTTACGGGGTCAAGGGGGTACCGTACGGTACTCCCCGACTTCCCACGGTATTACCCTCCCTCAAAACCCTTTCGGGAAAGACGGGGAAGGCTTCACCGTTATAAGCCGTATTTTTTTCGTGACATTACTGTCACGGGGGACTCCAAGTTTCTTATTTCAGAAACCATCCCCGGGGTAGCTTTTATCCGATAAGCTCTGTCCCAACCACTCAGGATCAGAGGATCACTAAGCCCTGCTTTCGCACCTGCTCGACTTGTAGGTCTCACAGTCAAGCCTCCATACACCTTTGCGCTTTCCATCCGGTTTCCATCCGGACTAAGGAGACCTTGGGACTCCGGCGTTACTCTTTAGCCGGATACCGCCCCAGTAAAACTGCCCACCAGGCATTGTCTCCCAGCAGGTTTCACTGCTTGGGGTAAGGCTCAAAATCAAGAAAGAGAGGTGTTTCATCGTCCCCGAACAAATTTTCTTGCGAAAATTTGCGCGGGTCCCTCCTACCCTACACAATTCCCAACCTCTTGCCAGTGCCTAGCTACAGTAAAGCTCCACGGGGTCTTTTTGTCCTGCAACGAGTAGGCCGCATCTTCACAGCCACTTCAACTTCGCCGAGTCTAAGTTTAAGAGAGTGCCCAAGTCGTTACACCTTTCCTGCGGGCCGGAACTTCGTGTTTATCACTAACCCACTATTACTAGTGGCACAGACTATATCTTCATCTTCGTGAAAAGAAATTCTTTGGAATACTTCCGACTGCCGGAAGGATTCATCTCGCTGATTATCTCCAAGATCGACTTCAGACCTTCGGGGCAACGATGCAATCCCTTTGTCATCATTCGGCAAACCGCGGTCAATATCTCGAAGTCTTTTTTCTTCCATTTTTCTTTTCTCCGTAGATGCTGGCGTATTATCCCCCTCTTTCATTAAAGAGAAGAATCTCAGTCGCCTTAGGCGACTTCAGTCGTTACGGGGTCACCCTTCGATTACACTCAGGGGACTTCCCACGGTATTGCCCTTTAACTATACCGAATATAAACCGAATAGTCAAATAGGGTTTCACCGTTATAAGCCAGTTTTAGCCGGGCTCGTTCTCTTACCCGGCAAGGGACTACGGTACCTTAGAACAGTTATAGTTACTGCTGTCGTTCACTGGTGCTTCGGTTCAAAGCCTCTCGCCTTGCGGCGAGTCACTAATCCCCTTAACAGACCAGCACCGGACAGGCCTCAGCCCTTATACATCCTCTTTCGAGTTAAGCAAGGACCTGTGTTTTTGTTAAACAGTCGCTTGGGCCATTTCTGTGACCCCCAGATCTCACGCGCAGCACACGAAACTTAAAGAAAGACAATAGAAGATAGGATGTTGAAGATAGTGGTTGGGGATAGAGGATTGAAGATAGATTTTCTACTTTCTATCTTCCACCACTACCTTCTATCATCTATCATCCATTGTCTCGTCACTGTCTTTAAATTCCTTGTGCTGCGCACAAGCTGGGGCCCCCTTGTTGCGAACGTACGGGGTTAAATTGCCGAGTTCCTCAAACTTAGTTCTCTCGCACGCCTTAGTATACTCTACCTACCCACCTGTGTCGGTTTGCGGTACGGATTCAGTGACCCTAGAGTCTAGAAGGGTTTCCAGCCAGCTTAACGCAATTGAATTTCCACCTCGCGGTGAATCTCCCACCACTCGCCTACAAAACGTCCCGGTGGATTTACCGGCCGGAACTGACTTGTGGCTTAGACGACCAACCATACGGTCGCTCAACTTATCAAACTGGGTAACTCCATCGACAGAGTCACTGAAGTAACGGAATATTAACCGTTGATCCATCACCTACGCCTTTCGGCCTCGGCTAAGGGTCGACTAACCCCCCGGCGACGAACGTTGCGGGGGAAACCTCGGGTTTTCGGCGGACGGGATTCTCACCCGTCTTGACGCTACTCATGCCGGCATTCTCACTTCCAGTCGCTCCACCCGGGACCTCGCGGCCGGGCTTCACTGCCTCTGGAATGCTCCTTTACCATCCCGCCTTGCGGCGGGATCCACAGCTTCGGTGATTTCTTTAGCCCCGTTACATTTTCGGCGCAACCCGTCATACCCGCCGAAGAGGCGGGATCTGGTGGTGAGTTGTTACACACTCTTTAAATGATGGCTACTTCTAAGCCAACATCCCACATGTCTCAGACGGATCACTTCCTTTCACACTTAAGAATTCTTAGGGACCTTAGCTGATGGTCTGGGCTGTTTCCCTTTAGAGCACCGGGCTTAGCCCCGGTGTTCTCACTCCCCAACTTACGAAACGCGGTATTCGGAGTTTGGTAGGAGCACGTATCCTCGCGGACCGCATCCCCTTCCAGTATCTCTACCCCCGCGCTCTACATGTTGGAGGCTGCACCTCAATGCATTTCAAGGAGAGCCAGCTATCGCCTGGTTCGATAGGTATATTGCCCCTAACCACAAATCATCCCATGTTTTTGCAACAACAACGGGTTCGGGCCTCCTGCCGTCATTTCTGACGGATTCACCCTGTTCATGGTTAGCTCACCAGGCTTCGGGCCTTGCTCCATTTCCGGCCCGTACAAAAGTACGAGCACACGCCCTATTCGGACTCGGTTTCCCTACGCCTCCGGTGCAGAACACCTTAGACACGGAATATGGAGACAAACTCGCCGGCTAATTCTTCAATAGGCACGACATCACTCGCGCAAAGCGCAAGAAATTCAAGATGACCTTGCGTCATCCTGACCCTCCGATTCGGAGGGGAAGGATCTCCGGCGAATGCCGGCTCAGATTAACTGAGAGATCCCTCGACTGCGCTCGGGATGACAAAGTCACTTTTGACTTAAACTCCTAGTGCTTCGCACGAGCTCTGTCTGATTGTAAGCAAATGGTTTCAGTATCTATTTCACTCCCCTACCCGGGGTTCTTTTCACCTTTCCCTCACGGTACTTGTTCACTATCGGTTAGAAATGGTATTTAGCTTTAGGGTGTGGTCACCCTGGATTCCCGCAAGATTCCTCGTGTCTCGCGGTACTCAAGAAAAGTTCTGATGAGTCCAACCCCTTTCGATTACGGGACTGTCACCCTCTATGGTCGGCCTTTCCAGACCGTTCTGCTAGGGAAGCTGGTTTTCTAACTCACTTCAGATTAAACTTTAGAACTAATCTTACAACCCCTACTCGCGCTCCGCGCGAGGAATTCAAAATTCAAAAGGGGCTGACGTCATTGCGAGTGTCGCCCCAGGCGACCGAAGCAATCTCATTGAGATCGCCACGTCCGTCTGTCGACGGTCTCGCGATGACGCTGTTGCGTCACTTTTGACTTAAACTCCTTGTGCGAAGCACAAATAGGTTTGAGCGTGTTCCCGTTTCGCTCGCCGCTACTCAGGGAATATAATGTCTTTCTTTTTTCCTCGACTTACTAAGATGTTTCAATTCAGTCGGTTCCCCCTCCACACCAAAGGTGTGGAGTATCCCGCCTTCCGACGGGATGGATTTCTCCATTCGGATACCCCCGGTTAATAACGTCTGTGCACGACTCACCGAGGCTTTTCGCAGTGTTCCGCGTCCTTCATCGGCCATTTCTGCCAAGGCATCCACCATTTGCCCATAACGTCTTTGCTTTCAAGATTGTAATACTCAAGCGAAATTCGCTTTGAACAGCGATCATTAGATGATTAAAATGATCACTGAAGATGATGAGTACAACTTGTACTCACTGTCGGTTGAAGCTCAAAAGACCTGAAGAACTTCAACTGACTATTAAGTTGTCAATGTTCAATGAGGCTCGAAGCCGTTTCTAACGGATTCGGTAGCCGAATTAATCCTGAGGCAACCGAAGGAACTTGAGTCCCATTTCGTCCTTCTGAACGAAGTGAAGAATCCCTCGCGCCTGCGAGATGCTTCGCTTCACTCAGCATGACCGAAAAAATTACTAGATGGCTTGCCACCCCGGAGCTCACAGAGCGTAGGGTGGTGGACCGTGGCAGACTCGAACTGCCCACCTCTGCGATGCAAACGCAGCGCTCTACCAGATGAGCTAACGGCCCATCTAAATCACCAGCGTAAATCCCCCCCCCTTTCGCGTCGATTCGCGATTCTAAAAGCATCCATTCCAATACATTCGCGCTAATTCGTGTCCAATAAAAATCCGCCCAATACGGCGGAAATAATTCACCATGCACCGAATGGTACATGGCCAAAGCCAAGGACACAAAAAGACAACGCGGTCTACACTGGTTTGGTCTTAAAAAGTATGTTCCTTGAACTTGTCATATCCGACGTAACGGCGTCATTATATCATTGATTAGGACAGTGTCAAATAGCCTATAACTTGACTGGGGACGGGAAATATGGTATCCTTCGCCCGCAATTACCGGTTTAGACGGTATTGACAACTATCGCACCCAAAACGGGAAAGGAGAATGATCAATGTCAGATCAGTTTCTGTTAGTTATGGGAATTATTATCGCGGGGATCCTTATTTCACCCTCGTCCGCCCTCGGGACGATCGCCAACCGGCTGGAGGACTTTAAGGACGCCTATCAGCGCCGAACTAATTGGCTGAGTAAGCAAGACGAAGCCCGTGCGAAGACCGCACGCCAAAGGAAGCAGGAAAAAGACGAAGAGCGGGAACGCCGCTACTGGGAGGGGCTGTGGGAAAAACTCCAACAGCTCCAAGCGGAGTACCTAGAGTTGGAAAGCCGCTTTGATGGCAAGGACGGCAGGGAGTTGAAACGCGCCCACCGTCTTGCCGCAAGGATCGCGTTAATGTGGGTTCAGCTCACCGATCTTAAGCCTGAATACGCCCTTCGGCTGGAGAGTTTTCCGCAAGGAAGCGGCAGCAGCGACTCAAAGATTGGGTTGGTGTTAGTAGAGTACGTCGAGCGGTATATGCACGCTGCCGGGGTAAGTCTTTCGTCTAGCCTTATTCGCAACGAGTACGGGTGGCTGAATAGGTGGCTGAATAAGGCCCAAAAAGCGCTGGATCAGCGCCTGCGCGACCTAAACACACCGGCTAATCAATCCGCCAGAAGCGGAGAGGAGAAAGTCCAATGAGCACAGGGATCAGGTGGCTTAAAGAGGCGGGGCAACTGGCGATGTTCCTTGCCGCCGCCGTCGGGCTCGTGTCCGTATTATTGTTATGGGCAAGTAGTGAGCGGATGGACTTGCCGAATGCGGGAACGTATCCGCTAAAGTCCGTCCAGATTCGGAGTGGGACATTCTGGTCCACCCCCGGGCTGGTAGTCGTTTTTATCGACGAACAACACCGGGAAACCGCGGTGAAACTTCCGCCCGAAACAGTGGTTCAAACCGGGGCGGAGGATCAGTTAGTGGTTAGCTCTTTCAAAGCGAGTATCCTTCTGAAGAAGGACACCGCGATCGACACTAGCAACTATTCCGGAGCGGCGCTAAACGTCACAGGGGTCGTACTAATTTGCGTCATAACTTATCTCTTGTGGTTGATTTTCGGCCGGGAACCGAAGAAAAAGTGAATTTGCTTACAAACCGCTCGCGCCTTATGCCCGAGCGGTTTTTTTAATGGCGCTTTAATAAAACTTGCCAGAATACCATAATTTAAATTACACTGTAGCCGACGAAAGTTTGTGTACAGTTAAGGCACGATTAAAGCATCGTGTTTGCAGGGAAAGGAGGACGGAAAATGAGAGCCCTTTTTATTAAATCCGGAGCTGGGGCGGAGGAAAAACGGGAGTTAGTCCGGAGAGCTTTAAGAGCGGTGATTACCGACTCGGCGGAGTGTTATCCCGACCCGGAATTTATTCGGCTCAACTTAGCCCAGGCGGATTTCGTGGTTGTCCTTGGAACAGGGCACGACACCCCGGCCCTTTTGGACGAGGTACTTTTTAAGACGGACATTGCCGTCCTGATTCTGACGGATAAGCCGGCGGTGTACCGAACGGTCACCAAGGGTCGCCGGGTGGTCGTCATCGACGAGATGAGTGGTTCGGCCAGACATCCTCTGGAGCAGAGGATTCGCGACGACTTTACCCAGTTGCCAACAAGAGCAAGTCTAACGCACATTTTCGTTCAGAGAGAGCTGGAGGCCAGCGAAGATTTTACAGTGTCCCCGGCGGCCAAGTCATGGCTCGCTCTCGGCGATCGGTCTGGCAGGAAAATCATTTGGCACGACACGGTTTACCTCATTGATCACGATCTCGTTATCGCCTACGGCGATTTCGGCGAGTACCAGATGAGAGTTCTCGTCGTTGCCGAGATCAAGCTGGCCCAATCGCAACAAAATGATCCCGAAGCCATCGAGAAAGTTGACGAAAAATGGGAGCTTAAACTACTGCCCCCACAATGAGGAAAGTTTCTTTATTGCTCACGGACCTGTCCCCGTGAGCTTTTTTTTATTTACCATCTAAACGAACCTGTTTCTTGAGGCGTTTTAACAAGAACCGTTGGGGATTTCGATCGTAACCGTGGAAAAGCCCAGCGTCGAAAAGAGGGTGATCAGCTGTTTTCTGACGTTGTCCGCCGCTTGTTTTAAAATATCCCCCTGGCAGGCCGCGTCTTTAATCGAGGTCTCCGCGCTCTGCCGGGCTTCCGATTCTAAGTCTTTATTGCCTGAACTTAAAATCCCCTTTTGCCGGTCGTAAACGCGGGTTTGCGTGTTATCCAAAGTTGTCACCAGAATTTGCGGTTTGGGCAAAGTAATTTTTAGATTTTTTCCGTTAACTTCGATATCTTTATCGGTAATTTGGGAAAGGTCAAAACCGGCGATTACCTGCCCGTAGGCAATCAGCAGAATTTTATCGCCAAAAAGAAATTGCTGGAATACATTACTGCCTGTGGTTCCGCCGTCGATTATTTTTTCGATGGTAAAGGACGCGGTTTCTAAGCGCTGCATCTGACGCATTTCCTTAACAACCGCCGCCCGGTTCGTATTAAGGCGGGTCGTTAAAGATCCTTTTACCACGAAAAACCAGGCAAACAAGAGGACGATAACTAAGAGGCTGATAGCAATTAAAAAGTTGGTCAGTTTTCCTATAACCACAGGCTGATTGTAACACACGCCCGATTTATTATCTTCCGTAAATCCCGCCCCCTCTCTTGCTAAAACCTATAATTAATGGTATAATAGTAGGGATATAGGTCTTTAAGGCCGCATCTTGGTTTCGCGGTACATTCGCAGTGGAAGTGCAACACCTGACATTTAAGTTGACTTCAACTTAG
>JBBTUG010000001.1:4753-13100 GCA_038063895.1 Patescibacteria group bacterium | reverse complement strand
GTGATAACTTTAAATTTAGGATGAAGAAATCTGCCCCAGGAAATCCGACGAGTCCCGGTTTTCGTCTACCGAGTATTGTCCTATTTAAACCACTGTTAAAAATCTATTCCGTTTTCGGGTTGTTTTTAGGTTACATTTTAATTTCCACAGGAGTCCTTTTCGCCTCCGTTTTTTATCTGATCTCCCAGCCAAAACCCTACAACCAGCCGAAGATAAATAAAATTTATAATCTTTTCAGCAGTCAACCGCCGATTCTTGGTTCTTCGACTTCCCAACGGACAGTTAAGGATGCCCGGCCGGTTATCTTGGAACAGTTTTTCGCCAAATACCACTCGCCTCTTGCCGCTTACGGAGAGGAGATTATCCGGGCTGCCGACGAGAACCAGATTCCTTGGGTACTGCTTCCCGCCATCGCCGGACAGGAATCAACTTTCTGCCGCGATGGGTCCTTCCCGGAAGATTCATATAATTGCTGGGGCTGGGCCATCCACACCCAATACACAAAACACTTTGCCTCGTTCGAAGAGGGGATTACGAAAGTTTCCGTCGGACTGCGGGATTACTACGAATGGCTAAAAATTGACCGGGAGGCGCCGCTGGAAACGCAGGTCGCGGGCATTAAAAAGTATTATAATTCAACCAGTAAATCGTGGGATAAAGGGGTTAACTATTTTATTGCGGAATTAGCGGACTTCGCCACGAAGTAACCGCCGACAGACAAAACTCTTGCCTTTCCTATCATCGGTTTTCAGATAATCCCATAATTTGACATTCGGGAAGATACGTGCTATACTATGAGTTGCCTAGTTACGGTTTCTTTAAGCGACTGTTTCTAGGCTTTTATTTAGAGGTCCCTCGAGCGCACTCGGGACTAATTCGGCTACCGGCCGCCTTGGGCGGCCGAGCCTCATTGAGCTTTGCCCAGATCCCGGACTTACCGGGATTATGATCTACAAAACGTTATTTGTCCGAATGGCCGCCCTGCTCGCTTTAAATAGCGCCGTAATTACAAATTCTGTTTTTTATACCCCCACCACGGGGTATACGGGTTTTTTTCTTGAAGGGAAGAAACCGGTAAACACCATCAGCGCATCGGTTTCGTCCAAAAGAATTGACCGGGAAACTAAACTTAATAAACTCCTTATCCGTTACCATTCACCCCTGGCCGAACAGTCAAAAACATTTATCGCGGTGGCCGATAAGTACGGACTCGACTGGCGGCTGCTTCCGGCAATCACCGGGATGGAATCCACTTTTGGACAATTTTTAATTGAAGACTCCTTTAACCCCTTTGGCTGGGGCGGGGGATATATTTATTTTGACAGCTTTGAAGACGGAATCGACACCGTCGGGCGGGAATTGGCAAAACGGTTTAAGACGCACACCACCCCTGAGGAAATCGGTCCGACGTATACGCCTCCGAATTTTAAAAATTGGATCAACGGCGTTAATTTCTTCATGCGCCAACTAGATGAGTCCTAGCCTCCTTCTTCGTTTCCCTATTAAATGATAAAATAGTTTATTCGGGCTGATGGCGGAATTGGTAGACGTGCGGACGTGGCGGAATTGGTATACGCGTACGCTTTAGGAGCGTATGGCCGTGAGGCCATGGAGGTTCAAGTCCTCTCGTCCGCACCATCCTTCGACAAGCTCAGGATTTATCTTGAGATTGGCGGAGGATTAGGATTAGAGTGAGTGGACTTGAATGGCGCAGGAGCGGCGGCGACGAGCCGGGGTCGCGCGTGAAATAAGTAGATTTCAACGCGTGACCAAGTCCTCTCGTCCGCACCATCCTTCGACAAGCTCAGGATTTTAATTGGGGTTGGCGAAGGATTAAGATCAGAGTGAGAGTATAGGAATAACTATGAGCGAACAACAAAGACCAAAGGTAGGTGTCGGGATAATGATTATTAAAAATGGAAAAGTTTTACTAGGTAAGCGTAAAGGATCGCATGGCGAAGGAGAATTTGCGTTTCCGGGTGGACATTTGGAATACATGGAGGGATTTGCAGACTGTGCTAGACGCGAGGCTCGCGAGGAGTGTGGAATAGAAATTGATAATATTCGTTTCCAATTTATAGCTAACGTAACTAAGTACGCGCCGAAGCATTATGTTCATATAGGTTTAGTGGCCGATTGGAAAAGCGGAGAGCCGAAAGCGTTGGAACCGGAAAAATCAGAATCGTGGGTTTGGTATGACTTTGATAACTTACCGGATCCTATCTTTGAGATGTGTAAATTATCCTTTAAGAGCAGAGAGACGGGCACTAACTATTTTGATGTCCAAGACCTTAAATCAGAGTAACTTGGCTTACGTAGATTGTTTTCAAGTCAATCCTAGATTTTGTATGATAAAAACGGTTTTGTTTGATGTTGACGGGGTAATTATCCACCGGGAAATGTATTTCAGCCAAAGATTCTGCCGGGAATCAGGCACCCCGATGGAAAAAGTACTTCCTTTTTTCAATAACGAGTTCCGGCTTTGTCTTGTCGGTCAAGCCGATTTAAAACAGGAATTGGCAAAATATCTTAATGATTGGAATTGGAAAAAATCCGTTGGTGACCTACTAGCATTCTGGTTTGAGCATGAAAGCGATCTTGATAAGAGAGTACTGGATGGAGTTTGTAATTTGAGAAACAGGGGTATCCGGTGTTACTTGGCCACCAATAACGAAAAATACCGCGTTCAATATATTCTCGGGGACCTCGGTCTGGAAAAACATTTTGACGGGGCGATATCCTCCGCAGAAGCCGGTTTTCTTAAACCGCAGCCTGAGTTTTGGTCGGCAGTTCACGACTTTCTGAATAAACCGGATAAAACAGAGGTGCTTTTTTGGGATGATGATACGCTTAATGTTGTCTCTTCGATAGACTTCGGTTATCACTCTGAGGTATTTTCAGGCGCTGACGTATTCAAAAGTAAGATGAAGTCACTTATCGGTTAAAACTACTAATGACCACCAGACAACTAATAACCACGGCCATCTTTGGGGTTCTGATTTTCATCTTTTCCTTATTGTTCTGGTCCGGCATCCCGGGTTTTTTTCTCGATCCCCTCAACATTATTCAAGCGGTAACCCCGCTGCTGTTTCTGGTCTGCCTATTTTCGTTAGTCACCACTTACGCGGCTCTTTCCCGATCCCTGTCTCCCGCTCTGGTTATATTCTTCTTCAGCATTCTTCCCATCCCGGTTACTTTGGCTTCTTTAGCTTTACCTTTTCTGACTATTTTCGGGGTCTTTACGGGGGTCTTTCTTACGGAGACATTTTACTTTTACCGGGTCAACAGCGATAAGCAGCTTTATACCCGCCCTAACATCCTCCGTACCGCCGGCGCTAACTTAGGCCTTTTATTTTTACTATTTTCCTTTATCCTCAGCACCGGTTATTACGTCTACGCAAAGGAAAGTGCGACAATTCATTCAATCGGTATTCCGGAACAGGTCATTGACTGGTCCGCCAATAATGCTCTTAAACTGGTTAGCGTTAATCAGCCGGAAGTAACAAGTCTTCCCCAAGAGGTCCTTAACGAGGTTGTCCTCAACCCGTTAAAGGACGCCCTCCGTAGCCAGCTCCAAACCCTTCTTGACCAATATCGCTCTTACCTGGCCCCGGTTTTAGCCACTTCTTTATTTTTATCCCTAATGACCCTGGGAGTTTTTGTTAAATCGATAACCATTTTGCTCTCCAGCCTGCTCATCCTCGCCCTTAAGGCATTAGGTTTAGTTACCGTGCGGAAAGAAATGCGGGAAGTCGAAATAGTCGAGCTCAGTTAATTCCGCAGTTGACCGCCAAAGCAGTGAGTGCAATAATAACCCCCGTATGCAAACCGAAGTCGAACGCCAGCCTAAAAATACCGTTAAAGTTAAAGTCACTATCCCGAAAGAAAGGGTGAGAGCTACTTACGACGAGGCAGTAGCCGTGGCGGTTGAGAATATTGAAGTGCCCGGTTTCCGCAAAGGCAAAGCTCCGAGGCCGGCGGCAGAGGGGCATCTTGACCAGGCAGTCGTCCGGACCAAAGCGCTGGAAAAACTGCTTGATGAAGCGCTTGGCGCGATTATTAAGGAACACCACCTCCACCCAGTCGTCAGTCCCCGGGTTGAAATCAACCACTTTGAACCCGACGCCGATTTTGTCTTTTCAGCGGTAATAGTGGAGCGGCCGGTAATTAAAATAGGGGATTATAAAAAGGCGCTCGCTGACGCCGGCGGCACCAACGAAAAAACGCTTTATGGTCCCGACGGCTCACCCCTGAATAAAAAGCCGGTTACGGAAAAAGGAACGAATGAGATGATAAATAAAGGCGTGAATGCGGTTCTTTCTGTCACCGAAGCGGAAATCGCCGATATTTTAGTTGACGACGAGGTTAACCAAATGCTCTCCCGACTTGTCGACCAAACCGGAAAGCTTGGATTAACGATTGAGGAATATCTTAAATCAGCCGGGAAAACGGCGGAGAGCCTGAAAACCGAATACCGAATGCTTGCGGAAAAAAATCTTAAAACCGGATTGATGCTCTCCGAAGTGGCATCACTCGAGAAAATAAGAGTAGAGGACAAGGAGATTGACGATGCAGTTAACGAAGCGCCGGATCCGGCCAGCCGGAAAAATTTAGGCACCCCGGAAAGTCGGCTGTATATTGAAACGGTTTTGAGGAATAATAAGACGGTTCAAAGGCTCATTTCCCTAATGGAAACGCTGGTTTCAAAAGCGACAAAAAGTCCGGAAAGTGATAATATTATTAGCTGATATGAATAATAATAGTTTGCAATATTACGTACCTTTTGTAGTTGAGCGCAACGGCCGGGGCGAGCGGGCTTACGACATCTTTTCGCGTTTGCTGGAAGACCGGATCGTTTTTATTTCCGGCCCAATAACCGACGAATTAGCCAACGCCGTTGTCGCGCAACTGCTTTTCCTACAAAGTACGGACGCGCAAAAAGACATCCACTGCTATATCAACAGTCCGGGCGGCTCGGCGTACGCCGGCTTGGCTATTTACGATACAATTCAGCACCTGAAAAACGACGTGGCAACAACTGTCGTCGGCACCGCTGCTTCAGCCGCCAGCCTCCTTTTAGCAGCCGGAACTAAAGGGAAAAGGCTGTCGTTGCCGCACTCACTAATCCATATCCACCAGCCCTTAGGCCAGGCCGGCGGCCAGGCGACGGATATTGAAATTTCCGCTAAAGAAATCCTCCGATTAAAAGATCTTTACGCTCAGCTGCTCGCGAAACACACCGGAAAATCCTTCGACGATATTATGCGGGACATTGACCGTGATTATTTTATGACTCCGGAAATTGCCAAAGAATACGGGATGATCGATCAGGTCATCGCCGGTCACCGGGAAGTAAAAGGCGCTAACACTAAAAAATAGTCGTCGGTGCGGCGGATAGAAGGGGGCGATTAGCTCAGTCTGGTTTACCCGAACAAATTTCTTGTAGAAATTTGCGCGGGTGAAGAGCGTGGAGGGGAGGCAAATGTTCTACGTATATATCTTACGAAGCCTTAAGGATCACAACCACTATGCAGGCTACTCTAGTGACTTGAAGCATCGGTTGGAAGAACACAATCTAGGCAAGGTCGAAGCCACCAAACGTAGAACACCTCTTGAATTAATTTATTACGAAGCGTATAAATGCCGAAGTGATGCTACCACTAGGGAGAAGTATTTCAAAACTCAATGGGGTAGAAGTTACTTAAAGAAAGTACTCAAACATTTTTATGAAGGGGGTGGTTAGCTCAGTTGGTTAGAGCGCTACCTTGACATGGTAGAGGTCATAGGTTCGACTCCTATACCACCCACCATCCTCCTTGCCCCAACTTTCAAACTTATGAAAATTCTTTTAGTTGTCGGCGGCTACGGCACCCGTTTTTGGCCCGCCAGCCGGAGAAAAAATCCGAAACAGCATCAAAAAGTAGTTCATAACCGGAAAACCCTGGTGCAGCTTAAACTCCAGTATCTTCTTTTAGGATTTAAACCGACTGACATTTTTGTCATCACCGGCGGGCGCTACGAAAAAGAGCTCCGCCGTCAACTGTCGGTAATTCCAAAGCGTAATTTTATTTTTGAGCCAATGATGAAAGACACCGCCCCGGCCGTCGGCTTAGGACTGATTAAAATTGCGGCCGCTTTTCCTGACGAGGTTGTTTCAATCCAGTGGTCGGATCACCTTATCCGGAAGCCGAAAGCATTCATTAAAGCCCTTAAAGCGGGCGAAGAATTAGCCAAAGAAAGCGGCCGTGATTTGATCGTTGGCGTCAGACCGGCCTCGCCGTCGGTCCACAAAGGATATATCAAGGCCGGCAGGAAAATCCGGGAGCTGGACCCCGGGTATGGCGTGGAGTTACACCAATTTATTAAATTCGTAGAAAAGCCTGATCTTAATACCGCCCGGAAGTACCTTCTTTCGGGAGATTATTTTTGGAATACCGGATATTTTATCGTTCACACGAGCCGGGTATTGGAAAAGTATTCGAAATCAGTGCCGGAAATGTATAAGGGTCTTTCGAAAATAATGAAATCAATCGGGACCCCCACTGAGGCGGAAACAACCCGGAAGGTCTATGCGGGTCTGGACAAACAGGCTTTCGATTACGCTTACGCCGAACGCCTTAAACCCACGGAGGCGTTCCTCCTTTGCGCGGACATGGACTGGCACGACGTCGGGGAGTGGAATTCTTTAAAAGAAGCCCTGGGAAAAGAACCGGAGGGCAACGTCGTCAAAGGAATGGCCAGGGATTTAGAATGCCAAAACTGCCTGATTTTCAATTACGAGAAAAATAAATTGGTCACCGGCATTGATCTGAAGGATATGGTCGTCGTAAATACTCCGGATGCGCTTTTGGTTTGCCCGCAGGATTCAGTGGCCAAAATTAAAAAGCTGCTGAAGACCTTTGAAGGTACCCGCTTAGAAAAGTTTATTTGATTCTTTCCCTTATAATCCATTAAACTAAAATTAATGAAGCCTACCCGGCACCCTAACGGCCTCTCTAATAAACCCCTGGACCAGATCACGAATTTTCTCGCTTCCCCGTGGGCCATTTTCGTCCACCTTTTGTTCGTCACCCTTTGGCTGACAATCGGTTACTCGAAAGAAAACCTTGTCTTTATCACTAGCATTGAGGGAGTCTTCATCTGGTTTTTTGTCCTGCACTCGACCAATAAAATCAGAAACTTCGAATGGAAACGGGACCGGTGGGAAAGGCGTCGGGACCGAGAAAAACTCGAAAACGATATCACCGTGACCGAGAAAGATTTAAAAATCACCCAGGAAGTTTATAAAGCCGTGCAGGAACTATCGGCGGATATTATGGAAATTAAAGCCAGGGTCTCGATAAGTTCGGAATCGGAAGTAAAGAAAGCTACCCCAGAAACCCTAAATGAAAACAATCAAAGAAATCCTTGAAGAAAAACTCGATCGGGGCTTCGCCAACTACGTTAACCACGAATTCCAGGATTACGGCCTCCGCCTTTGCCAACAGCTTGAGGATATCCGCCACCGTTCTCTTTACATTAAACTGGCAAAAGACGCCCCCCGGAATCTTTTGGAGAAAGCGAAAGAATTCGCCCTCGGCTACAATAAACCCAAAAGCAAAGGCAAAATCTTTATGTGGAAGCTAAAAGAGCTTATGAAAGAAACCCTCGCCAAAACTTCCCAACCCTAAATATCCGTTGATATTCTTTTTTTGAAGAGCGATCGGGGGTCAATAAGCGACAAGAGGTTGTTAACCCTAGAGTATTCGTGATAACCCATAATTAGTGGCACAATAATAGAGAGGGCTATTATTGAAAGATGCTTTTACAGTGCGCTTTAGAGCAACTATGCCCCCTAAAAAAAGGGTAAGAGATTTGGTGTGCCGCCACTCATTACGGCACTCGTGTTCTGACATTACTATAATACCTTGCATTATTACTCGCGGTCGCGATGAATTTTGCAAGGTCATAATAACCAGGGTAATTGCCCTAACCTGACTTTTCGTAAAACTTCGTAAACAAACTTACTAGACCCTACTTTTTATGCTGAATTCACAACTGACCAAAACTTCTTGACCGAAAGGAATATTATTGATAGCATTTATCCGTCAGGCAAAGAAACGGCTACCAACCGCGGAGCCTGACCGGAATACCACGAAACGGCAATGTAATTAAGCGCCCGTTAGGGGAATTGGGATGGAACCTCCCGCCGAAGAGGCGTGGATCCCAAGGAACCGGATGGGTTTTTTTTATTTTTAAATATGTCAAAAATATTGGATGAAAAATTGGAAAAACTGTCAGCTGACGAACGTGAACTTCTCGCGCTGAGACATACCGCGGAGCACGTTTTGCATACGGCAATGCAAAA
>JBBTUG010000001.1:0-4653 GCA_038063895.1 Patescibacteria group bacterium | reverse complement strand
GTTGCCGGCGCATATTGGCACGGCGACGAAAAAAATAAGATGCTGACCCGAATCTACGGAACAGCGTTTACAACTAAAAAAGAACTTGACGATTATTTGTTAATGTTATCCGAAGCCGAGAAACGCGACCACAAAAAGCTGGGCGTGCAGATGGACTTATTTACCTTTTCCGATTTAGTCGGAGCGGGTTTGGCTCTGTGGACTCCTAAGGGAACTTTACTCCGGGACTTATTGGACCAGTACGTCTGGCAATTAAGGAAAGAAAAGGGGTACGAAAAAGTCGAGATTCCGCATATCGCTAAAAAAGAACTTTACGAGAAAAGCGGCCATTGGGAGAAGTTCAAGGATGAACTCTTTAAAATTACAACCAGGGAGAACCACTTCTTCGTGATGAAACCGATGAACTGTCCCCATCACACCCAAATCTACAACCACTTAAAAAGAAGTTACCGTGAACTGCCGCAAAGGTACGCCAATACTACGATGGTTTACAGGGACGAGCAATCGGGCGAGCTTTCAGGCCTTTCCCGGGTCCGCTGTATTACCCAGGACGATGCCCACGTTTTTTGCCGGGAGGCCCAGGTCAAAGAGGAGATTCTAAATATTTGGGATATCGTAGAGAAATTCTACGGAGCAGTCGGCTTTAAACTTAAATTGCGGATTTCTTTACGCGACCCGAAACAGCCCGAGAAGTATTTAGGCAGCAACGCAGGCTGGGATCGGGCCGAGGCAACTCTCAAGAGCATCGCTGAGGAAAAGGGGATGGAGTATTTCGAGGCCACTGGTGAGGCGGCATTCTACGGACCGAAGCTGGACTTTTTGTCCCGTGATTCGCTCAACCGTGAGTGGCAGTTAGCAACGATTCAACTGGACTACAATCTTCCCGAAAGATTCGATCTCAGTTGCGTTAATGAGGAAGGCCGGGACGAGAGAATCGTGATGGTTCACGCGGCAATAATGGGCTCCATCGAAAGATACCTCTCCATTCTGATCGAACATTTTGCCGGCGCGTTTCCGGTCTGGCTCTCGCCAGTGCAGGCCGTAATTATTCCGGTTTCCGAGAAAGTTTCGGATTACGCCAAAGAAGTAATGACGGAAATGCAACAAGCTTCTCGAGGAGAAGGCAACCCGCTGCGGCTGGAGCTGGATAGTCGCAATGAGCCTCTTTCTGCGAAAATTCGCTCCGCGCAACTTAAAAAAGTGCCATATATGTTAATCGTCGGAGAAAAAGAACGAGAAGCCCGGCTAGTTAGTTTAAGGCTCCGCAGCGGACAAAACTCCGGTACCCTCGCTATTACGGAAATGGCCAATAAAATCAGGGAAAAGGAAACTTCAAGATCCCTTGACCTCTAGTTTTATATTTGATAGACTGTCGGAAGTCGTTTTACTCATGATCAGGAGGTTTTAAGATCGCCAGAAGATACTATCGAATTAACGAAAACATCAGGACAGAGACGGTTCGGATAATAGATGGAAAGGAAAACCCCGTCCTGCCGAGGGATGAGGCTTTGCGCCAAGCTAGAGCCGCCGGAATGGACTTAATTGAGGTTTCCGACAAAGTCGATCCTCCGGCCGTAAAAATCGGCGATTTGCGGAAGTTTCTTTACGAACAGGGCCGGAAAGGAACCACGAAAATTAAGAAAAGCATTGTTAAGGAAATGCGGATGAGTCCCGGAATCGGCGAAAACGATTTGGGAATAAAGATGAAAAAAGTCCGGGAATTTTTAGAGGAGGGGCACCAGGTAAAATTAACCGTTCAGTTCCGGGGCCGTGAAAACGCCCATCCGGAAATTGGAATGGATAAGTTAAAAAAAGCTATTGCCGCGATCGCGGAAATCGGAAAGACGGAAGGGTCGCCGAAAAAGATGGGGAGTTTCTTAAGCGTTATTGTTGTTCCGAAATAGTCAAATTAATATTATGCCGAAAGCAAAAGTCAGAAAAACAGCCGCCAAGCGGATTAGAATAACCAAGAATAAAAAGCTGATGCACCGTCACGTCGGAACGTCGCACCTCCGCAGCAAGGAAGATACTTCGACCCACACGCGAAAAAATATTGACATCGAACTTGCGCCACCTTATCGCTCTCGGATGAAAAAGATGCTGTCGATTTAGGAATAATTATGAGAATCAAAACCGGCTTTAAACGCCGCCGCCGACACAAAAAAATATTAGAAACAACGAAAGGGTATTACGGTACCCGCTCGAAACTCTACCGTAAAGCTCACGAGGCGTTTATTCACGCCGGGCAGTACGCTTTTGCCGGCCGGAAAGACCGGAAAGGGCAATTCCGCCGGCTCTGGATCCAACGGATTAATGCCGCGGTTGTGCCTTTTAATCTCCGTTACTCAGTTTTTATCGACTTATTGAAGAAAGCCAATATTAACCTCGACCGCAAAGTTTTAGCTGATATCGCAGTAGAAAGCCCCCAGTCTTTTTCCCAAATAGTTAAACTAATTACAAAGTGATAAAATAGCTGCGTAGAATGGAAATTGAACAGCTAGAAAAACAGGCCCTGACAGAGATTGAAAACTGCCCCGATTCCGGACAACTGGAAGAGCTGCGGATTAAGTATCTCGGGAAAAAAGGCCTGGTCGCGGAGAGGATGAAAACTCTTCCGGCAAAAGCGGCCGCGGAGCGGAAAACCTTCGGCGAGAGTCTTAATCAGTTAAAAAATAATATCGCTCGAGCTCTCGAGCTAAAGGCAGAAGCTGCTCTCCAAAGTCCGTCTTCAATTCACCTTGATCTAACTTTACCCGGAACGCCTTGGACAACGGGGCACCTCCACCCGGTTACCCAAACAATTACGGAAATTGAAAATATTTTTCAACGCCTAGGTTACAGTCGATCCCGCTACGGCGAGGTCGAAACCGATTATTATAACTTTGAGGCGTTGAATATCCCGCGCAACCATCCGGCCCGGGATGAGCAGGAAACCTACTACGTAGGACAGGACACCGTTCTGACAACCCACACCAGCAACGGACAGGTGCGGGAGATGGAAAAGGGCTTACTGCCAATCCGGATGCTGAATATTTCCAAGTGTTACCGCCGGCAATCGGACATTACCCACACCCCGATGTTTCACCAATTCGAGGGTCTTTTGGTTGATCAAACCGCTTCAATTACGGATCTTAAAGGGACCATTGATTATTTCGTCAAAAATTATTTTGGACCCAAGATGCAATCCCGGATCCGGCCATATAACTTCCGTTTTACCGAACCCAGTTTTGAAGTTGACGTGACCTGCGCCGTCTGCAAAGGACAGAGCTGTACCACCTGCAAAGATGGGTGGGTGGAGCTGGGCGGGGCGGGAATGGTGCACCCGAACGTGTTGCGTAACGGGAAAGTCGATCACGACAAGTACTCCGGCTTTGCTTTCGGGTGGGGCGTCGAGCGGTGTTTTATGATGAAGTACAATGTCAATGATATTCGTCTCCTTTATTCGACGGACTTAAGAATTTTACAGCAATTTTAAATATGGATATTTTAATTCCCGACTCTTGGTTGCGGGACTACCTTTCAACTGAAGCCACGCCTGAACAAATCGCCAAGGCCTTGTCGCTTTGCAGTTTAAGTGTTGACCGCGTAACGAGTTCATTCGACGGCGACAGTATTTACCACATTGAGGTTCCGCCAAACCGCTATGACTGTTTATCAGTTTTAGGCATTGCCCGCGAAGCCGCGGCCGCGCTGCCAAGATTTAATCACCCGGCAAAGCTAGTTACCGGGAAAATCCCCAATACTACGGTTTTAAATGAAGAACAGCCGGCGAGCCCCTTTCCGAAACTGAAACCGGAAATAGCCGATTCGAAACTTTGTCCCCGTTTTAGCGCAATCATTATTGAAAACGTGAAGATCGCGGCCTCGCCGAAGATTATCCGGGACCGGCTGGAAAAGGCGGGGGTTAGAGCGCTGAACAATATTATTGATATCACCAACTACGTGATGCTGGAACTGGGACAGCCGATGCACGCCTTTGACTACGATAAGTTGGCCGCAATAAACAATGGAACGGAAAAACTGATGCAGTTACGGGCAAGCCGGGCAGGGGAGAAACTCATCACCTTAGACGGTACGACACGGGAAATTCCCGTGGGTTCTATCGTCATCGACGACGGAGAAAAAATAATTGATCTTTGCGGGATTATGGGCGGGGAAAACAGCGCGATTTCCCCTTCAACAACCAGAGTAATTTTATTTGCCCAAATTTACGATCCTGTTGTAGTCCGCAAAACTTCCATGTCTCTGCCACTGCGTACCGAAGCCGTCCAGCGCTTCGAAAAAGGACTTGATCCGGAAATGATCCTTCCGGCATTAGCCCAAAGCGTAACAATGGCAATGAAAAACGCGAAGGCGACCGTAGCTTCGGAACTGATCGATATCAATACCCAACCCCTTAAACCCCACACTGTTGAGATGACGAAAGAAAGAATGGAGCAATACTTGGGTATCAAATTAGAACCTAAGGAGGCGGTGGTAATTCTTGAATCTCTTGGTTTTAAAACAGCTATCAGTCCTCAGTTATCAGTTTTAAGCAGCACGGTACCCTCCTGGCGGGACAAGGATATCACGATCGAAGAGGACTTAATCGAGGAAGTAGCCCGGCTTTACGGCTACCACAACCTTCCGTCAACCTTGCCGGTCGGCCAATTA